>NZ_FQXO01000027.1 GCF_900129995.1 Caloranaerobacter azorensis DSM 13643 | reverse complement strand
ATGGCAAAGAAAAAAAGAAAAGACAAAATAAGAGAGAGAATAAAGAAAAGGAGAAGACAAGAACGAGAAGAAAAAAGAGAATATGTAAGATACAAATGTATAGAATGTGGGATAGAAGAAGAGGTACCAAAAGATGTAGTAGAAATGTTTGACATACTAGATAGTGGAGATATAAGCGTACCACCGAGATTTGATTGTGTAGAATGTGGTGGCGTAATGGAGCCTATTAAATATAAGGGTGTACATGGTATAACATATAGACTAGAGTAATTAAGTTGCGGGTAGCAAAAAGAAGCGGGTCCCGCAAAGCGGGACCCTTTTTTTATCTATTAAAGGGTTTAGTTCTAAAAAATATATAAATATACATAAAATTATAAAAATGAATAATGAAATTATAAGTTGAGTAGGTGGCATTATGTCAAATATTAATAGTTTCAAATTATTATTTTATATTATCATGTTCATTTTTTTTAGTGTATTATTTTTTACATATGATAATACACTAGAAAATATATTTCTACTTCTGTCATTTGTTGGATTTATCAATATATTAAAACAGAGAAAGAGTTTTAAAACTAAAAAGAGTATTTTTTTACTTATTGGGATAATCTTAATAACTTATATTTTATCTATATTATTTTTATTTACTCAAAAGTACAATATGAAGATTGGCAATTTAAATACTTATCGACGAAAGGAGGATAAAGCTGTATTATTAGTTGTTGAAGGAGAAAGTTCTGTATACGAACCTTCAAAGGCTATAACTAATATTTTGCTAAATGAAAAATTTTTAAACAAAATAAGTATACCTTTTCAATTATATAATATTAAAAAGAATTATCGAATGATTGGAAGAAGTGATTATGAGAGAAATACTAAAAAATTAGTTGAAAAGTTAAGAAGTGTGCTTTCTGACGAATATTATATAAATATTGCATATTTAAAAGATACAGAATATGTAGAAGAAAAAATATTTAATTTAGTAACTGAAGGGTATTATAAAATAATAGTGGTACCTGTAATTATTTCTGAAGGGAGTGAATTTGCTAAATTAAAAAAGAGGGTTGAAAAACTTAAATTGTATAATTATAATGTACAAATTAGGTGGACTGAACCTTTTTGGAATAGTGAATACCTAGCTATATCATATTTAAATAAAATTTCAAATAATGTAGATGCAAAAAAAATAATGGATACGGGAATAGTATTAATAGGACAGGGGGAGTATAATAAAAGTAGTTTAATTAAATCGGTAAAACAGCAGATAATGTTTTCTAAAAAGGTAAAAACATATCTAGTTGAAGAATTAGGAATTGATGAATCTAAAATAAAAATAGCATGGTTTGATAAGTTAAAGCCTGATTATGTTAAGGCAGTTAAAGAAGTGTTGGAGTATGGAGTTGGCGAGATACTTTGTGTATATTTAAAACCTACGACTACTGACATAGATAATAATATTATAGCTGATAAAGTAAAAAGGGAGGTAGATTTTCCAGAAGGCATTAAGGTTAAAGTTATAGATGGTTTTTGTAATGACGATAATATCATTAAAGAAATAAGAAATAGGATTAAATTAGCAGATATGAAAGTCTGGAACTAATAATGTGTAGGAGGGTTGTATATTGACATTAAAAAATATAAGAAAGAGAATTGATGAAGGAGTAAATTTGAATTTAATTGTTACGGATAAATTTAAATCAAACTTAATTAGCATTTATATTGTTAGGCCATTGGTGCGTAGTGAGGTAACTAAAAATGCATTATTGCCAATGGTTTTGAAAAGAGGTACAAAGAACTATAATACTTTTACAGATATACAGCAAAAATTAGAGGATCTATTTGGTGCAAATTTGAGCGTAGATGTTACGAAGAAGGGTGAAAGACAAGTAATTAGATTTACATTGGAAGGGCCAAATGATAAATATGTTTCAGGTAATAATTTAATCGAAGAAATGATTAAAATTTTAAATGAAATAATCAACAATCCTTTGTTAGAAAATGGTAGTTTTCTGGATGAATATGTAAATCAAGAAAAGGAAAATTTGAAAAAGAAAATAGAGAGTAGAATAAATGATAAAAAGACTTATTCAGTAGATAGATGTATTGAAGAAATGTGTAAAAATGAAAATTATAGTCTTTATAAACATGGTTATGTAGAAGATTTAAAGGATATAGATAGCCGTAAGCTATATGAGCATTATTTAACAGTTTTAAAATCAAGTCCTATAGAGGTATGTATCGTTGGAGATATAGACGTCGATGCAGTTTCTAATATCTTTGTAGAAAATTTTGATATAGAAAGGGATAAGGTTATTGACATACAAAGAGAAAATGTATTAAAAGAGATTCATACTAAAAATTTAGTTCGCGAAGAGATGGATGTTAATCAAGGAAAATTGACATTAGGATTTAGAACAAATATACCGTATGAAGATAAATTATATGAGCCGTTATTAATCATGAGTAATATACTTGGTGGCGGGCCTAATTCGAAATTATTTATGAATGTGAGAGAGAAAGAGAGTTTAGCTTATTATATTTATTCGAGAGTATTAAAGTATAAGTCGCTGCTTATAATATCTTCGGGTATAGAGTTTTCAAACTATCAGAAAACGCTGGATATAATAAAAGAGCAAGTAGAAGATATGAAATTAGGCAAGTTTTCAGAAAGCGATATTAGACAGGCAAAAAAAACTTTAATAACTTCAATAAAGTCCATAAAAGATAGTAATTTTTCTCTTGCTGATTATTACTTGAGTAATATACTTGCAAATGATTACAGAAATATTGATGAAATAATTGAAAGATTGCAAAATGTATCTAAATACGAAATAGTAGAAGCTGCTAAAAAATTGAGTTTAGATACAATATATTTTTTAACTAAAAGGAAAAAGTAGGGAGGAATACTTTTGAAAATAGAAGTATCTACACATGATAAATTGAATGAAAAGCTTAATTTTGCAAAGTTAGATAGTGGATTGAATGTTTTTCATATACCTAAAAAAGATTATGTAGAGAAATATGCAATGTTTTCGACTAATTATGGTTCAAATGATAATAAATTTATTCCCGTCGAAGAAACTGAAGCTATAGAAGTACCTGAAGGGATAGCTCATTTTTTGGAACATAAATTATTTGAAGAACCGACAGGGAATATATTTGCGAAATTTTCAGAGTTAGGCTCATACGTAAATGCCTTTACTAATTTTAATCAAACATCATATTTGTTTACGTGCACTGATAAATTTTATGAAAATCTAGAGGTTTTGGTTAAGTTTGTACAAAATCCGTATTTTACAGATGAGAATGTTGAAAAAGAAAAAGGAATTATTGAACAAGAAATTAGAATGTATGACGATTCACCTAATTGGAAGGTATTTTCTAATTGTTTAAAAGGTATGTATCACTATCATCCGGTTAGAATTGATATTGCGGGAACGGTTGAGAGTATAAAGAAAATTAATAAAGAATTTTTATATAAATGTTATAATACGTTTTACAGATTAGAAAATATGGTACTTGTCATGGTAGGTGATTTCGATTTTGAAAAGGCTTTGGAAGTTGTAAATAATGCTTTAAAAAGCAGTAAATCAAAAGGGGATTTAAATATAAAAAGATTTTATCCAAAAGAGCCTAAACATATTAATGAAAGTATTTTAGAAGAGAGATTACAAGTTTCATCTCCATTGTTTAATATTGGATTTAAAGATATAGATTTAGGGTATGATGGTGATATGCTATTAAAAAAGGAGATTGAAACTAATATACTATTAGATTTATTATTCGGGAAAAGTTCCGAATTATATCAAAAATTATATGAAGATGGTTTAATAAATAATACTTTTGGAAGCCAGTATATTGGGCATAAAGATTATGGACATTCTATAATAGGCGGAGAGTCTGTGGAACCTAAAAAAGTTCTAGAAACTATAATTAAATATTTAGAGAAGATTAAAATAAATGGTTTAAACGAAACAGATTTTATTAGAATTAAGAAAAAATCATTAGGCTATCACATAATGGATTTTGATTCAATAGAATTTATTGCTAATTCTTTTACATCATATTATTTTAAAAATGCATCTTTGTTTGAATATATGAATATACTTGAGAATATAAGTTTAGAAGATTTGCAGAAAAGGTTAGAAAAACATTTTAGAGAAGATAATTTTGTAATTTCAATAGTAAATCCTTAAGATTTTATTGACTAATTATATTTAGAAAAATATAATAGAAATGTATGTTAGCTACTAGATTTCTAGTAGCTTCAATTTTATTTAAGGAGTGATTGTATGAATCCGGTTGCTTTTGAGATTTTTGGAATATCTGTTAGATGGTATGGTATTTTAATTTCTTTAGGAATGTTATTAGGAATGATAATAGCAGTTAGAGAGTGTAGAAGAATTGGTTTTGATGAGGAAAAACTTATAGATTTGCTTATTTTTGCTATTCCTTTGGCTATTATTGGAGCAAGAATGTATTATGTGATTTTTAATTGGGAGTACTATAGAGGGGATATTTTAAAGATAATAAATATTAGAGGTGGAGGACTAGCTATTCATGGAGGTATAATTGCAGCTGTGATAGTTGCTTTAGTATATTGTAAAGTTAGGAAGGTAAATTTTTGGGAGATAGCGGATATAGTTGCTCCTAGTATTATCTTGGGTCAGGCTATTGGAAGATGGGGTAATTTTATTAATCAGGAAGCATATGGGACTCCTACTGACTTACCGTGGGGTATTATAGTTAACGGACAAAAAGTTCATCCTACTTTTTTATATGAGTCAATATGGGATTTTGGAGTATTTTTATTTTTATTATGGTATAGAAAAAATAAAGTGAAAGTTAAAGGAGAAGTCTTTTTATTGTATTTGATGTTATATTCGTTTGCTAGATTTTTCATAGAAGGATTACGAATTGATAGTTTAATGCTAGGTAAGTTTAGAGTAGCACAGCTAATAAGTATTATAATTATAGCAGTTTCAATGGTACTATTTTATAAGAGGAGAAAAAGAATTTTAGAATAATATATAAAATACTAGAAATTTATTATAAAATATAGAAAATGAGCGTAAAAAGATGATAAAAGTAGATAATTGGTGTCTAATTTAAAATTTCTTTGTAATTTTGGATAAAAATGTATTGACATTTAGGCGAATAATGTAATAAAATGACATTACCCGATATTTTCTTATGGTAGGAGTTGGTATTATGGATTTAAAGGAGCAGATTGCTCATTTAAGGGACGAGCTTAATAAATCAATAAATGAAGAGCAGAATTATGAGATTATATATGAGCTAAGCGTTGAATTAGATAAGTTGATAACTCTTTTCTATTTAGACAAGGAAAATAGGTTAAAAGATAATTAGCATACTTATACTCCTACCGCTTTAAACCACTCTATTTAAATTGAATAATTATAAGTAAATAGTTTAATGACATTAATACGGCTTTTAGCCATCTAGACTGTTGACAAATCTATTCTATTTTGTCAACAATCTCACGGCTTTTAGCCGTTTTTTTTGTTTAAAAAATAACAAAATTTCAGATTTAAATAAATTAGTAAGATACTACTTTTTTAAATGGGTCCTATGTACTAGCATATTTTCAAAAAAATTTCAAATTGATAGCAGGAATTCAAAAAATATTATAGAAGATATACAGTGTGGTTTAAAGTGGTAGGAAGTGGGGGCTTGTTCCTTATAATGGGGTGTAATGTATGTTTATTGGAGAATATCAGCATTCAATTGACAAAAAAGGCAGATTAATAATACCGGCTAAGTTTAGAGAGGACTTAGGAGAATCCTTTATTCTAACCAAAGGATTAGACAACTGTCTTTTTGTATATCCAAAAGATGAATGGAAAGTTTTAGAAGAAAAGTTAAAATCACTACCATTGACTAGAAAAGATGCAAGAGCTTTTGTAAGATTTTTCTTTGCTGGAGCAACAGAATGCGAATTAGATAAGCAAGGTAGAATATTAATACCTAGCAATTTAAGACAGCATTGTAAACTTGTAAAAGATGCTATAATAATAGGAGTGTCAAATAGAGTAGAAATTTGGAGCAAAGAGGAGTGGATTTTATATAACGAGGATGAAAATTTGAGCTATGAAAATATTGCTGAAAAAATGGCTGAATTGGGTATTTAGTAAATATTGATTTTTTTTAAAACTAATAATAATATTATAAAGTTGTTCTTTTTACAAAAGAGAAAGAATAGTAAAAGAGGTGGCTAAATTGGATTTTAAACATGTATCAGTTTTATTAAATGAGGTTATAGAGGGACTTAATATTCGTGAAAATGGTATTTATGTTGATGGTACTATAGGAGGAGCTGGACATTCTAAAGAAATAGTGAAGAGATTAAAAAATGGACGTTTAATTGGAATTGATCAAGACATGAATGCTATACGTAAGGCAGAAGAAGAATTAAAACATTACATTGATAAAGTTACTTTAGTGCATGATAACTTTAGTAATATTAGCAATATACTTAATAGGTTGAATATAGATGTGATAGATGGTGTACTGTTAGATTTAGGTGTATCTTCACACCAATTAGATGTAGCAGAGAGAGGATTTTCATATAAAAAAGATGCCTTTTTAGATATGAGGATGGATAGAAGTAGTGATTTTAGTGCATGGGATGTTGTAAATAAGTATTCAGAAGACGAACTTGCAAAAATAATAAGAGAATATGGTGAAGAAAGATGGGCGAGTAGAATAGCAAAATTTATAGTTGAATATAGAAAAAATAATGCTATAGATACTACTGGACAGTTAGTAGATATTATTAAGAAAGCTATTCCGAAAGGAGCAAGAAAAGACGGTCCTCATCCGTCTAAAAGGACTTTTCAAGCAATAAGGATTGAAGTGAATAATGAGTTAGGGATTTTAAAGCAGACTATTGAGGATATAGTCAAGATTTTAAACAAGGGTGGAAGAATCTGCATAATAACATTTCATTCATTAGAAGATAGAATTGTTAAAGAGACTTTTAAGCAGTTGAGTTTGGATTGTGTTTGTCCACCCGAGTTACCTGTATGTGTTTGTAATAAAAAGAGAGAGTTAAAGATCATAACAAAGAAACCTATTTTGCCTTCTAATGAAGAACTTTCTAAAAACCCTAGAGCTAGGAGCGCTAAACTTAGAATAGCAGAGAAAGTTTAGTGTTCTAAACTGAAAAAGGGGTGAATAAATTTGTTAGTAGCAAAAAAAGAAAATAGATTATTAAAAAATGAAAATAGAATAAACAGAATTGAAAAGAGAGAAATAAGAAAATCAAAGAAAATAGTTTTAATGAAAGTTAAAGTTATTATGTTTTCTTTTTTGATTTTAGCTATAGCATTAGTTGTTTTGTTAAGATATGCTCATATTACTAAAATGAGATATGATATAACTATGCTTGACAAAAGAATAGAAAAGTTAAATAATCAAAAACAGCATTTAATTATAGAGTTGGAGAAAATAAAAGAATCTAAATGGATAGAGAAAGAGGCAAAGCAAAGATTAGGATTGAAATATCCTACAAACGATCAAACGGTATATTTAACTGTTGAAGATTTATTTAATGATGAAACCGATGTGGCTGAAGATAAAGGGGATAATAATTATATATTCCTCAATGCCTTCAGAAATGTTGTTAACAAGATGTTTGGATATTTTCAGTAATATAAGGGGGAAAAGCTGTGTCATCACCCACTATTTCTACAAAAAAAAGACTTATTGCAATGTTGTTATTAGTATCTATTGCTTCATTATCACTAACGATAAGACTAGGATATTTGCAGATAGTTAAGGGTGAAGAACTGAAGAAATTAGCTCTAGAACAATGGACTAGAGATATACCAGTTAGAGCCAAAAGAGGAGTAATATTTGATAGAAAGGGTAAAAAATTAGCCATAAGTGTTAGTGCTGATACTGTTTGGTGTAGACCTGCAGATGTAAAAAATCCTAAAGAAACTGCAAAAATATTGGCAGAAGTACTTGATTTAGATGAAGATAATGTTTATAAAAAGATTACTAGCAGACAAAGTGTCGTTAAGATAAAGATGTGGATATCTAAAGAAAAAGCAGATATTTTACGGAGTAAAAAGTTAAGTGGGATAGAGATTGTAGACGATAACAAAAGATATTATCCATATGATAATTTTGCAGCACACATATTAGGATTTACAGATATTGACAATGTTGGTTTGTATGGTATTGAAAAGACATATAATAAATACTTGACAGGTACACCGGGTAGATGGATAAAAACTGCAGATGCTGTTGGTAGACAATTGCCATATGCGAACGAGAAACTATATGAACCAAAAGATGGTTTGAGTGTTGTTCTTACGATAGATGAAACTATTCAGCATTTTGCAGAGAAGGCTGCTTTAGAGGCTCTTTTAAAAAATAAAGCGAAAAGAGTATCAATAATAATTATGGAACCTAAAACAGGTGATATATTAGCTATGGCTTCTAAACCGGATTATGATCCAAATAACCCTAGAGAACCTTTAGATGAAAATTTAAAACAGCAATGGAAAGAATTGCCTCAAAAAGAGTTGATAAAAAAATGGTATGATATGTGGAGGAATTTTCCTATAAATGATGTTTATGAGCCGGGTTCTACTTTCAAAATAATAACGGCTGCTGCGGGGTTAGAGGAAAATGTTGTAACTCCTGAAAGTCAGTTTTATTGTGATGGCTTTATAACTAGTGTTAAAGGCGCTAGATTAAAGTGTTGGAGATGGTATAACCCACATGGCAGCGAAACTTTTGTAGAAGGAGTTCAAAACTCATGTAATGAGGTCTTTGTAGCTGTTGGGCAAAGACTTGGTAAAGAGAGGATGTATAAATATATAAAAGCTTTTGGATTTGGAGAGAAAACTGGTATAGAGTTAACTGGAGAACAATCTGGAATTATCCCAAGAGGACCTGAATATATGAAAGAAGTTAATTTAGCTACTATTTCATATGGGCAGGGGATAGCTGTTACTCCAATTCAGTTAATTACTGCTATATCTGCGGTTGCAAACGGCGGAAATTTAATGAAACCTAGAATTGTTAAAGAATTAGTTGATGATAAAGGGAATGTGGTTCATGAATTTAAACCAGTAATAAAAAGAAAAGTAATATCAAAAGATACTTCTAAGACTTTGTTAAGCATACTAGAAACTGTTGTTTCATCAGGGACTGGTAAAAAGGCTTATGTTCCTGGTTATAGAGTTGGAGGAAAGACTGGTACAGCTCAAAAAGTAATAAATGGAAGGTACGCTGAAGGTAAATATGTAGCATCATTTGTTGCTATTGCACCTGTAAATGATCCTAAAATTACAGTATTGGTTGTTATTGATGAGCCTAGTAATGGCGAATATTATGGTGGTAGAATTGCTGCACCGGTAGCTGGTCAGGTAATAAAAGAGACTTTGAATTATTTAGATGTAGAACCTCAATTTACAGCAGACGAGCAAAAAAATAATAACGAAAAGACGGTTGTAGTTCCTGAGGTAAGAAATTTAACAATAAAAGATGTAGTAAATAAATTAAAAAAGGCTGGGCTTGATTACAATACAGAAACATTAGATATTCAAAAAGATTCATTAGTAATAGATCAATTTCCACTACCGGGCACAAAGGTAAAGAAGGGTTCAATGATAGATTTGTATGTATATTCTAGGAGAAAAGAAGATAGTAAGATTATTATGCCAAATCTTAAGGGTAAAACGATGGAGGAAGTTACAGAACTTCTTAACAATCTTGGGTTGAGATTTAAATTTAAAGGAAATGGTGTTGTAAAAAGTCAGTATCCAGCGGCAGGTACTATGGTAGAATTTAATTCTTTGGTAAAAGTTGAATTTGGTAAAGTGAACTAATTATAGATATCATAAGGCAACTTCAAACAATGCTGACTTTGTTTGAAAGTTGCCTTTTAAGTAGACTAATAATATTCAAATATGATATTATCAATAAGTAACAAATCGATAATACAGTTTAGTGAGGTGCTGAAAATGAAACTAATAGATTTAATCAATGGATTGGAAATTGAGAAGTATAGTGGAGATTTAGACATTGAAATTTCTAAAATAGTTTATGATTCGAGAAAAGCTGAAAATGGTTGTATATTTGTGGCTATAAAAGGTTATAAAACAGATGGGCATAATTATATAAATCAAGCGATTAGTAATGGTGCAAAAGCAGTTATATTGCAAAGAGATATAAATATCCCCGAGAATATTGTCAAAATATTAGTTAAAGATACAAGATGTGCATTAGCTAGAATTTCATCAAATTATTATAAAAATCCATCAGAGAAGTTAGAGTTAATAGGAATTACAGGCACTAATGGTAAAACAACAACTACTTATCTTATAAAGTCTATTTTAGAAGCATCAGGTAAGAATGTAGGTTTGATAGGAACAATAGGAAATGTGATAAATGGTGAAATTGTTAAATCGAAAAATACTACGCCAGAATCTTTAGATTTACAAGAATTTTTTAATCGTATGGTTAATACAAATATAGATAGTTGTGTAATGGAGGTTTCATCACATTCTCTTGAATTAAAAAGAGTTGAATACTGTGATTTTAATGTAGGTATTTTTACAAATTTAACTCCTGAGCACTTAGATTTTCATAAGGATTTACAGAGTTACATGGAAGCAAAAGTTAAATTATTTTATAAAACTAGAGATTATAATATTATTAATATAGATGATGAATATGGAAGAAAAATTCAAAGCATTATACAAGAACTTGATACACCAATTTTAACATACGGGATAGAAAAAAAAGCCGATATAATGGCTCGTAATATAGAAATTTATGCAAGTGGTGTTAAATTTGATTTAATAACACCTGATGGTAGTATTGATATAAGATTGAATATTCCTGGTAAATTTAGTGTCTATAATGCTTTAGCGGCTGCATCTTGCGGAATTGCATTTAATATAAAGCTAGAAGATATTAAAAGGGGACTTGAAACGATACAAGGGGTAAGAGGAAGATTTGAAGTGGTGCCGACTAATACAGATTTTTCTGTAATAATAGATTATGCACATACTCCTGATGGATTTAAAAAGGTATTAAGCACAATTGACCAGTTTGCTAAAGGAAGGAAAATGATTGTATTCGGTTGTGGTGGAGATAGAGATAAAACGAAAAGACCTAAAATGGGGGAAATAGCTTCTCATTATTGTGATATATGTATCATTACAACCGATAATCCGAGAACTGAAAATCCAAAAGAGATAGTTAAAGATATTTTAAGAGGAATTGATGATGAAAATTGTGAATGTGTGATTATTGAAGATAGAAAAGAAGCGATACGTTATGCTTTAGAAATAGCAAAGAAGGACGATGTTATTTTATTAGCTGGTAAAGGACATGAAACATATCAAATTATAGGTAAAGAAGTATTGCCATTTGACGAAAGAGAAATTGTATTAGGAATACTTAACGAAGGAAAATAAAATGATATATTGAACATATGCTGAAGAGAGGAGTAAGCAAATAATGGACTATAAAGTAATAATCAAGATTATTATTATTTCATTTATGATTACTTTGATTTTAGGTCCAATATTAATACCCATTTTAAAAAGGCTGAAGGTTGGACAAAATGTAAGGGACGAAGGACCTAAAACGCATTTAAAAAAACAAGGTACGCCTACAATGGGTGGAATTATAATGTTAATCGCACTGGTTATTACTACACTATCATCAGGATTGATAAATAGAGATATGATTGTACTTTTAGTAGCTACTTTGAGTTTTGGATTAATTGGTTTTATAGATGATTTTATAAAGGTAGTTTTAAAAAGGTCGCTTGGATTAAGAGCTTATCAAAAACTAATAGGGCAAATATTATTTGCAGTAATTCTAGCTATTTATCAGTCAAATACTTCGATTTTAGGAACTAAAGTTTTAATACCTTTTTTAGATAAAACTTTAGATTTGGGTATGTTTTATGTACCTTTTATAGCTTTTGTAGTTGTAGGGACAGTAAACAGTGTTAATTTAACAGATGGATTAGACGGATTAGCTACAGGAGTAACGTTAATAGTTTTAGCGTTTTTTGGTATTGTTTCAATAACATTAGGTTACAACAGCATAGCCATATTCTCTGCTGCTTTGGCAGGAGCATGTTTAGGTTTCTTAAAATATAATGCGCATCCAGCTAAAGTTTTTATGGGTGATACAGGTTCTTTAGCATTAGGAGGTGCTGTTTCTACTATTGCAATACTTATGAATTTGCCGCTTATATTGCCTATAGTAGGGGGTATTTATTTTGTTGAGGCGTTATCAGTTATTATACAGGTAGCGTCATTTAAATTAACAGGTAAAAGAGTATTTAAGATGAGTCCTTTACATCATCATTTTGAATTAAAAGGGTGGAAAGAGACGAAAGTAGTAATGGTATTTTGGATTACAACAGTTATTTTATGCTTAATAGGAATTGCTGGTATAATGTAAAAATTATTTGTCAAAGTAGGTGATTAGGTTGGAGCTTAAACATAAAAATATTTTAATTTTAGGGCTAGGTATTAGTGGTGTTTCAACAGCAAAAGCATTAAACAAGTTAAATGCCAACATTGTAATTAGTGATAAAAAGAAAAAAGATGAATTAAAGCAATATATCGATGAATTAAGAGATATAAAAGTTAAATATGTTTTAGGTACTAACGATGTTGATTTGGATAATGATAATATTGATTTAATAATAAAAAGTCCCGGAATACCTTTGAATTTGCCTATAATCAATGAAGCTGTCGAAAGGGGCATTGAAGTTATTACGGATATTGAGTTAGCATATAGAATTTCATCTAATCAATTTATTGCTATTACAGGTACTAATGGTAAAACAACTACCACAACATTAGTAGGAGAAATTTTCAAAAAAGCAAATAGAGCATGTCATGTAACAGGAAATGTTGGAGTAGGGATATTGTGGGAGTTAGTTAATTCTAATGAAGGCGATATTTTTATAGTTGAAGTTAGTAGTTTCCAATTAGAGAGTACAAAATATTTTAAACCTAAAGCTAGTGTAGTCATTAATATAACTCCTGACCATTTAAAATGGCATGGTTCATTTGAAAACTATATAAACGCAAAGAAGAAAATATTTGCCAATCAGAATAAAGATGACTATACTATTTTAAACTATGACGATAAACTCTTAAGAAAAATGTCAAATGAAGTCTGTTCGAATGTTATATTTTTTAGCCAATATTCTGAATTAGAAAAAGGTGTATATGTAAAAGATGATAATATAGTAGTAAATGATGGAAAAAGAATAGAACCTGTTATATCATGTAGTGAGATAAAAATACCTGGCAGGCATAATCTAGAAAATGCACTTGCTGCAGTTAGTGTAGGTTGGGTAATGGGAGTAGAATTAAAGACAATTGCTAATACTTTAAGAGAATTTGAGGGAGTAGAGCACAGGCTTGAATTTGTAGATGAAGTTAATGGTGTTAGTTTTTATAATGATTCTAAAGCAACTAATCCAGATGCTGCAATAAAGGCTATTGAAGCCATAGAAAGTCCAATAATCCTAATAGCCGGTGGTTTAGATAAGGGAAACGAATTTGATGAATTTATAAATAACTTTAATAATAAAGTGAAAGAGCTAATATTACTTGGTGAAACAGCTATAAAAATAAAAGATACTGCAATAAAATTGGGCTTTAAGAATATACATATAGTAGAAAATATGAAGAAGGCAGTCGAGAAAAGCTATGAGCTAGCTAAAAGAGGTGATAATGTACTGCTTTCACCTGCTTGTGCTAGTTGGGATATGTATAAGAGTTTTGAGGAAAGGGGTAAAGATTTTAAGATAGCAGTCAATAACTTGAGGAGGCTTAATGAATGATAAAAAAGAAAGCCTGTGATTTTACTTTGATGATTGTAACTATTCTTTTGGTTTTTATTGGAATAATTATGGTTTTTAGTTCTAGTTATCCGGAAGCATATTATAAAATGAAAGATGGATATTTCTTTCTGAAAAAACAGATGTTTTTTAGTGCACTTGGATTATTTGCTATGATATTTTTTATGAATTTTGATTATCGGAGGTTTCAGAAATTATCTAAGTTAATATTTTTGATAAGTATAATTTTAGGCCTTTTAATTTTTACTCCATTGGGAACTGAATTTCATGGAGCAAGAAGATGGATAAATTTAGGATTTACGACATTTCAGCCTTCAGAGGCTATAAAATTGGGTTCAATAATATATTTAGCTTCATATTTGTCTAGGAAAAAAGAAAGAATAAAATATTTTTTTAAAGGAGTAGTTCCAGCTCTTATTATTATAGGAATTGCTTGTGGATTAATAATTATCCAGAAGGATTTAAGTACTAGTGCGACTTTAGGATTAACTCTTATGATTATGCTATTTATTGCAGGAATGAAATTTTTACATTTAACATTTTTAGCGTCAATTGGAATAGGAGGAGCAGCATTAGCTATTTTAAAAGAGGAATTTAGAATAAAGAGGATTTTGGCATTTTTAGATCCTTTTAAGTATAAAGATACTGTTGGATGGCAGTTAGTTCAGTCATTATATGCTTTGGGTTCGGGAGGCATATTTGGATTAGGTTTGGGGAAAAGTAGACAAAAATTCTTTTATATACCTGAACCGTATAATGATTTCATATTTGCGATAATAGGTGAGGAGCTTGGTTTTGTAGGATGTGTGACTGTAATAATATTATTTTTGATTCTGATATGGAGAGGGATTAGAATAGCTATAAATGCAAAAGATTTATTCGGCTGTTTGTTAGCTTCAGGTATAGTAGCTTTAATAACTGTTCAATCGATGATACATATAGCAGTTGTTACTTCTTCTATACCTCCTACTGGAATACCTTTACCATTTGTTAGTTTTGGCGGTACATCACTTTTAATATTTATGTCAGCAGTCGGTATATTACTTAATATTTCAAGATATACAGATTTAGATAGGAGTTGAACATTATGAAGTTTTTAATAACTGGTGGAGGAACTGGAGGGCATATATATCCTGCTTTAGCAATTGCTAATAAGATAAAGAAAGAGATTCAAGGTGCTACTATTTTATATGTTGGAACTGAAAAAGGATTAGAAGCAGAATTAGTTCCTAGAGAGGGATTTGATTTTAGGGCTATAAGAGTAAAGGGTTTTAGGAGAAAATTGTCTTTAGATACATTAGATTCTGTAAAGACTTTGTTTCAAGGGCTTAATGATGCGAGAAAGATAATAAATGAATTTAAGCCTGATGTAGTTATAGGAACTGGCGGATATGTCTGTGGGCCTGTGGTATTTATTTCGGCTTTAAAGAAGATACCAACATTGATTCATGAACAAAATGCATATCCGGGAGTAACAAATAGAATTCTTTCTAGATTTGTTGATAAAGTTGCCGGAAGCTTTGAAGAGTCTATAAAATATTTTTACGACTCAAATAAAGTTACTATAACTGGAAATCCGATCAGAGATGATTTTTTGAAAATCAATAGAAATAAAGTTAAGTCAATTCAGAAAGATAGTCCCATTATTCTTTCTTTTGGAGGAAGCGGTGGGCAGAAAAAACTGAATGAAGCAATGCTTGAGGTTATTCAAAAGAATGTAGGGGGAAAATTGCAGATTATTCATGTAACAGGAAAGAGATTTTATAAAGATTTTATGAAGAGTTTGAATAGAAAAATAGGTTCTGTCGAAAGTTTAGGAGATAATATTAAAGTATTACCATATTTATACGATATGCCTAATGTTCTAGCATCTTCTGATCTTGTAATAACTAGTGCCGGAGCAATAACGATTGCGGAGATTACTGCTGTAGGGGTTCCGAGTATTTTAATACCGAAGGGTTATACAACAGAAAATCACCAAGAATTTAATGCTAGAGCATTAGAAGAAAAAGGCGCAAGTGTAATGATTTTGGAAAAAGACCTTACTGGAGAGGTATTAAATAAAAAGATAAATGAACTGATAAATGATAAAAACAAGTTAAGGCACATGGCTCAACAGAGCAAGAGATTAGCTAAAGTAAATGCTACTGATAGGATTTTTAAAATGATTATAGATTTGATTGAAGAAAGATAGTATTTTGTAACACCTCTTGGGGATATGCATATGATATATATATACTGCTTTTCAAAAGTTTTATACATAGGCACGGTGCATATTCTGGAGGTGTAATCATGAGTAAGTATGTTATAGAAGGTGGAAAGAGACTCGTAGGTGAAATTACCATAGGTGGTGCTAAAAATTCTGCATTACCTATCCTAGCCGCTTCTGTTATAACTAATGGAGTAAGTACTATTTTCAATATACCAAAAATTAAAGATGTAAATGTAATGGAACAAATTTTAAAATCGATTGGATGTAAAGTTAATAGAGTAGATAACATTATGACAATAGATTCAAGACCTTTTTCAAAAATTAAAATACCTGAAGATTTAGTCAGAGAGATGCGTTCTTCAATTATTCTAATGGGAGCTATGCTAGCAAGATGTGGTCAAGTCGAAATATCTTATCCGGGTGGGTGTGATATTGGGCCTAGACCTATCGATTTGCACCTTAAGGCTCTTAAAGAACTCGGGGCAGATATTAAAGAGGCGCATGGTTATATATATTGTTGTACTGAACAATTAAAGGGATGCGAAATTCAGTTAGACTATCCTAGCGTAGGAGCAACCGAAAATATCATGTTAGCTGCGGTTAGAGCTAAAGGAACTACAATAATTAGAAATGCGGCCAAGGAGCCGGAAATAGTTGATCTTCAAAACTTTCTCAATGCTGCTGGTGCGAGAATATATGGAGCAGGTACAAGTGCGATAAGGATTGACGGTGTTGAAAAATTACATGGAGTAGAGCATACTGTTATACCTGATAGAATAGTTGCAGGGACATTTATGGTAGCTTCTGCTATAACTGGTGGAGAAGTTATATTAAAAAACATAGAAGTTGAACATTTGAGTTCAATAATAGCAAAACTTAAAGAAGCTGGTTGCAAGATTTACAATAATTGTACGACTTTAAAGATAATTGGACCTAAGAGACCTAATGCTGTCGAATCTATTAGAACTTTACCATATCCTGGTTTTCCAACAGATATGCAAGCTCAAATGATAGCTCTTTTATCGTTAGCTAATGGAACAAGTATAGTATGTGAAACTATATTTGAAAATAGATTTAAACATGTTGATGAATTGGTTAGAATGGGAGCTAAAATAAAGACTGAAGGAAGAGTAGCTATAATAAAGGGAGTTAAAGAGTTAACTGGTGCCAAAGTAACTGCTAAAGATTTAAGAGGAGGAGCTGCTTTGGTATTAGCGGGATTAGCTGCTAAAGGAACTACTATAATTGAAAATATATATCATATAGATAGAGGTTATCAAGATTTCGAAAAAGATTTAGCATCTTTAGGAGCTGATATAAAGAAAATATTTTAGCAGCATATTGCTGCTTTTTAATTAATGGACAAGCTACAGGAGTGATTTAAAGTGGCTAATAGTATTGAAAGAAAAGTGCGAAAAAAGAAAATAGGACTTATTACAATATTATTAATTTTCTTAACATCTACTTTTATTATCTTGTCGACCAAAACGGATTTTTTTAACGTTTCAGAAATAATAGTTCAGGGGAATAATGTTTTAGATTATGAAAAAGTTATTTTGGCTTCTGGACTGAATTATGGGGAAAATATTTTTAAAATACGAACCAAGGAAGCTAAAGAAAATATATTATCCCATCCATATGTAAAATCTGTGAATATAAAGAGAGTTTTTCCTAATAAACTTGCAATTACGATAGAAGAAAGAAAAGAAACCTTAATTATTCCATATTTAGAATCATATATATACTTAGATGACGAAGGATATGTTTTGAATTTATTAGCTTATAAAAAAGAAGGATTGTTAGAAGTTGAGGGTATTAATATTAATAGTATTTCAATTGGAAAGAAATTATTATTGGAAGATAATGTCGATTTAGAAAAGATAATAGACTTAATTAAAGATTGTAAGAAAATTGATTTATATAGAGAAATAGAAAAGGTTAAATTAGATAATAAATCCAATGTAGTAATTTATTTAAAATCAGGTATTAAAGTTGCATTTGGACATCTAAATAATGTAAAATATAAATTAAGCTTCACTATTAAAATATTAGATGATTTGAAACGTAAAGGTATAAGTAAAGGTACAATCCATTTTGATAAAGGAGATAGTCCTATTTTCATACCAGAAGGTAATTAGGAGGATAATCTATAATGAAAGAATTAAAAAGTAAAATAGCATTCGTATTAGTATGTGTAATACTTGGGATAATTATAGCGATACAATTTAAAACAGTTAATGAAACTGTAGGCAGTGGAATTTTGCCGACTAAAAGTGCACAGCAGTTAACATTGGAATTAAAAAAATTAAAAGATGAAAAAGAAAAATTATTAGAAGAGTTAAATAGTTTAGAATCTAAAGTAAAACAGTATGAGAAAAATGCTGCCGAAGAAAATGTCTATATTAAAAATTTAATGAAAGAATTGCAGAGATATAGGATGTTTGGTGGATACGAGCCAGTAAAAGGACCGGGTATAATAGTAGTAGTAAATGATCCACCTATCGAAGTACAATTCGGAGATGATACTAGTATTATAGTTAACAATTATGATTTTCTATTAGAGATAGTTAGTAATCTAAATGCGGCTGGTGCAGAGGCAATTTCCATTAATGAACAGAGATACACAGGATTTACCGAAATAGTACCAGCAGGAAATCATTTAGAAATTAATGGTGTTTCATATGGCCCTCCTTTTATAATTAAAGCGATTGGTGAGCCAAAGATTTTAGAATCAGCCCTTAGACTTAAAGGTGGAGTCATTTGGTATATGGAGAATGTATTTAACTTAGATGTACAGATTAAAGAGGAAAAAGAGATAGAAATACCTAGATATACAAGAATAAATGAATTTAAATATGCAAAGCCGATAGAGGATGTTACCGATTAAAAAATAAGGTGAGGAAAAATGGATAAAAAATATATTGGTAATATAACTATATTGATAGTTACCATTATTACAGGAATACTTTTTTCATTTCAATTAAAACAGGATATTGAAGACTATACATTAGTGTCTTTAAATTCGATTAAGATGACAAAACAGGAGATTAATAATTATAAAAAAGAGATTATTAATTTAAAGAGATTAATAGAGGAGAAAAAAAATGAGATAGATAATTATCATAAAGCTATAATAGATAAAGATTCTTTTGCTGAACTGCTTAAGCAGGAGATTAAAGATATAAGATTTGAAATAGGTTTAGAAGATGTTCAAGGTCCAGGTATTATTATTAAGATAGAAGATAATAATAAAGAGGTTTCTTATGGAGAAAATGTAAATTATGATTTAGTACATGATTTAGATGTTTTAAAATTAATTAATGATTTAAATGCGGCCGGTGCTGAAGCAATAAGTATCAATGGACAGAGAATATTGTCGCGATCTGAAATAAAATGTGGAGGCCCTATTATAACAGTAAATAAACAAAGATTAGCCCCTCCGTTTGTAATAAAAGCGATAGGAGACCCTAAATTGTTATATGCAGCGATAAATGCTCCTAATACAAATGGATATATTTTAAAGGAAATCAGAAATATAAAAATACAAACTAAAATAAGTGATAATATTTTTATCCCAAGATATTGGGGAAATATTACTTTTAATCAGGCTAAGCCTATAGAAGAGGGTGAATAAAATGATTTTAGCACTTATAGGTATTTTGATAGGTATATTGATAGGATTTTATATACCTGTAACTTATTCAACGAGTTATTCTCTATATATTTCAGTTGCAATATTAGCATGTTTAGATTCAGTTTTCGGGGGAATTAGAGCAAATTTAGAACAAAATTTTGATATACGTATTTTTGTTACAGGATTTTTTGGAAATGCAATATTGGCAGCATTATTAGCTTATATTGGAGATAGATTAGGAGTGCCCCTTTATTATGCAGCTATTTTTGCATTTGGTAGCAGATTATTCCAAAATTTTGCCATTATTAGAAGAATACTAATTAATAGGTAAAAAGGGGTTTAGCTTTTAAAGGGGGCGTAAGTATATGGGGAATGTCGTTACTTCAATAGATTTAGGCAGTTCAAAAATTTGCGTAATCATATCGGAAATAGATAATAACGGACAATTGCAGGTTATTGGTATAGGTAAGAGTAAATGTAAAGGTATAAAGAAAGGCGTTGTAGTAGATATAGAAGAAACTGCTAAGGCTGTAATTGAAGCCGTTACTCAAGCTGAAAATATGGCAGATCTTGAAATTTGTGAAGCTTATATAAATATTCCTGGTGGATATACGAAACTAATTAGAAATAAAGGGATTATAGCCGTATCAAGTGATGATAAAGAGATTTCTTTTGAAGATGTAAAAAGGGTATTAAATTCGGCGACAATTGTATCAATACCTCAAGATCAGAGAATTGTTGATATAATTCCTAGACAGTATATAGTAGATGGGTATGATGGTATTAGTGATCCTATTGGTATGGTTGGAATAAGATTAGAGGTTGAGGCAGATATAATTGTAGGTTCAACAACGACTGTGCTGAATCTAGTTAAGAGTGTTAATCGGGCAGGTATAGAGGTATTGGGAATTATAATGGAGCCTATATCAACTTCTGAAGCCGTTCTGACAAAAGATGAAAAGGACCTAGGTGTTTTACTGTTGGATATTGGCGCAGGAACAAGTGATTTTTCTGTTTTTAGAAATGGAATATTAATATATTCAAATATTTTACCTATTGCAGGAAATCATATTACTAACGATATATCAGTTGGACTTAGACTACCTTTTGATAGAAGTGAAGAGATTAAAAAGAAATTTGGCGTTGCTTATACAAAGTTAGCTAATAATGATAATGTTTTTGAAATAAATCCTTTAGGATTTAACAATAATTTAGAAGTTAATGAAATACAATTATCGGAGATTATTGAAGCTAGAATAAGAGAAATATTTGAGTTAATTAATATGGATTTAATAAAAAATAGAGTTAAAGATAAGATATTAACTGGAATAGTAATAACAGGTGGAGGTGTTAGTTATTTTAAAGGTGTAACTGAATTAGGGATAGAAGTTTTTGGACTACCTGTACGAATTGGACAACCTTATCAGATGGGAGCTCAAGAACCTATTTTTTCTTCAGCAGTTGGACTTATAAATTATGGTTTTAAAAGGAAATTAAATTATTATATAGAATATAATAATGTAGAAATAAAGAAAGGCAGAGGAAAGAAAAGAGGTAAGAATACAAAGAGCATAATGTCTTTTTTAAAAACAATATGGGACGAGTATTTTTAAAAAACAATAGCGAAGGGGGAATTTGATGTTTGAATTTGATGTGGAAATGAATCAGTTTGCTTGTATAAAAGTAATTGGCGTAGGTGGTGGCGGAAATAATGCAGTTAATAGAATGATAGAGTCTCAAGTTAAAGGTGTTGAGTTTATTGCTATAAATACTGATAGACAGGCTTTACATACTTCAAGAGCTGAAACTAAAATACAAATTGGAGAGAAATTAACTAAGGGATTAGGAGCTGGAGCAAATCCGGAGATTGGAAAGAAGGCTGCTGAAGAAAGTAGAAATGAAATTCTTGAAGCTATTAAAGGAGCAGATATGGTTTTTATAACTGCTGGAATGGGTGGAGGTACAGGAACGGGCGCTGCACCAATAGTTGCTGAAATCGCTAAAGAGTTAGGCATATTAACAGTTGGTGTTGTAACAAAGCCTTTTATGTTTGAAGGTAGAAGGAGAATGCTTCATGCAGAAAAAGGAGTTGAAGAATTAAAATCTAGAGTAGATACATTGGTTACAATACCTAATGATAGATTATTACAAGTAGTTGAAAAGAAAACTTCAATAATGGATGCTTTTAAAATTGCAGATGATGTTTTAAGACAGGGTATTCAAGGTATATCAGATTTAATTGCTGTACCGGGCCTTGTCAACCTTGACTTTGCAGATGTCAAGACTATTATGTTAGAACAAGGATTAGCTCATATGGGAATTGGAAGAGCTAGTGGAGAAAATAGAGCTGTTGAAGCAGCGAAACAGGCTATTCATAGTCCTCTGCTTGAAACTTCAATTGAAGGAGCTAAAGGAGTACTACTTAATATAACAGGTGGAAGTAATTTAGGATTATTTGAAGTAAATGAGGCTGCGGATTTGATTAAACAGGCAGTGGATCCAGATGCAAATATTATTTTTGGTGCAGTTGTTGATGAAAGTTTAAAAGATGATATCAAGATTACTGTTATAGCAACAGGATTTGATTATACTAAAAAAGAAAGTGGAGCAAAGACAACAAATAAGAAATTGGAAGAAAAAAATAATGTTAAATTAAATAGTGAAGTTAAACAATTTGATGCAGATGATTTAGATATTCCGACCTTTTTAAGGAGGAGAAGCAGATAAACCCTTTTCTTAACAGAAAAGGGTTTTTTTCGACTTCAATAAATGACAAATTTTTGAAAAATTATATTGTATAATAGACATAAAAATGAGGACAACTGAATATTTGTAAATTAGAGGACCAATTATTTTGAGGGGGCAGTGTTTTGTATATATATGCTGAGTACCTTATTTTAGAGAATTTTATTATTAATTTCATTATATTATATGTAACTAAAAGATTTACAAGAACTGAAACAACGAGATTGAGATTAATTTTAGCTGCTTTAATAGGTGCTATTTACACTTTAGTTATATTTTATCCTAAGTTAAGTTTTATGGTTAATTTTACTATGAAAATAACTATCTCGATTTTAATTATAATTGTGGCTTTTAATCCAATTACTTTAAAAAAGTTTATTAAATTAATTGCTACGTTTTACATAGTATCTTTTGTTTTTGCGGGTTCTGCTTTGGCCCTTTTTTACTTAATAGATGTAGATTCTTATATTAGTAATGGAATTTTTTATATAAAAGATTTTCCTATCAAAATACTTATATTTGCAATAATAACATCATGGATTTTAATCAAGTACACATTAAGTTATATACAGGGTAGAATAAGCAGAGATAAAATATTAGTTCCTATTTCTATTCTACTGAGAAATAAAGAAGCTCATGTTGTAGCACTTGTTGATACTGGTAATTCATTGAAAGACCCTTTAACAGATGTACCAGTTATTATTGTACAGTTTTCAGCAATAAAAGATATATTACCTGAAAAAACAAAAAAATTTTTTGAAATGTATAATGTAAAGGATTTACAATTTATATTACCATTTTTACAAGAATTAGGGCAGGATTTAAAGATTAGAATAATTCCATTTAAAACAATTGGGAAAGAAAATGGAGTTTTGTTTGGATTTAAACCGGATAAAGTAATCATAAAAGATCAAGATAGAGCTATAACGGATATTATTGTTGGAATTTGTAACGATAAATTATCTAATGATAACAAATATGAAGCATTATTACATCCGGAACTATTAAATTAATTTGGGGGTGGAGAAATGAGATTTATTGTTAGAATGAGATTGTTGATAAGAATATATTATATGAAATTATTGAAGAAGCTTAATCTATTAGATGAAGAAGCGATTTTCTATATTGGAGGAAGTGAAGTTTTGCCACCTCCACTGACGCCTGAAGAAGAAAAATATCTGGTATCTAAATTAAAACAAGATGAAACAGTAAAGACCATATTAATAGAAAGAAATTTAAGATTAGTTGTTTATATAGCTAGGAAATTTGAAAGTACAGGAGTTGGAGTTGAAGATTTGATTTCAATTGGAACAATAGGTTTAATTAAAGCTGTTAGTACTTTTGATCCAGATAAAAAAATTAAATTGGCAACATATGCATCTAAATGTATTGAAAATGAAATACTTATGTATTTAAGAAGAAATAGTAAAACAAGAACCGAAATATCTTTTGATGAGCCGTTAAATATAGACTGGGATGGAAATGAATTATTGTTATCCGATATTCTAGGGACAGAAAATGACATGATATTTAAGTTATTAGAAGAAGAAGTTGATAAGGCACTATTAAATGAGGCGATAAAAAAACTTTCAAAACGAGAGAAGAAAATAATTGAGTTAAGATTTGGATTAAATAATGGAGAAGAGAAAACACAGAAAGAAGTTGCTGATATGCTAGGCATTTCACAATCTTATATATCAAGATTAGAAAAGAGGATTATAAAAAGGTTAAAGAGGGAAATTAATAGGATGGTATAATACATCATAGCTGGTATCAAATACCAGCTATTTTGTTTTGAATAATTATTAAGTTTAAAGTCAATAATTTATTACAGGGGGCAAAACATCGAGGAAGGCAGGGAAAAATATGCATGTAAACAAAGTAGAAATTTGTGGAGTTAATACGTCAGAGCTTCCCGTACTTACAAATGAAGAGATGAGAGAGCTGTTTGATAGAATTCATGCAGGCGATTTAAAAGCTAGAGAAGAATTTATTAAAGGTAATCTCAGGCTAGTTCTAAGCGTTATCCAGCGATTTAATAAAAGAGGAGAACACGTAGATGATTTGTTCCAAGTAGGATGTATAGGATTAATTAAAGCTATAGATAATTTTGATTTAAGTCAAAATGTTAAATTCTCTACTTATGCGGTACCTATGATAATAGGCGAAATAAGGAGGTATTTAAGGGATAATAATTCAATAAGAGTTAGTAGATCTCTAAGAGACATAGCATATAAAGCACTTCAAGCAAGAGACCAATTAATGAATAAAAATTCTAAAGAACCAACTATTACAGAAATTGCAAATGAATTAAAATTGCCAAAAGAAGAAGTAGTTTTCGCATTAGATGCTATACAAGACCCAATATCTCTATTTGAACCAATATATCATGATAGTGGTGATGCTATTTATGTAATGGATCAGGTTAGTGATGAGAAAAGTGAAGATGAAACATGGCTTGAAGGTATTGCTTTAAGAGAAGCAATGAGAAAATTAAATGATAGAGAGAAATTAATATTGAATTTAAGATTTTTTGAAGGAAAGACTCAAATGGAGGTAGCAGAAGAAATAGGAATATCACAGGCTCAAGTTTCACGACTTGAAAAAACAGCTTTAAAACACATGAGAAAGTTAATACAGATGAAATAATATTAATAGCCTCCCTTCTTTTTTAATAGTAATATTTTTTTAATTTAAATTATAAATATATTTTAGAACGATATTATTTTTTAAGGTAAAATTATAAAGAAAGTAAAGAAGGTGAGGCTATGGTAAAAACATCTGATTTGAAAGAAAAAGAAGTAATTAATATAAGGGATGGTACAAGATTAGGGCTTATAAACGATATTGAAATTGATTTAGATAGAGGAGTAGTTGAGGCTGTATATATTCCCGGAGGCAGTAGATTACTTAGTTTTTTTGGGAAAAATGATGAATACGTAATTAAATGGGAAAATATAATAAAAATTGGTAAGGATGTTGTATTAGTAGATTATGCCATAAGCAGTAGTAGAGATAGAAAAAATAATGATTTAGAAGTGTAAATAAACAGTATTGCTAGATAGACACATATGAAAAAATATAATATAATTTAATCAACGAAGTATTAAGGGGGTAGTATGAACATGAAATGTCCCTATTGCAATTATTTTGAAACTAAAGTAGTAGATTCGAGGCCAACAGATGAAGGACAAGCTATAAGGAGAAGACGAGAATGTGTTAGATGTAATAATAGATTTACTACTTATGAAAAGGTAGAAGAAATTCCTTTAATTGTAGTAAAAAAAGATGGAACTAGACAAGAGTACAGTCGGGATAAAATATTAAATGGAATCATAAGAGCTTGTGAAAAAAGACCGGTATCCTTGAAGACTATGGAAAACATTGTTGATGAGATAGAGAAGAATCTCTATAATACACTGAAAAGGGAGATAAGTACTGAATATATCGGAGAAATGGTAATGAATAAGCTAAAAGATATCGATGAAGTAGCTTATGTAAGATTTGCATCAGTTTATAGACAATTTAAAGATATAAACACTTTTATGGACGAATTAAAAAAGCTATTAGATGAAAAGAAATGAGTTATAAGAACAAGGTGCTAATAGGGGTTATTTGGTATGTGTAGAGGTGAATATTATGGATAATTTAAAAAAAATTCTAATAGTAGATGATGAGGAGCATATAATAGAGCTTATCAGATTTAACTTAGAAACTAATGGATATCAAGTTATAACTGCTAATGATGGCAATGAGGCTTTGAAAAAGATTAGAGAGGAAAAACCTAATTTAGTTATACTTGATTTAATGCTTCCTTCTATTGATGGAATAGAAATATGTAAAATTTTACGTAAAGACGAAGAGACTGAAAAACTGCCTATTATTATGTTGACTGCTAAAAGTGAAGAAATAGATATGATATTAGGGCTTGAAATAGGAGCAGATGATTATATTACTAAACCTTTTAGTGTAAGGGAACTTTTAGCTAGAATAAAAGCTGTTTTAAGACGTACACAAGAGATACAAGAAAAAAGAGAAAGTGTATTAAAAATTGGAGATATTATGATTGATATAGAAAAGCATGAGGTAACAAAAAAAGGTAAAAAGATTGATTTAACATTAAAAGAGTTCGAACTTTTAAGAATCTTATCTGAGAAACGTGGAAATGTTTTGACCCGTAATTATTTATTAGATGAAATATGGGGATATAATTATTTTGGAGATACTAGAACTGTAGATGTTCATATAAGGCATTTGAGGAGGAAAATAGAAGACGATGATAAAAATCCTCAATATATACAGACAATAAGAGGTATAGGTTATAAAATGAAATAGAGGAGAGGCAGATGCAAAAGAGGATTTTTATTACTTTTTTAACTTTAATTTCAATAGGAATATTGACTACTGGAATGCTCTCTATAAGTTTAATGCGAATTAATTATGTGAGAGATATTGAGGATAAACTCATATCTAATGCGAAATTAATAGAAACTTTTATTGAAGAACAGGAGAATATAGATAAAATAGATTTCAATGAATTAGCCAATATATTTTCAAAGAAAATACAGGCTAGGATTACATTTATAAATAAAGGTGGATGGGTGATTGGAGATTCTGATGCAGATATTAAAAAATTAGATAATCATAGTGATAGACCAGAGGTTATTAAAGCAAGGCAAGGCAAGATAGGTATTAGTAAGAGGTATAGTAAGTCTCTAGAATATGAGATGATATATGTAGCTGTACCGGTAAGTGTGGAATCTGATAAAATTGATGTTATAAGGCTTTCTGTACCTCTTAAAGACATTAGTGAATATTATAATCTAATGTATAGATATATATTTTTATCGATAGTCGCAGGATTACTTGTTGCAATGTTTGTAGGGTATAGGTATGTGAAAAGTGTTACAAAACCTATAAAAGAACTTACAATCGCAACAAGGAAAATATCGAGTGGTAATTTTGGAGAGTTGGTAAAAGTAAGGACCGAAGATGAGATTGGACTTTTAGCAGATAATTTTAATAAAATGAGTTTAAAGTTAAAAGATACGATAAATGAGCTTTTAGATAAAAATACTAAGCTAAAAGCCATCTTATCTAGTATGATAAATGGAGTTATAGCTTTAGATAATAATAAAAGAATAATTTTAGTAAATCCTGTGGCTGAAAAGATGTTAGAGATAAAAGAAGCAGATGTACGTAATAAGCACGTATTAGAAGTTTTAAAAGATTTAAATTTGAAAGAGAACATATGTGAGCTGTTGAATACTAATGTACAGTCGAAATTTGAGGTAGAAGTTAAAGAACCAAATAATAGAATATTTAATGTGTATATAAATCCGATTAAATTAACTAATGACCCTAATAGAACTATTGGTGTATTAGTAATAATACAAGATATAACAGAGATAAGAAGATTAGAAAGGATGAGAAAGGATTTTGTAGCTAATGTTTCACATGAATTAAAGACGCCTCTAACATCGATAAGAGGGTTTATTGAGACACTTAAGACAGGAGCTGTAGAGGATAAAGAAATTAGGAACAAATTTTTAGATATAATAGATATTGAAACATCACGTCTTACAAATCTTATAGAGGATTTATTGTTATTGTCACAAATAGAAAATACTAATGAAATGACAAAGAAGGATATAATAGATGTGAATAAAGCTATCGAAGAAGTAATTCAAGTACTAGAAGAATTAGCTAAAAAAAGGGGAGTAAGGCTGATTGAAAAAGTAAATAGGAAACTACCGAACTTAAGCGGGAATAAAGGTTGGTTTAAGCAAATGCTTATTAATTTAATAGACAACGGTATCAAATATACACCTGAAGGCGGAACTGTTACTATTACGGCATATAGCGCTAAAAACAGACTTGTAATTAAGATATCTGATACAGGGATTGGTATAGCCGAGCAGCACCTTCCAAGACTTTTTGAGAGATTTTATAGAGTAGATAAAGCTAGGTCTAGAAAAGTTGGAGGGACTGGACTTGGATTAGCTATTGTTAAGCATATTGTTTTAGCGTTTAGAGGAGAGATAAGTGTAAAAAGTAAAGTAAATAAAGGTACTGAATTTATAGTATCTTTGCCATTAGATGAATCATAATTTAGATAAGGCATAGTTTCTAATTCTACAAAAATGTTAGAAACTATGCCTTATTTTGTTTTAGTATATTTCTTTGTATATAATTAGCTGCATAAAAGGAAAATTATGCTTGACATTACATATATATGTATATGTATAATTTATATTAGATAATATACCATTGTTATTAAATAATTTTAGTTTTTTCAATATTGAAGAATTCTGCAACAAACTATAATAATTAAAATTTTTAGGGGTGATAAGGTTTGAAAGATGTTTTAAATCTAAAGAGCTTATGGGGTGCTTTATTATTACTTATGTTTTTTTTATATACGATAATATTTTAAAAAATACTGCCTTTAGAAAAATGGGCAAGCCACTTTCGCTTCTATTTTTTATTATTTTTATCTTGTTGCCAGATTTTTTAAGAATAAAGAATGAATATTTGTATCGGTTATTACAATCAATATCGACGATTTTTGCTTTAAACTTGCTTGATAAAGAAAAACGGTCTTAAAGACCAGCTATTAAATGTCAAGTAACAAAATCGAAAAAAAGTATTATAATTAAACAACTAAAAATAGGCATGACAAAAAGAGGTTATTAGTTTTAATAACCCGAAGGATAATTATTCATATTTAATTAAGCCATTGGAGTGTATTCTTTATTGTCACGCATTACAGCATAAATTATATAGGTTAACTTTCGAGCGACAGCTCCTATGGCAGTTAAATGATGTTTACCTTCAGACCTTTTCTTGTTGTAATAATTATTTAAAACAGGGTCATTAAATGCAGCAACTGTAGCAGCCATCCATATGGCTCGTCTAAG
>NZ_FQXO01000103.1 GCF_900129995.1 Caloranaerobacter azorensis DSM 13643 | reverse complement strand
CAAAACTAATTGTTGAAATTTTTACTTGAGATTTTACTCTTTTATCTTTTAAAGTATTGATTTTTTCTCCTATATCATATACCTTATTAATATAGGTGAATAATTGTTTTAGGTAACTTTTGTTCATCCTATCAGCATCCTTTTTTTAATGTGTTTGTGGTAAAACTATTATAAAAAGGATGCTTTTATTTTGCAAATTTTTTCTCTGTAGTTTCCAGCAAAAATCGGAAAATCTCAAATTTTTAGTGCTTATTCTGAAATTCTTATAAATCAACGGACTATCGCCCTAAAAAATTTTCAAGTGCTAAATTTCTGTGTACTTTTGCATGTTTTTTATGATAATGCTGCATCAATAAAAATCTTTTATTTAACTATTTTTGCCTCGTTAAAAAATGTAACCACTCTAATATTTCACTAAGGGCTAATAATATAAATGAAACAGAAATAAAAAGAATAACTATTAATATCAATATTAAATAACTCCCAAATATCGATGTTTCCATAAAACCATAGAACAGAGTAAAAACAGCTAAAAAAATACATATATAAGCTAATTTCTTTAATATATTTTTAATTTCCATCAATATCACCCCCATTGAATATTTTTGACACCTAAGTTAATAGACTTACTATTTAATAATTTCAACAATATCTTTTTGAGAGTCATAAACTAATATTTTAATTGGATTTTCTCTTATTATTTGATTTTCTACTATTTTTAAAGGATATATATATATACAATTTATGTATTTTAGAAATATCGATCCCCTTGTAATAGACTTATTTCTAATAACTATATAATTAATCAGCATAACTTAAGATTGGATGTAATAATATGTTTTTCAATAATCTTAACTTGCTTACAGCTATTATCTCACATTTATTACCATCTTACTTTAGCCTCAAACTTTCATGCTTATTAATTATCTCTTTTAACTTTGTGCAAAAGTCTTGTTCATTTAAAAAAACTCTATACATATTAACTCCTCCCAAAATTTTCATTATTACTTTTTTACAACTTCTATTTATATTTCTTCTTCATTCGACTTAAATCTTATTTCAATACATGGATATTTGGAATCATATAGATTAAATGTTTTTACATTAAAAAATTTAGATGGTTCTTTTAAATTAATTCTAATGTAACTATTATCGTATTTTTCATAAAATTCTATAGACTCAAAATAGTAATTTTCTTTAATATTTTCTGATTTATGTTTATATAAATTGCTATCTATTTTTGTATCTTTAAAACAAATAATTAGTTGATTTTTTTCTTCATTATAATTTATTTCTGTATTTGGTACATCTATAAAAGCTGCATAAAACATAGGCTCAAAACCTTTTTGTGGTTTAAACATAATTTGTATTCCGTTCAAAGTAGTTTCTATTTCAGCGATAATTTCATTTACTTTACTTCCGAGAAAAACTTTTTTATCAATTGGAAAATCTATATCTTTATGTCTTGCAATAAAATCATAATTGCAATTAACATTTTCAGTATTTCTGATACAATGTATTTCAAATGGCGCAGTTCTTAAAGCACTTTCTGAATGTTTCCCATTTGCTAGTAATACTATATAATTTTCATTTATTACTTCGTATGATTCAATAAAACAATCTTCACTAGGTAAAATATCTCTGTCTCCTGTTTTTAAATTAATCAATTCAAATCTATTTGATAAAGTAGGTTCTTGACTTTCAATTAAAATATAATCTGTATCATTTCTTTTGAATTTAGTTATATTGACTATTTCCGAGTCCGAAGCATCATATTCTTTTTTTATCTCTTCTATTGTCAATAAATTCTTACCGCTTTCTTGAACACTATTAACTTTTCTATCGTCATTCATTGTACACCCTGAAACTATAAATAAAGACATAACAATTATAAACAGCTTAATCTTCATAATTGTTCTCTCTAAATACACTAAAATCATTTCCCCTTATAATCTCATTAGTATGATATAATGGAATGGTTCTTCTGTTTCCTTTTTAATATACTAGAACTCGTACCTCTGTATCCATTATATGTAAGATTTTTAGTTTTCAAAAAGTTTCGAAATTTCTTCTAAAGCAAAATATAATGCAATCGCTATTAAGGTAATAAGCCCTATTTGATAGACTGCTCTTGAAACACATAATTCATATCTAACTACATTAAGTCCCATTGGTTTTTTATCTACAAGTTCCCATATAGGTACATATCTTAAATCGAAAATGTTATTTTGCCCCCAAACTGTACGAACCGGAACATGATAAACCCCTACTTTGTATATTACTATTACATAGATTATTAACAATATTCTTTTAAGAATATTTACAATTTTATTTAACATATTCATAATTTTATCAAACATAATCATACCCCTTTTTAAAAACATAAATAATTATTCAATAGGTAGTTCAGTACCGGCTCTTATTCTTCCATCCGTATCTTGTCCAATTTTTATTTTCATTTTCCATAATCCTTCATTCTTATTTACAGGAATCTTTTCAATTATATTGTTCTCACTATCTGCACTCATTTTTTTCACCATCTCACCATCAGGATTATATATCCAAATGTCAATTTTACCTTGATTTAAATTTGTTTCAATATAAATATTTTCAAACCCCCTATTAACTTGAATTTCTTTTTCTATCTCACTATATTCTTCCTCATATTCTTCTGGTATAAAATTAAATTCTACACTATGACTTTCTTTTGAATTTGAACATGCTGTCAAAGAAAGGCTAAATATTACAAGTACACAAAGTAAAAAAAATACTCCTCTTCTATTACAATAAAACTTTATCATCTTTCATTATCCTCCCATCTATTATTTGAATAATTCTTTTAGAAAACTTAGCAACGTTTAAATCATGGGTAACTAGTATTATCGTCTTACCAAGTTTATTGAGCTTCAGAAATATATTCATTAATTCTTCTCCATTTTTTTGATCCAAAGCTCCAGTAGGTTCATCTGCTAATATAATATCAGCTCCGCTGATTAAAGCTCTTGCTAAAGCAACCCTTTGTTGCTGCCCTCTCGATAACTGATATGGCATTTTTTTTAATTGGCTTTCAATACCAAGTTGACTTGCAGCTTTAAAAATTAGTTCCTTTCTTTTCCTTCTATTAAGATTACGCGGCAACAACGGAAGCTCTATGTTTTCTAAAACAGTATATTTTTCCATTAAAGCGAAGTTCTGAAAAACAAATGTGATTTGTTTATTTCTTATTCTACTAAGATCTTTATCGTTTAATTTAGTCATATCTTTCCCATCCAAATAGTATTCACCCGATGTTGGACGATCCATACAACCTATAATATTTAGCAATGTAGATTTACCTGAACCAGATGGCCCCATTATAGATAAAAATTCAGACTTCTTTATAGTCAAATTAACTCCATCTAACGCTTTGGTAATTTCAGAGCCTTCTCCATAGTATTTACATATATCTTTTAAAACTATCATTTCTATTCTCCTCCATCTATTAAATCAACGGGTTGGTATTCCGAAATCAACTTTATAGGAAGTATTGATATTATAATTAAAACTAATAATGCAAAAATAGTAATAATCCAAAGCGAATACGACTTTAAAGTAACTAATAAAACATTTACTGTTGTGAACTTCATAGCTTGTACTTTTAAAAAATAATACATATAGACGACAATAGTAGAAATTCCAACCAATATCAAATTTTCAAAAATTACTGAACAAATGATATCTTTCTTTGAATAACCATAAGCAATCCTTATACCAAATTCCTTTTTTCGTAAAAAGACAGAAACACATAACGATGCAATAACGGAGACTAAAGAACAAAATGTAATAGTGAAAGCTAAAATATACCCAAATTTAGCAATGTTCTTTTGACTTTTCTCCCAAAGCTCCATAAATTCAGCTAAATTACTTATCCTCATTTTTACATTTTCATTTAATGCAAATTTATCTATTTCTTCAAGAATTTTTAGATGATTTTTGTTTTCCCCTAAATTAATAAATATTTTGCCTACAGTTGATAATTGAGTCATATTGTCAGTCTTATCACTTGCAGAAAACGGAGCAAAAAATTTTGTGCTAAGTTTTATTGGCGTATCTGTAATAGGATCAGAATCATTAAACCAAATATCATTATCACCTAAATATCCTTTAACAATATACTTAGTATTGTTGTATTCTATAGTTAATATGGTATTCACTTTTATTATATCGGAATATTTAGAACCTACAAATAATGGTAAATACTCTTCTCCATCTATTAAAATTGGTTTAAAATCATTCTCTTCTAAAGAAAAGTTAATATAATTTAGCATATTCGGTTCTATCATAACTACATCAGAAATACCGGGATAATCTTCTAATATTGTCCCTTTTAATATAGTAGCATTTCTTTCTCTGTATTCTTTGTTATTTTTTAATTCTTTAAAATATAAAGTTGTCTCATCATATGCTGATACACTTACATTTTCATATCTCATAGCAAATTCTTTAATACTATTAATCTTTTCTCCTTCTTTTCCTGGAGGTATTGAACTAAAATCCAAACGGTATATACGACCCATATTTGTTTTAAACATACTCTTAATCATTTTTTGTTGTATTTTAAATGCAAATGATGTAGTTACAACCCTTAAGATAAGAAATACTGAAATAGAAATCAATAATATCATCAATAACGATCTACATTTTTCTTTCCATATAGATTTAAAAGCAAAATTCATAATTATTTCACTCCATCTGCAGGATGAATTTTAGTAACATAATATGACGGTATTATCATTGATAGAAACATTGTTATTGACAAAACCATTAAAATAGACAGTATAGCAATTACATAACTGGATAAAGATATGGTAAATATATTTCTTTTATATATTACTAATTGAAGTAAGCCGCTAATTACCGCTGCCAATAATAAAAGCTGTAATATCTCAAAAGACATATTTTTTATAATCATAAAGTCAGAACAACCAAAAGCTTTCCTTATACTAATTTCTCTTTTTCTTACAACTATCCAGTATTGTGAAACAATCACAGTATTAATCAGTGCAAAAGCTAATAATGCTAAAAAAATTGAGTATTTTGATGACATTAAAATATCGAATGGATGAACTTCATTTTTTATCTCTCGATAAGATACATTTATTTTCTTAGAAACTTTTTTTAAATTTTCTTTGAATTTTTTATATTCTTTTACTAAATCATTATTGTTAGAAGCAAATTCAAGCAAAATTCCGTCTTGGTTTTCAAGGGTTTCTGGGAAAATATCAAAATAGTCTATGCCATTCATAATTATTCGTCCTTTAGAATAAGGTGCTTTTTCCGTGGATATGATATCAAAAATTTTTAATGTTCTACCTTTTACTTCTATCTTTTTGCTTTTATCTGTTATATTATCGGCAATAATAATTTCTCCTCTAGGAAGTTTTGTAATACTTCCAATAGAAGGAACAGGTATTTCTTCTGTTTGTTTCAATATAACTTCAGAGACAAATGTGCCATCAATATCAGGAAAAAAAATCCTTGCATTCTTAAAATAAATGTTGCCTTTAACATTTTTCAAAGATTTAATAATATCTTCATAATCTAAACTATTATTATTTAATAAAATTCCTACTTCTATTCTTCTGGAATAATCATATTGCTTCTGTATATTTAAAGCATCTCTAATCTCGGTATATGATTGTAAGCTGTTAAATAATGCAAAAAATACACAAATAAAATTAAGAATAATAAGCGTACTAACAATCTTATATCTTTTGTATACTCTAAACATAACCCATCTCCTTAACATATATTAATATAAAGTTTCCGCCCACAAAACGAACGGAAACTTTATATTAGCTATTTCTTATTCAACATGATTGAATGAATCTACTGCATACTCAACTGTATTTGATGAATTATCAATAGAATGTCTACTCATATATGCATATACGTCTGTCCAAGTATAATTGCATTGGGCTAGAGAACTACTACTATCGTACTTATAATCTGCCATAGTATACTTATCATCCCATCTTTCAATTCTAACAGCAACCCTATAACCATTATTTCCAGTTGTAAACTTTGTTTTTGCCTTTCCATAATCTTTACCAAAGACAGACCAGTTAAAATCCGTCTCTAATGTTGCTATCGCTTTTGTACCTTTATATTCCAATATTCTTTCAGAAGTCTTGGCTAGTACAGGAACAGCCATAATCAACATTAAAGCCAAAGCTAATACCATTATCGTTCTTTTCTTTTTCATTCTAAATCCCCCTTATTTACTCACGTAGTGTCAAAAGTTTAGAGCAAATTTGACACCCAAACATTGAAATTTGAATAATATATAGGTTTGGTTGTCTCCCCCCTCTTTGGATATACTTTAAGTAGCACCAAAAATATAAAAGAAATACAAAAGAAAGGAGAGACAAACCAAAAATGAAATCTTTAATTATTAACTTAACAAATACTATCAGAATTCTTTATGTTTTAGTAATTTATCTTCTAATCCCATATTTTAAAAATCCTATAAAACCTAGAACTAATAAACCAATAAGCAAACCATATAGAAAAATCGAAGTTGATACCGAACTTCCTATTATAGAAACAATTGAAGTTCCTAATTATAAAGAG
>NZ_FQXO01000039.1 GCF_900129995.1 Caloranaerobacter azorensis DSM 13643 | reverse complement strand
AAAATAGAAAAATTTATTCTGTAGTTTCCAAATGCGTTAAAAACTTTATATACAATGACTTTGTGGCTTAATTAATCTTGTAAACTGGTGTATATAATAGATAAATATAATTTTAGCATTGAAAAGAAAAGAATTTTTAAAAATGTTGAATGTACAGTATGCAGTAGAGAAAATAGCGATATTAAAGAATTGTTTTCACATTTTAATGAGGATTATTTATTTAGTAATAGTTATCGTAGTAAACATATTGAGGATATTATTTATGAAAATGAAGATATATTTTCAGAATTAGTAAATAAGGATACCGGAATAGGATATAGGATTTTTAGAGATGTGAGTTCAAATATTATTCCGATGTACTGTGTAAAGTCATATATAAGAAATAGGGAATTTTATTCGTACGGAAGAAATAGTGATGTGATTTATTCTAAATATGCGGCTATATTTGAAATGATAGAGAGATACTCAACGATAGTTCCTCATTTCAATGGAAGTATATACGGTAGTTACAATGAATTAAAAATTAAGTTTGATAATATTCTAAATCCTAAAGAGTTTACAATGCCAGATAAAAGTCAATTTTCAGAGGAAGGATACAGTTTAAAAGTATATGACGATAATAAGAAGTATTATTGGAGAAAGGTGTATGAAATAAATTCTAAAGAAATGTTTTGGATACCCGAACAGATGATTTTTTTTGATAATCAGATTATTAATGAAGAAGAAAGATTTATTTATGAGACTTCAAATGGTTCGGCATTGGGAGCAAATTTAGAAGAGGCAATCCTGTATGCTTTATTTGAGGTAGTAGAAAGAGATAGTTTTTTAGTCCATTGGTACAATAAAATGTCGCCAATTAGATTAAATATTGATGAGATAGATAATGTCGAAATAAATAATATAATAAAATATTTAGAAAAGAAAGGATATTCTATTTATTTATTCGATATAACATTGGAAACGCAAATACCTACTATATGGGCATTAGTAGTAGATGAAAAAGATATAGGACGAGTTAAGGCTTATAATGCGGCTGGCAGTCATATAAATCCAGAAAAGGCTTTAGAGAGTGCTTTAGTTGAGATAGTTACATCTTTGTCGGTATATAATGAGATATTATCCACTCCTGAAAAAATTAGAGAAATTCAAAAGTTAATAGATAATCCGAGTGCAGTTACTAAAATGGAATATCATGTATATTTTTATTCTCTAAAAGAAAATTTTAAATATCTAGAATTTGTTTTTAAAAACAATCCAGAGATTAAGTTTAAAGATGCTTATTATGAATGGTATGAAGCCAAAGAGAAAAAACATACTTTATCTGATATTATTTTTAAAGTGTCTAAAAATCATCCACGTATTTATATAGCCGATACGAATAGTTATATAACTAAAGAGTTAAGTATGTCGAGTGTAAAAGTGATTATACCGTCAATGCTTACGATGACATTTGGCAATCAGAATAGAAGACTAAATTATGAGAGAATATTAACAGCACCAATAATAGCTGGTAAAAAGAGATGTCCAATAGATGTTAAAGATATCAATTTAATCCCTCATCCTTTTCCGTAGAATGGGAACTACAAGGGGGCATTTAATTATGAATTTTTTTGATAGATTAACCAAGTATAGATACAAGGTTTATATAAATATTAATTCTTTCAAATTTGTTGATCATATAATAACCGATATTAATAGAGATACCCTGACAGATGAACATATAGAGATTAATAAAAAAATATTGGACAAAAAAGTATTTTATACTGATGAAAATTTTACGAATATTTCGAATGTAATAAAATATACACTCGGGATATTAAGTTATCAGTATGATAATCCTTATATATATCACCGTGGAGTTCCATCGGCAAGAAATGTCCATCCAAATGAATGCTATGTTATATACAGAGGACATGCATTGAGATATAATCCTAAAATTAATGAGTTTGAATATATCACGAATATAGATCTTTTTACAAATAACATCTATATAATTTTAATATCGGATTTATGGAGGATTATGAAGTTCTATGGAGAATTTGGACTAGCTCTTTCGATATTAGATTCAGGGCATATATTATCGCAATTAAAACAATTATTGAACATCAACGGATTTTCAAAATTCAGAATTGATTATATGTTAGATAAAGGTGTCTTTTTTCAAAAATTAGGGTTAGATTTTAGACAAATGATGTTAAATTATATTATCGATTTATCTGAATATATTGATGAGAATAGAGAGAATTTTAGAACTGCAAAAAATTTAGATGTGCCTATTAGAAAATATAGTTATTTAGAAGAAATTACTTCTTTTCCAAATGTTATTAACTTTTTAGAAAAGGTAAACATATCGAAAGGCAAAGAAATTTATAATATGTTTGAGTTTAAGTCAGAAAAATATTTAAATAGAGATGAATTGTTATTATCGATAAAAAATAGAGAATCTAATCACAGTTATTTTGGAATTTTCAGTACGAAGAAGTTTTTAGAAACTGAAATCTTTTATGAGATTATAAATAGAAGTACAGATTTGATTTTTAATAATGTATTTCATTCTGAAAATATAAGAGTATTTTGTTTGGTAAATAGTGTATTTGGAATTAAACCCGGATATTATGAAATCAAAGAAGATGGGGAAATAGAAAATATCTCATATATAGATGATATATATACTGAAAATTGTAAAATTCTAAATGATAGCCATCAAAATATCGATTTATCTTCTAATCCCGTGTTATTTTTTGTAAGTTATGATATTTCAGGGAGTTTTTCAGATGAAGAAAAGATTTACTTTTCTCATTTATTATCTGCAGAAACTATTCATTATATTTCTACTATAGTATCGTTGTTTGGTTTATATTCAAGACCTATAAAGAATTTTAAAGATGATTATTTAGAAAGAGCATTGAGATTAGATAATGATGATAGGATTATATATGTTCTGATGATTGGCAGAGGGAATACCTATAATTATAAAATTTATTTTAGTTAGGGGTTAGATAGAATGAGTTGGGATTCTTATCATATATTTATTCATGAAACAAATTTACATGATGTTTTTTTAGTTGAGTTTTTTTCAAAGTTTATACGTAAGGCAGAAGATAATAATTTATTAGATAAATATTTTTATATTAGATATTGGCAGGGAGGTCCTCATATTAGGTTTAGATTTAAAAAAAGTGGAGAAAGCGATAAATATGTTATACAAGAGCTTAATAAGATATTTAATGAATTTAATTTGGAATATGACAATCCATTAGTGTTAAAACCAGAAGATTATTATAGGAATCATAAATTTGATGGACAACCTGTAAAAAAAGAAGATTTATATTGGTATGATAATAGGACTATTGTGAATATACCGTATAAACCAGAGATAGATAGGTATGGAGGAGAAAATGTGATAGGATTATCTGAAGATTTATTTCATATATCTAGCAAGTTATCACTACTTATACTTGAAAAAATAGAGAATAATCCTAATAAAAAAATCATAGCGGCATTAGATTTGTTTAGTGTAGCAATACAAATATTAGAAGATAAAGCGAAGTTTAATGAGATATATAGCTCGTTCTGGGCAGGACATAGAAATGAGAAAATAGATTATCCTAAACTGACACATAAGTTAGTCGATGTATACAGTTCAAGATATCACTATATAAAAGATAATTTAAATCATATTCAATATAATGAGTGGTATGTAAATCTTAAGAACATACTCGATGATATTGTAAAAAATCAGACTAGCTATAAAGTACGAGAACAGGCTCGTATAAGTATTCTTGCATCTCATATTCATATGATGAACAATCGTTTAGGAGTATATCCTCATTATGAGAGTATGATAGCCGATGTTATAAATCAAGTGATTAAAAAAGGGTGAGAATAATGCTAGAGAAACGGATATTATGGAATTTCAAATATGATGTAGACAAGCAAACTTATCTTTATAGGTTGTACCATGAAAATTCTAAACATTCGCCGTTAACTCAATCTGTAAAAGCTCCTAGAAGCAATTATATGGAATTAATAGAAAATGAGGCAAGGGAAGAACGTAAATATGACAAAAAAGGTGAAGTGGTTTATATAGTTCCTTATGTTTCTGAATTAGAACAATTTGATATTAGGTTGACAGATGCCTTATTAAAAAGACGAACGTCTTGGAATTTTAAGAAACAGGCTATATCAACACGAGAGTTAATAGCTTTTTTAGGATATTCTTTCGGGATAAGCGATAGAGAATATAATTTAAAAACTTATCCATCTGGTGGAAGATTTTATCCTGTAGATATTTATTTAGTTCCGACTAAAAAGATGATAAGAAATTCAGAGATTTTAAAAGAGGAAAGGGCTTATAGATATAATCAGAATAGTAGAGAACTGTTGGCACTTCATAGGGTAAATTTAGAAGAACTAAATTCATTAACTTCGAGTACAGATATTGGTGATATGAGTTTTGATGATGCCCTTTTTTTAGTATTTTTAGTTGGCAATATGAGATATATAGAGAAAAAATATAATTCGCTTACTTATAGATTAATTTATAAAGAATTAGGGCATATTGGACAGAATATTATGCTCGTAGCTACAATGTTAGGGATGTCTACTGTTCCCTTGGGAGGATTTTTTGAAGACAGAATTAATAAATTTTTAAGGTTAGATAAAACTTACCAGTCAAATATGTATACTTTTATAGTAGGGTGAAGGGTGATGAAAATGGAATTTAAAACAATGATTAAATTAAAAGAGAGATTTTTATTATTTTCAGAAGATGGTAAAATATTTTCAATTTATGATAAAGAGGAGAAAAAATTTATATTGAGAATAAAACCTAACTTCGATTTTGACTTTGAAAAGATGAAAAATGATTTACAGAGGATAAACACAATTGGATATTTTCTAGAACAAGATTATAACAAAATAATATATAAACTATTGAAAGACTATGATTATATTTTTGAAGAAATTAATATTGAAAAGAGCAAAAAAATATTAGAATTTTATAATCTAGAGGATAGTATATCTTTTAATAAGTTTATTGAATCTGCAGAGTTTGATATTTTTGATTTTTCAGACGTTGTTTTCGTTTTCCATGATTTAACAAAAGTATCTCTTATTATTATAGAAGCCCTTTTGGGATATAGCCCAAAAAAAATATTAATATTTTCTAAAGACTCATATGTAGAACCTACCGATGTGTTAAATTCAAAAATATTTAATATTGAACAGTTAAGAGAGAAAAAACAAGATATAGTAAAAAGATATTTTAACAGTTCAAAATTGGAAATATTTCAAGATGACATGCTGGAAAAATACAGCTTTATTAATAGTCAAAAATATATTCATATTGTTTTTAAAGGCAGATTTTCTAAAGAGAAAATTTTGTATATAAATGATTTTGTATTAAATAAAGGACATATGTGTATATTTTCTGACATTAATAGATATAAAGTATTATTTGGACCGCTTATTATTCCCGGAGAAAGTGCTTGCATTAGATGTTTAGACAATCAAGTAAGCAATATAGATTATTTTATAGAAGAAAATTATTCAGTAGTATCAAAAGTATATATATATTTTTTATTAGGATTAATTTTAAGAACGCTATTTTATATAAGCGGAGATAGGCTTAAATACTTGTTAGAAGATGCTCAACTCCCCATAAATAGAATTTTTAGTATAAATAAAAGTGATTTATTAGGTGAAGTTGAATATTTTAATAAAGATGTTAATTGTTTGTGTTTTAACTTGTAAAACCCATTTGAATAAATTACAATATAAATAGAAAATGCTATTGCTAGAAAATGGGGGGATTTGATGGATAATCAATGGCTGTATTTTGGTTTTTTTCTGATTATCGCAATAGTAACAAAAGTTATGTTTTATCGTATTCTATTATTATTATAAGGCTTATGGGATAATACATTTTAAGATATATTCTTCAATTTCATTATATACAATGCTAATAAACACTCTTATAATCAGCAGTTTTGTAACACTGCTCGGGACATTATTTTCGATTAAATTAAAAAGTGCTCGTGGAGCCAGTATGATTAATTTCTTTATCGGAGCTCCTTTAATAGCACCTATAGCTATGAAATTATATGCAACTAATATAACGTGGAGATTTATATTTAAATATGAAATTGTGCTTATAGTTTTAGATTTTATCTTAATCTTATTAGTCAAAAAATTTTTCACCAGAAATACGATTATGAGAAGTGTTTAAACGATTAAAAGCTGCTTCCCAAGATTTAGATGGGGGTGGCTTTTTTATTTGAATATATTTTTTATTCCATGAAATACTAATAATCGAATCTAATGTATTTTTCATGGGGTGGTTGAGGTGTTTAGATATTTTACCAGATTATTAAATTATTTTATATTAAAGGCTAAAAATGATAATATCCGAGATTTTAAGCATTATTCAAATATTGAAAAAATACCTAGTTCCATTAAAAGTGTTAGAGATAAACTTGAAGAGATATTCTCTGATTCAGTAGATTTTGTTTTACGTGAGATAGCATTAGGAGAAAATTCAGAAGTTAAAATATTAATAGCATTTATAGACGGATTAACTAATAAGCAGACTGTAAATACAAATATTTTAAGAGCATTAATGATAGAATCTAGAATATCAAAATTAAATAGAGAGGTAAATAGAGAAACTATTATAGACATACTTAAAGAAAATCTGTTAAGTATTGGAGATCTTGAAATTATCGATGATTTTAAACAAACGGTAGAAAAAATCCTTTCGGGCGACACCGTAATATATATAGACGGCAAAAATGTGGCATTTAAGGCAGATACTAAAGGTTGGGAGACGAGAGGCGTTGAAGAACCGGAGACAGAAGCGGTTGTAAGAGGCCCAAGAGAGGGATTTACCGAGACATTAAGGACTAATACGGCACTTTTACGAAGAAAAATTAGAAATCCTAAATTGAAATTTGAGATGATAAAGTTAGGAGAGCAGACTAATACGGATGTATGCATCTGTTATATAAAGGGGATAGCCAATCCGGATATTATAGAAACTGTTAAAAGGAGATTAAAAAGGATAAAGATAGATGCAATACTTGAGTCTGGATATATAGAGGAATTTATCGAAGACGAACCGTTTTCGCTATTTCCTACAGTGGGTAATAGCGAAAAACCAGATGTTGTAGCGGCTAAATTATTAGAAGGCAGAATTGCGATTCTATGCGATGGAACTCCTTTTGCATTAACAGTTCCATATTTATTAATAGAAACTATACAGGCGAGCGAAGATTACTACTCAAGGCCATATTTTGCTTCACTAGCAAGATTTGCACGTATGCTAGCTTTTTTTGCTTCAGTTATACTGCCAAGTTTTTATGTAGCATTAATTTCATTTCATGCAGATGTAATCCCGTTTAAGTTATTATTATCAGTATCGGCATCAAGAGAAGGACTGCCTACATCTGCATTTACTGAATCTCTATTAATGGTACTCTCTTTTGAACTGTTAAGAGAAGCAGGAGTTAGGATGCCGAGGCCAATCGGGCAAGCCGTAAGTATAGTAGGTGCTTTAGTACTTGGCGAAGCAGCTGTTAAGGCAGGGCTTGTCAGTAATTTAATGATTATGGTTACTGCTCTAACTGCCATCAGCAGTTTTGTAGTACCTCCAATGGGCGGAACTATACCGATATTAAGAGTAGTATTTCTTATCGCTGCAAATATATTAGGATTCATGGGTTTGTTTTTATCTATATTTGTAGTTTTAATTCATTTGTGTTCATTAAGATCATTTGGGGTGCCTTATACATCGCCAATAGCCCCACTTGACGGTATGGGCTTAAAAGATTCTATCGTGAGATTTCCGATATGGAGTATGATTACAAGGCCCAAAGATATTACTAGCAATAAAAACAAAAAGGTTGAGCATAGAATGAAAATCAGTCATATAAAGAAAGAGGATTGAGATGATTAAAATAAATAAGATTTTAATCCTATTGCTGATGATTATATTTAATGTTGTGATATTTACTGCTTGTTGGGATAATAAAGATTTGACAGAAAAAGCATTCGTTACTGCCGTAGGTGTTGACAGGACTGCTGAAGGCAAGGTGCAGCTGACTCTGCAGATAGTAAAGCCTACCGTAATGAAGGCAGGAGAACAGGGTATTCCTGAAGAAGAAGCCTTTTGGGTATTTACGACTGTTGGAGATACTATTTTTGAGGCGGCTAAAAATCAGATGACTGCAGTAAACAGAAAGCCCTTTTATAATCATGCAGATTTAATGGTTATAGGAGAAGAATTTGCACGAGATGGTATTATGGATGCATTAGACTTTTGGGAGAGAAATCATGAGCCGAGATTAGGTTCCGATATTATTATAGCTAAAGGAACAACCGCAGAGGAAATATTAAAGGCTAAAAGCGATATGGAGAAAATACCTTCTTTACATATAAAGAGCATATTAAAAAATAGTAAAGAGCTTGCCAAAGTAAAAAAAGTTACTATTATTGATGTTTTAAAACAGCTTATTCAGCCGGGAGTAAGTCCGGCTATAGGAGCCATAGAGATTGTTGAAAAAGAGGATTTACAGAAGATTGAAGATATGAAGATAGATAGCACTGCTGTATTTAAGGGAGATAAATTAGTGGGATGGCTTAACGCAGCCCAAACTAGAGGACTTTTATTTATACAAAATGAAGTTAGAAATGCAGTTTATAACGTAGATAATCCTTTAAATAAAAATAAGAAGGTGGCAATAGAGATATTAGATTCAAATGGGAAAATAGACGCCCAAATAGTCGAATGGAAATTGATTTTGTCAATAAAAATTGATGCGGTAGGGAATATAGCAGATCAACAGGGCAAAGGCGATTTAACTACAAAAGAGACTTTTAAAAAGTTAAGTAGAGACGTGGAAAATGCCATAAAAACGGATATTAAAGATGTTTTAAGTATTGCACAAAAAGAATATAAAAGCGATATTTTTGGCTTTGGAGAGGTTATGTATAGAAGACATTTTGAATATTGGAAGCAGATTAAAGATGACTGGGCAGATATTTTCAGCAATGCTTCAATAGAAATAGATGTGAATGTGAAAATAAGAGGGACTGGGATTATAGGAAAGCCATCAGAAGTTAGATGAAAGTAGGGATGGTATGATATTTGGTTTGATTATTATATATATTTTGATTTTAATTTTCGATATACCTGTAATATTAAAAACTAATAATAGGAGAAAGACTATTATTATATATTCGGTATTATTGGGGGTAAGTTTTATTATTAGTATACTTTTGATGCTTGAGAAGATGCCGACAACCCCTTCTATTGTAATAGAACAAATAGTAAAAACTGTATTTATGAGGTGAACAAATTGATTAGAAACGAAAGAATTTCGCCAGTTCAATTATCGTTTATCATGATAGGGTTTATCTTTGGAAGTTCTGCTATAATAACACCGGCGGTGTCTGCTTATCAAGATGCATGGCTTGCCTATATTATTGGGTGGATTGGAGGCTATATACTGATTGGAATATATGCATACATATCGATATTAAATCCATCAAAAACATTTATAGAAATATTAAAAGATGTTTTTGGTAAATATATTGGCAGTATTATTGGAATATTTTATATTTGGTATTTTCTTCATTTGGCAGGACTTGTATTTAGAAATCTAGGAGAGTTTATGATAGTATCTATCTATACAGAAACTCCGCTTATATTTATTATAATTTCTATAGCGTTAGTATTAGCTTATAGTTTAAAGAAAGGGCTAGAGGTTATTGCTAGAGTGGGACAAATAATCGTTCCAATGATGTTAATTTTAGTTATTTCAATATTCTTATTAGTAATGGGGCATTACGAAGTTAAAAATCTGTTACCATTTTTAGAACACGGTTTCTTAAAAGTATTAAAAGTGAGCTTTTCTGTATTAACCTTTCCGTTTGGAGAAACGGTAGTATTTTTAATGATATTTCCTTATTTGAATGATAAAAAGGATTTATTTAAAACATCTTATATTTCACTTACAGTTATTGGAATGATTTTGTTGAGTGTAGTGATGAGTAATCTAATGATTTTAGGAGCAGACATGTTAAATAGGCAGATATTTCCATCTCATATCACGATAAGTTTAATTCCCGGAATAGCTGTCGAACCATTCATTGCGATAAATCTGATTATAGCTGCAAGTATGAAAATAACAATGTGTCTTTATGCATCGCTTATTGGAATTGCCCAATTATTCGGTTTAGACGATTATAAACCATTTATTAATCCTGTAGTTGCGATTGCAGTCGTAATTTCTATATGGGTATATGACAGCTTATCAGATATGGTAAGATGGGCCGGAGAAATCTATCCATATTATGTTATTCCATTTCAAATCATAATACCGTTATTGGTACTAATAATCTTAAAAATAAAACGAAGGGACGGCTCTTCTGCACTTTAAAAAATATATCAAAGGCCCAAGATGAAGGTATGTAATTTATGATATAATATTTATAATCAATTAGGAGAAAAGGTTATAAAGCAGGTGAGAAGTATGAACCTTGATGTCAGATGGAAACAGAGGTTTTCGAATTTTAAAAAAGCTACTTTACAATTAACGGAATTTATTGAAAAAGGAGAGCTAAATAAATTTGAAGTTCAAGGGTTAATTCAATGTTTTGAATATACTTTTGAATTAGCTTGGAAAACAATGAAAGATTATTTACAGCAAGAAGGATTTGATGTAAAAAGCCCTAGAAGGACAATACAAACGGCCTTTCAAGTTGAACTTATTACAGATGGACATACTTGGATAGATGCATTAGAAAAAAGAGACTTACTAGCACATACATATGATGAAGCCAGAGCAAAAGAAGCAGAGGAATTAATAAGAAATAAATATTATAGGGTTATCTGTGAACTCTGTTCTAAATTGGAGGAATATTTATGAAAATAGTGGCCCTTATTGGCGAAAGCGGTACGGGTAAGAGTTATAAAGCGATTATGTTGGCTAAAGAATTGGAAATTGAATATATAATTGATGATGGCTTATTGATAAAGGGTACAAAAGTTTTAGCAGGAAAATCTGCTAAAAGAGAAGATACTATTGTAAGCGCAATAAAAAGAGCTTTATTTATGGACAAGAATCATAGGATGGAAATGAAGGAAGTTATAAAAAGGCTTAAACCAGAGGCAATATTAATATTAGGAACATCTGACAGAATGGTGGATAAAATTGTTGAAATATTAGAGCTTCCAGAGATAACTGAAAGAATATATATTGAAGATATATCTAATGAATATGAAATAGATTTAGCAAAAAAACAGAGACGACTAGAAGGAAAACATGTTATTCCTGTACCTACTTTTGAAATAAAAAAAGACTTTTCAGGGTATTTTATAGACACATTGAAAGTATTTTTTAGAAAAACAGATGACGATAGACAGTATTTTGAAAAAACGGTGGTAAGACCTACATTTAGTTATCTGGGTAAATACACTATATCACGTAATGTTATAAGAGATTTAGTTAAATATGCTGCTTATAAGGTTATAGGTATTTCTGGAGTTTCTAATGTAGATATAAAAACTAAAGAACAAGGGATAGTAATTTCTTTAGATGTAGAAATAGTATATGGAAATCCTATAAAACCACTTATGAGGAGAATGCAGGAGCAGATAATAGATGAGGTCGAATATATGACTTCTTTAAATATACTTTCTGTCGATGTTAATGTTAAAAAAATGATAAAAATTTAATATTTATTTACAAAAAAAATTATATATGTTATAATCTCCATGTAAGATAAAGGTTGTATATACACAAATGAAAGGGTTCAGGTTTTCGTCGTGAAAACCTTTTCCTAAAATATATCAATGTTAATATTTTAACAACTATTAAATTTTAATTATTTAATTTATTATATGTTATAAGGAGGTCAAACAATGGCTGAAAAAACTTTAAACCCATTTGAGATTGCTCAGCAACAAATTAAGACAGCATGTGATAAGCTTGGAGCAGAACCAGAGGTATATGAATTATTAAAAGAGCCAATGAGAGTTTTAGAAGTATCACTTCCTGTAAGAATGGATGACGGAAGTATCAAGGTATTTAAAGGATTTAGATCACAGCACAATGACGCACCTGGACCAACAAAAGGCGGTATAAGATTCCATCCTGCAGTAAGTAGAGATGAAGTTAAGGCTTTATCAACTTGGATGACTTTCAAGTGTGGAGTAATTGGTCTTCCATACGGTGGAGGTAAAGGCGGAATCATAGTTGATCCTAATGAATTATCAGAAGGTGAATTAGAGAGATTATCAAGAGCTTATGCTAGAGCAATAGCTCCAATTATTGGAGATAGAAAAGATATACCAGCACCAGACGTTAATACAAATGGACAAATAATGGCATGGATGGTTGACGAGTATTCAAAATTACAAGGTTATAATGTTCCGGGAGTATTTACTGGAAAACCTGTTAGTTTCGGAGGTTCATTAGCAAGAACTGAAGCTACAGGATATGGTGTTGCTATAATGGTTAGAGAGGCAGCTAAGAAATTAGGATTAAATTTAGCAGACTTAAAAGTAGCTGTTCAAGGTTTTGGTAATGTTGGAAGTTATGCTGCTATGTATATGGAAGAAATGGGAGCTAAAGTTATAGGTGTATCTGATTCATCGGCTTGTGTAATTAATGAAAATGGATTAAATGTAAAAGAATTAATAGAATACGTAAAACAAAATAGACATGTAAAAGGTTTCCCTGGAGCTGAAAAAGAAGTTAATAGAGATGAAGTACTTACATTAGATGTTGACGTATTATTACCATGTGCATTAGAAAATCAAATAACTAGTAAGAATGCTAATGATATAAAAGCTAAAATTATAAGTGAAGGTGCTAATGGTCCAACAACTCCTGAAGCAGATGAAATATTATATAATAAAGGAGTATTAGTAATTCCTGATATATTAGCTAACTCAGGTGGAGTAACTGTTTCATACTTTGAGTGGGTACAAAACTTAATGAACTACTATTGGAGTTTCGAAGAAGTACAAGAGAAACAAGAAAGATTAATGGTTAAAGCATTTAATGAAATATATGAATTAATGGAAGAAAATAAAGTTGATATGAGAACTGCAGCATACATGATGTCAATTAAGAGAATAGCTGAGGCTATGAAGTTAAGAGGTTGGTACTAATAAAAAGCTGGCTCAATGCCGGCTTTTTTCTTTGGACAACTTTTATAAATGGAAAGGGTGTATTATTTTTGAAAGTAGTCGAAGAAAAAGATAGAGTTATTATTGAAAAATTAGAGGATTTTGAACCTGAACATATATTTGAATGTGGACAGTGTTTTAGATGGAATAGAGAGGAAGATGGTAGTTATACGGGTGTAGCACATGGGAAAGTTATAAACGTAAAAAAAGAAAATAAAGCGATAGTTTTTTCTAATACTAATTTAAAAGAATTTAATGATGTTTGGTTTGAATATTTTGATCTAGGTAGGGATTATAGCAAAATAAAAAGAGAGCTTTCAAAGGATACAATTTTGAAAAGAGCCGTAAAATATGGCTATGGTATAAGAATATTGAAGCAAGATGTTTGGGAGACTTTAATATCATTTATTATTTCTGCTAATAACAGAATACCGATGATAAAAAGGGCAATAGAGAATTTAAGTCAAAAATATGGAGAATTTATTGGGGAGTATAATGGAAAGAAATATTATAGTTTTCCAACTGCAGATGTACTTAGCAAATCGACAGTGGAAGCTATAAAAGATTGCAAGACAGGATTTAGAGCTAAATATATATTTAATGCTGCTGCGATTGTTTCGAGTAAACAAATGGATATTTATAGGTTGAAAAATTTGATTACGGAAGATGCTAAAAAAGAATTAATGTTGTTTGCAGGTGTAGGGCCTAAAGTTGCTGATTGTATAATGTTATTTTCTATGGAAAAGTATGATGCTTTTCCGATAGATGTCTGGGTGAAGAGGGTAATGGAGCATTTTTATCTAAAAAAAGATACTAAACTTAAAGATATACAAAAATATGCACAAAATAAATTTGGTGAATATGCTGGCTTTGCACAACAGTATTTATTTTATTATGCGAGGGAGAATGAGATTAAATAAATGTAAAATTGAAAATTGAAAATATAAAATTATTATTTTGGCTATTTGAAATTTGCCGTTCGATTTTAGAACGAAGAGTAACTAATACATTAATCTATATAGTAAAATGTAGTAAAATAAAGAAAAACGTAAAAATATTAAGATAAATCCATATAATAGTTTATAATTCATTCAAATAAAGAAATGATGTATTTGCCTACATAAAATCTATTTTATAACATATATTTGTAAGCATTAGCACTCGGCAAAAGTGAGTGCTAACAATTAAGAAAGTAATATCATTTTAATATAAATTATGATAAGGAGGGTTATAAGATGAAAATTAAACCATTAGGCGACAGAGTGGTTATTAAGAAAATTGAGGTTGAAGAAAAGACTAAAAGCGGAATTGTATTACCAAGTTCAGCTAAAGAGCAGCCTCAAATGGCAGAAGTAATAGCTGTAGGGTCTGGAATTGCTAATGATGAGAAGAAAAAAGAAGAATTAAAAGTAGGGGATAAAGTAATATTCTCAAAATACGCTGGTACAGAAGTTAAGGTGGATGGCGAAGAATATACTATCTTAAAATTAATAGATATTTTAGCTGTAATTGAATAGGCGCTAGGATAAAATTAAAAATTGAAAATGTAAAATGGAAAATTGAATAGGGAATAGTGAGGAGCGAAAGACGGTTTTGTGCAAAAAAAGAAAAAAGGAGGTAATTTAGGATGGCTAAGGAAATAAGATTTGGCGAAGAAGCTCGTCGTGCGATGGAAAGAGGTATAAATAAATTAGCTGATACTGTTAAAGTTACTTTAGGACCAAAAGGAAGAAATGTTGTTTTAGATAAAAAATTTGGTTCACCACTTATTACAAATGATGGTGTTACAATAGCTCGTGAAATCGAGTTAAAAGACCCATATGAGAACATGGGAGCTCAATTAGTTAAAGAAGTTGCTACTAAAACTAATGATGTTGCTGGAGACGGTACTACAACAGCTACATTATTAGCTCAAGCTATCATAAGAGAAGGATTAAAAAATGTAGCTGCTGGTGCTAACCCAATGTTAATTAAAAAAGGTATACATAAAGCAGTAGACGCTGCAGTAGAAGAACTTAAAGCTCTATCAAAACAAGTTGAAGGCAAAGAAGCTATAGCTCAAGTTGCTTCAATTTCAGCGGCTGATGAAGAAATCGGAAGCTTAATAGCTGAAGCTATGGAAAAAGTAGGTAAAGACGGTGTTATTACAGTTGAAGAATCAAAATCAATGGGAACTACATTAGAAGTAGTTGAAGGTATGCAATTTGATAGAGGATATTTATCACCATATATGGTAACTGATGCAGAAAAAATGGAAGCTGTATTAGATGACCCATATATTTTAATCACAGATAGAAAGATATCAAATGTACAAGATTTATTACCAATATTAGAGCAGATAGTACAACAAGGAAAGCAATTATTGATAATAGCGGAAGATGTAGAAGGAGAGGCTTTAGCTACATTAGTTGTTAATAAATTAAGAGGTACATTTACTTGTGTAGCTGTTAAAGCTCCAGGATTTGGGGATAGAAGAAAAGAAATGTTAAGAGATATTGCTATCTTAACAGGTGGAGAAGTTATTTCAGAAGAGTTAGGATATGACTTAAAAGAAGCTACTATTGATATGTTAGGTAGAGCTAGCAGAGTAAAAGTTGATAAGGAAAATACTACAATTGTAGGTGGAGCAGGTTCAGAAGAAGCTATTAAAGATAGAATTAAACAAATTAAGATTCAAATCGAAGAGACAACTTCAGATTTTGATAGAGAGAAATTACAAGAAAGATTAGCTAAATTATCAGGAGGAGTTGCTGTTATCCAAGTTGGTGCAGCTACTGAAACTGAATTAAAAGAAAGAAAATTAAGAATAGAAGATGCTTTAGCTGCAACAAGAGCAGCAGTTGAGGAAGGTATAGTTCCTGGTGGTGGAACTGCATTAATTAACGTAATTCCTGCAGTTGAAAAATTACTTGAGACTGAAACAGGAGATGTTAAGACAGGTGTAGATATAATAAGAAGAGCTTTAGAAGAACCAGTAAGACAAATTGCAGCAAATGCTGGATTAGAAGGTTCAGTTATAGTTGAAAAAGTTAAATCAAGCGAAAAAGGTGTAGGATTTGATGCGTTAAATGAAAAATATGTAAACATGATTGAAGCTGGTATAGTTGACCCAACTAAAGTTACAAGATCGGCTCTTCAAAATGCTGCATCAGTAGCAGCAATGGTATTAACTACTGAAGCTGTAGTAGCAGATAAAGAAGAAGAAAAAGATACAGGAATGGGCGGCGGAATGCCAGGCGGAATGCCAATGATGTAATAGAAACCTCCGGTTTTTACCGGAGGTTATCTTATATATTGAAATTCTTCCACTATATTAAGTAAATCTGATTTACTTACTAGACGACTTTTATTCCATCCTCTTTCTTCCATTATTTTATATATTGTATATTGAATATCCTGAATATCATTCAAACATTCAGATAGAATTTTTCTTAAAAAAGGGCACGTAGATTCGACGATTGTATTGTTATAAGAAATTGCTAATTCCTTTTCTGATAATACAAGGTCATTTAATATTTCTTTTTCTGATAGATTGTTAATAATATACATTGAGGTATGCCTCCTTTATCTCTGTTAGCAGAGAAATGAAAAATGTAAAATTGAAAATGTAAAATTAATTTTACATTTTAAATTTTTAATTTTTTATCGGCTGTTGATTAAATAGTTAAGTACTTTTTTATAATTCCTTTTATGTCTCTTACTAGCGTTGTAGCATAAGTTTTTAAGTTCGCTATCATAACACATTTCTGCATAATTTAAATATTTTTTATATAATAATTTTTCCTGTCTCAATTGTTCTTCTATTAATGAGAGAGTTTTATAATCTAGTTTAGAATTAAAATCTGTCATGGCAATGCCTCCGCTTTTATGAAATGTGGAATTGAAAATTTGAAAATAATTTTACATTTTCAATTTTAAATCTTAAATTTTTTATCTATAATTAGTATTTTACTTAATAAAAAATATATAGCATGAAAAAAAGAGATAGCAAACAATAAAATAGTTTTAATTGCAAAAAAGGGAATTTGGAAATGGTTTTTAAATAAAATGAAGCTAAGTTTCAATTTAAAACTTAGCTTCATTTAACTATTCCTTTTATTTATCAAATACTTCAGGGTAAAGAATTTTTGCTAATCCTTCATATGCTTCTGCATATCTATCATTAGGTTTGTATAGATATAAATCTTTTGGAAGGATTATGTATCTATTATTTTTTACGGCTGTCAATGATGCCCAAGCTGGATTAGATTCTACATCGCCTTTTAATTTTTTAAATATCTTTTCTTTGTCACTGCCCATAGTTTGAACAAAAATAAAATCGGGGTCTTCTTGAAGTATTTTTTCCATACTAAAAACTTTGGCATCTGCTGAATCACCAATTACTCCTGATATGTTGATTGTGTTTAAATCTTTTAGCATTTCTCCAACCATAGAATCTGTACCTCTAACGGTTATATTTTTTGCAGTTGCAAAAATTATAAGAACTTTAGGTTTTTTATCTTTTGGTACTTTTTGAATTATATTGTCTATGTCTTTTTTTACTTGTTTTGCATATTTTTCATAAAGGTCTTCTCTACCGGTTAATGCGGTAAATAATCTTACAGTTTTAAAATAATCATCTTTGTATTCATTATCTAATGCTATAACTTTAATATTATTTTGCTCTAATGTTTCTATTATATTTCTGTGAGCTCTAAAAGCCATACTTAATATTACTAGGTCAGGTTTTAACGCTAGTATTTTTTCAACGCTTGGAGAGCCAGCAGTTCCTACTATATCGGCATTTTCAGAACCAGGAACAGGCTTGTCTTTAGAAGGTTTAACTCTACCGATTACTGTACCTCCACATTTATACCATAAATCTAGATAAGAGTTATATATGCAGACTACTCTTTTAGGATTTTTTTCATAGACAACGGATTTACCTCTTGCATCTGTAAATGTGACTGTATTTTCATCGATTTTAATTCCATATTCATTTTGTATTTTCTCATTTCCGTTTGTATTACTTATTTTTGTATTTTCATTAGTACACCCTGTAAAAATTGTAAAAGTCATTAATACAACTAATAATAAAGATAAGTATTTTTTGATATTCATTTGCATCACCTCATCATCTAATTTTTTTGTAACTTATAAATTAAAAAAATTAAAGTTATATAATCTCCACAACACCCCCTTGAGAAACAAATTAAGTTTTTTCTGCATTAAATTTAATGCAGATTTTTCTAGGAATAAAATAAGGACATTTATTTACAGTGTCGTGATAAATATCAGCATCAATTCGGAATACGTCTTTTAATACATTATTTTTTATGATACTATTAGGTGAACCTTCCATATATAATTGTCCATTTTTTATGACAAATATCTTATCAGAATATCTAGCTGCTTGGTTTAAATCATGAATTGCCATGATGACGGTAATATTTAATGAATTATTTAATTCCTTTATTAGTTCTAATATTTCGAGTTGATAAGATATATCTAAATAAGTAGTGGGTTCATCAAGTAATAAAATTTTTGGTCTTTGAGCAATAGCCATTGCAATCCATGCCCTTTGAATTTCACCTCCTGAAAGAGTTGCTACAAATCTCTTTCGTAATTTTTGAAGTCCAGTTTTTTCTATAGCCCAATCTACTATTTCTTTATCTTTTCTAAGAAGTCTTTTCCTAAAGCCGAGATGCGGATATCTTCCGTATGATACGAGATTTTCTACCGTCACATCTGCTGAAATATTTTTAATTTGAGGTAAAATTGCTAGCTTCTGGGCCACTTTTTTAGTATTAATGGAATAAATATCTTCATTGTCTAAATATATATTGCCTTTAGATGGTTTTAAATATCTTGATAATGCTTTAAGGAGAGTTGATTTTCCTGAACCATTAGGTCCTATTATGGAGATTAGTTCTCCATCATCAACTTTTAAATTGACTCCTTTTAATATTTCTTTCTTTCCATAACTAACGTAAAGTCCTTCAGCTTTGATACCCATCATCTAACACCTTCTTTTCTTCTCAATAAATATAGGAAGAATGGTCCTCCAAGAGCTGACATTATTATCCCTACTGGAATTTCCATAGGAGCGAATAACAGTCTTGCTAAAGTGTCGCATAATATGACTACCGATGCTCCTAAAAAAATAGATGCTGGGAATAAAAATCTATAATCAGAGCCAATTAGTAATCTGGCAATATGAGGGACAATGAGGCCAACAAAGCCTAGTAATCCTACTGCGCTAACAGCACTACCGGCAAGTAAAGATGCTAAAATTATAAAGATAAATCTTGTAGATTCTACTTTTAATCCGAGTCCTGTTGCAATCTCATCTCCAAGCATTAATATATTTAGTTTATTTGGAATGAGTAAAACCGATGTGACTCCTATTAAAGCATAGGGGAATATCATTTTTACTTCAGTCCAAGCTGTTGCAGATAATCCACCCACCATAAAGCCTACAACTCCTGCAACTCTATCGGGATAAAATGTTATGAGAGCATTTATTCCTGCCCTAAGTATAGATGATATAGCTACTCCTGCTAAAATAAGTCTTGTAGGGGTTACTCCTTCTTTCCAAGCTAATGAGTATATTACTAAAGTAGTAAGTAATGCTCCAATAAAAGCTCCTATAGGAACCATATAATAGTATTCTGGTAATAGTATTAGTATTATAAATGCTGCAAGTCCTGCGCCAGAAGATACTCCAATGATGTTTGGGCTAGCAAGGGGATTTCTCATAATTCCCTGGAGAATTGCTCCTGATAATGATAGACATATGCCTACAAGTCCTGCTACAATAGTTCGAGGCAGTCTTACATTCCATATAATTTGGTGATTGACGGTATCTTTCTCACAAAAAATGGCTTTCAGAATATTTATAGGAGAAATTTTTACTGCTCCATTGCCTACGCTTATAAAAAAACTTATTATAGTTAAAAGGATAAATAAGATTAATATTATGTTTTTATTTATAGTTTTGTTTTCTGCCATAGTATCACCTTGATTTGAAGTTAATGAAAAAAGCCCACAACCTTCTTTAAGGTATGGGCTTTATTTTGCTATTTTAAACATAACAAATAAAAGTACCCCCTCCCACCGAAGGTTTACTTCTCGTAGAAAATAGGCAGGTCTCCTGACTTGTGGATCATCCTACTCTCAATGCCTTCCCAGTTAACCCAGTGGCTTATTATTGATTTCGTACCCACTCACAGTAGCGGTGGCTGTATCGGATTTGCACCGATTTCCCTTTTAATATAAAAACCTATTTTCTCTCCTATATTCTGTTTTACATAACCTATCATATCATAAAACGATATGATTTTAAATATATTTTATATTATATAAATTTAATGAATTTTGTTGTATTATGTTGAATGTTTAACTATTATGTTCAGAAGTATTCCATAAATGGTATTGATGTCCAAGAAAACTTATTATATAATGAATATAAACTTGGACGAGTTTGAGAAGTTTTGAATATTTGGGAGAGGGAAAGATGGTGTTAAAGAGAGTTTCGATAGTTAATACGATTTTATTTATTGCTGTTATCCTATTAAAAATATTTTATGTAAGCAGGTTAAATTATAGTATTGGATTAGTTTTAGAGAGTGAAAAGTTAAAAGATATGGCAGTAAATCTCTTTGGGACGAAAATAATTGGGTATTCCCAATATTATATTAATGATTTTGTTATGTATATATTGATTATTGGTTTAATTTTTAATATATATGCTGCGGTGAAAAAGGATTTGTCTGCATGAGCGTTATTTTCATAAATATAAGTTTATTAACGATTTGAAGGCATTTGTTTAGATGCCTTTTTTAAATTTAAATAAGACATACAATTTTCTATACACTTCAATTCGTAATTTAAGATAATGATAAAAAGTGCCGATAAATAATATATGATGCAGATAAGTAGAAAAGATAAAGAAAAAATAATAGAATCAATTAGAAAAGGAAGAATTGATGCAGCTGATATAAGTTTTCCAAATTTAATAGACGATATAATAATGAAAATGAATAGAAAGGGGTTAATAAAGGATTTAACAAAAGTATTTAAAGATAAGCGAAAGAAAAATAAGCACATACCAATGGAAAATATATTAGCTTTATCAATTGCAGCAAAGATGAAGATAAAAACAAGTTTAACAGATATACCATATGCTA
>NZ_FQXO01000008.1 GCF_900129995.1 Caloranaerobacter azorensis DSM 13643 | reverse complement strand
ATGGTAAAGTACCAATACCACTAACTGAGCTGAATAGATACGAAACAATGCCAGCAAAATGGGCTAAACTAATTGAATTAGCACAACTACATGCCATAGAAAATCAAAAGCATAGAAGCAATATTTTAAAAGAAGCTGCTTAATTTTAAAATGCACCTTGACAAATTAACAGTTAAAATTTAAAGTTAAATTACACCCTACGGGATATTTATGCCCTTTTTTGGGTAAAATCTTTAAAATATCATCTTAAAGTATATCCAATCTTTTCTCTAACTTTTCATATTTCTTTTTACACTATCACAATTAGTATTTAATTAATCCAAGATATGCTATTCCAATAGCATTATCAGTACAAAAATTTTTATTTGGAAAAAACAATTTTCCAATACCTTTATTTACTATATCATTCTCTAATTTCTCTCTTATATAACTATTAGAAGCAACCCCCCCTATAATTAAAATATTATTTATTTCATATACTTTAATTGCATACTTAATAATACTACTTAAAGATTTAGCAATGCAATCGAATAATGTCAATGCTATATTCTCTGGTTTATCAGTATGTTGTTTTATAATCCTTTTAAAAAAAGTCTCTGGACCTGAAAAATTTATCCATGTTTTATTAGTACTAATTGGAATATTTTTTTCTACAAAGTTACCACTAACCGATAGTTCGTCCAAATATGGACCACACGGAAAGGGTAGTCCCAACTCAACACCTACTCTATCTATTAACTGTCCGGCACTAATATCTAATGTGCCGCCAATTTGTTCTACTGAAAAAACATCTTTTTTATTTTCTACAAGCAGAAGTTCTGTAGTACCTCCTGAAATATGTAAGGCTAAAAATTTCTCCAATTGTTGAATTTCACAGTTTAAAATGCCAGCTGCTATATGACCATCTTGGTGCGAAAACTCCTTATAATCCGCATTCAAAGCCCTTGCTAGTATAAATGCATGACCTTGTGCAACTTTGAAAACTGGCATATAAGAACCAACAACATTTCTTGGTTTTACACTAGCTGATACAGTCTTAACCTTATTTAAATCAATTTCATTTGCTATATAATTAAACATTTCAGGTAAATTATTTATATGTTGAAAAACTGCTTCCTGCTGTCTTAATCCTAGACTTCCTTTTTTCACTTTTAATGTTCTTCTCAAATCGATAATTATTTTACCCTCTTCATTTAATACTGCAATAGAAGTTGTATATGCACTCGTATCTATTCCTAGATAATAACTATCCATTAATATCATTCCATTCCTTTACAAAGCTACCTAATAGCCCATTAATGAATTTACTTGATTCTTCAGTGCTATATTTTTTACTGATTTCAAGAGCTTCATTTATTGAAACTTCAATGGGAATATCATCCATATACATTGTTTCAAATATTGCCAACCTTAAAATTGACAAGTCCACCTTTGCTATTCTATTTATTTTCCATCCTTCTGAATATTTTTCTATTTTTGAATCGATCACTGGTAATTTTTCAATTAAACGTTCAAAAACTCTATTTAAATACTCTACCTCATCTTCTTTAAAATTATTAGTCTTTAAATACTCATTTTTTGTTTGTTCAGAAAAGTCTTCATTCATTTCCATCTGATATAATAATTTTACAGCTTCTTCCCTTGCAATTTTTCTACTCATATTTATACACCTCATCTCTTGTTGTATTATTCTTCCTTATATCATTGGAAAATATGTATCATCTATACTTAACTGGCGGTAAAATCCTATCAAGTATTTCTTTCAAATCTTCTCTATTATCAATTTTATTTCCAAAATAGTAACCGATATAAACACATATACAAATAAACAATGTTTTAAATAAACCGATCAAAAGAATAATTATTGCAATAAAAAATCCTAATATACTACCAATTATTTTACCTTGATGTTTTTGAAATAATTCTATTAATTTTTCTTTATACACTTTTAACACCTCTTATTTACTTAATGGTTCTAACTTGAGAAGCAATCTCATTAATTTTAAATCTAACTTCTCTGACCTTAATTCCAGAACAATTTTGAACATGTTCTTTTACCTTTTCTTGTATTTTGAAAATAACTTCAGGTATATTAACATTAGGGCTAACCCTTGCATTAATTAATATTATTAACTCATCATCAACTATTTCAATATTTGCCTTAACATCTCTTATTTCATTAAAACTATTTGTAACACTGTAAGTTAAACCTTCTATCGTTTGAGTCGATATTCTGAGTTCCCCTAAATTTGTATATTTAATTATATATTCACTTTTTTTGTTCCTTTTAATCCCAGAAAATAAAAGTCTTAAACTTACCAATAACATCACCAACCCTACTAATATAATCCAATAGTTTCCTGCCAAACTATTTAAAAAGAGAACTGCTTCATCAATAATATTATTTTGTATAACATCAAAAGGCAATATAATTATAACAATTGAAATCAATACAAAAAATATAGTAAAAATAGTAAAAATAATTCTATCAAATATGTTCATTGTAACACCTTCCTTAAAAATATTTAAATTAACCCTCTGAAAAATCAGAGGGTTAAATTATGCTATCTTACTCTTGGTTGCAACTGTTGTTCTTCTTCCTTAACTTCTTTCTCTATATGGACACCTTGAACATGTATATTTACTTCTACTACATTTAAACCTGTCATAGTCTGCACAGCATTTTTTACGTTTTCTTGTATTTCCCATGCCACTTCAGGTATTTTAGCCCCATATTCAACAATTATGTATAAATCTATTGCAGCTTCCTTCTCTCCCACTTCTACTTTTACACCTTTAGATAAATTTTTTCTTCCCAACATTTCCGAAATACCGCCAGCAATACCGCCGCTCATCCCTGCAACTCCCTTTACTTCAGTTGCGGCTAATCCAGCAATAATACCTACTACTTCATCCGCTATTTTAATTTGTCCATATTCACTAGCATTATTATTTATTTCAGCCATTAGTTTCACCTCCTAAAATCTTTACAGCAATACATAAATATTATACCAAACCCATTAACTTTTGACAAATATAACTAATATTTTTTCATTATTTTTATCGCTGAAGGTTCAAGATTAGTCTCGCTTTTTACTATTTCCAAAATTTTTATTACATCTTGTTCATTAAGTACATCTGCTGATACTATTACTCTTACACTATCGTTTTTTAGAAAAACAAGTACATCTTCAAATCCTTTAGCTTTTATTAATCCTTCAATCAACAATTCTTTCTCTGAAATATTTCCAATCCTCATTATTTCTTCTTGTGCCTTTTTCCTAGTCTCCTCATCTGTCTTTTCATTATTGACAATATCATTTAGTCTTTCAACTAAATTTGCACGCAATTTATCCCTTGAAAGTCTATATTCTACAAAATAATTATTACTCTTACGATTTTCTTCCTTTATAATATTTTCCTCTATCTTACTCTCAATTTTATTTGAAATTGACGATATAGCATTATCTTTACTATCAACAACTTCTTCATTTTCATTTTTTGTATAATCAGCAGAAGTTTCTACAATTTTACTATCATCCATAAATACATCTTCTAATTTCTTATCTTCATATCTCTCATATTCACTTGTAGTTTCTAATAATGCCTGTTTAGTAATCGAATGATTAATATAACCAATAATCGTTAAAGCTATTAACAATGATACTAATAACAAAGTCCTTTTTTTAATAACCATACATATTCCCCCCTATTTTAATGGTTTGCTAGAAAATATACCTACCCTATTACCACTTATTCCTAATACTGTTTTTACAGCCTCATAGAGCTTTTCTTTTATATACAAATCATCTGCTCCTTCTGCTACAACAATAACCCCTTTTACCTTTGGTTTAACTTCTTTAATTATTACTAATGAATCATCATCGCTATTATTGACAACTATTTGTTCTGAATAATTTTGTTTAGAAACTTCTCTAATCCCCCCTTTTGAATCCTTTTCACTCGTTTTTTCTTCTGTTCTAGTTGTATTAATTGCTGGTATTCTTTCTGCTGTATCTTCTAAAGTAACCATTACTTTAACCTTTCCAACTCCATCTATACTACTTAAAATATCTTCTAATTTTCTTTCAATTGTGCTTGCATAATCTTCTATTATTTTACTGTTGCTTTTTACAGAACTACTTTCTTGATATAAAACTGTTTCAGGTACACTCTTTTTATCAGTTTCTCCTACAAAAGAACTTGTAGCTATCAAAATAATTGCTCCTAACACAACAATTATAGTTAATGTTGTCATTAAATTGTTATTGTCAAACTTTTCTTTTAATAAATCTAGTATTTTCATAAGAATCCTCCCAACCTTTTACTCGTATATAATTAAAATACTTTCTTTTGGAAGTTTATAATTATTAGAAATTAGTTTTTTGATTTCTTCTACTTCACGATTAACTACATCACTATTTTCTATTTTTTCTGTTTCAACACTTTCTAAATTAACTCTTATTTCTTTTACTGATTCAATATTTATTGAATACTTATCATGAACATTTTTGTTCTTAAAATCAGTATTTTCTTGAACTAATATTAATTTTATTTTTTTTATTTCCCCAAAATTTTCTGTATTTTCATTTTCGATATCAACCTCTATTCTCACTACTTTATATCTAAAAGTATCCTCTATAGTCTTTTTAATATGTTTTTTTATCTTATCTTTATATAATTTCATTGTTTGATCTTCTTGGTATTTCTTGTACTCATCTGTTATGTAAAAGTCATTTTCTGGTTTTAACATAATATTTTTAAATACTTCTTTTTCTATATTTATATCGCTACTTAATAATTTTATGAATGGATTTAGTATTGTAATTATTAAAAGAAATCCAGTCGTAACATTTATATATTTTTTTAAATCATTTTTAGGTAATATTATTTCAAGAAACGTTATAATTACAACTAATGTTACTATTGTAATTGTCCACTGTCGTAATAAATTTATCAAAAAATACCACCTCTATCTCAACATAGTCGTTATATTTCCAGCTCCAACAATTATTGTAACAGCTATAAAAAACATGATCCCTACTGAGCTAATTACAGCAAATATCATCAAAAGAGATTTAGAAATTTCATTTAAACATTGGATTATTCTTTCATCCGAAATTGGCTCTATTATAACAGTTGTAAATTTATAAATTAAAATCAAAGATACTATTTTAATGATTGGTATAACACAAATAATGAATATTAAAACTAATCCAATTACACCTACAGCATTTTTTAATAGTAAAGAACAGCTAACAACAGTATCAATAGCTTCAGATAAAAAACCTCCTACAATTGGTATAAAAGAGTCCATTGCAAATTTTGCTGTTTTAATAGTAACTCCATCTAATTTCGAAGTTGTAACTCCATGTATTGACATAATACCTAAAAAAATGGTTAATAACATACCTAATAAAGTAGTTGTTATCTGTCTAATAATACTAGATAATTTTGATATCTGTACTTTATTAGATAATTTGCTAATTATTCCTATTATTGCTGAAAAAAAAATTAAAGGCAATATAACATTTTTCATTAGTGTACTCATTATGCTTACACTGCCAAAAATAATTGGTTTAAAAATAGCTGCACTTGTAATACCTCCTACTGCCAATAAAAGAGTTATTAAAATTGGTAATAAAGCCTGCATAAATAAAACCATTTCATCTATAGCTTTATTAGCTAGACTCATTGAAATTACAAAACTTTTCATCGCAATAGCTATTAGCAACATATAGCAAACATAAAACGCTAATTCTCCAACCGTATTTTTTTCAAAAGCACTTTGAATATTTGTTAATACTGCACAAAGAATTGATAATATCAAAAGCTGTCCCAATAATTTTGAATTTATCATTATTTCTTTAAAGATTAAAGTAAGCAAACTCTTTAATACTTCTTCAAAAGAAAACACTCTTTCACCCTTTAATAAAGACTTTATATATTCTAAAACATCTATTTTTTTTAAATACTGTTCATTATCTTTTGTAATATTATCGATAGTTCTCTGTAATTCTTCTATATTCAATTTTTCTAATTGTTCTTCTATAATATTATCTATTCCTATATTGTCTTCGGCTATAACAACAGATTCTGGTATAAAGCATAGAATCATTATTAATAGTAATAAAAATCTATTATTCATTGGTATCACCTAAATTCTATGGCATTATTTTTAAAATTAAATCTAATACTGCTAATAATATTGGTACCGATAAAGCCATTATCAGTATTTTCCCAGCCAATTCAATTTTAGATGCTATTGTTTCTTCTCCAGCATCTCTTGAAATCTGAGCACCAAATTCGGCTATGTACGCAATTCCAATAATCTTAAGTATTGTAGAAAAATATATAAAATCTATATCGATTCTTTGAGCTAAATTACTCAATACCTTAATTACATAACTCAACTTTGAAATAACAAAAATAAAAATTATTAATCCGGTAACTATACTAATCTGTAAAGATATTTCTGGTCTCTCCTGTTTTAATAAAACAGCTAGTATAGTAGCTATAATGCCTATTCCAACAATCTGTATGATTTCCATAAGCATCATCCCATCAATATAAGTTGAATATTGTTTTTACATTATCAAATAATTTACTAATCAAATTTATAACCATCATTAATACAACTACTAATCCAACTAATGTAGTCATCATAGCCTGTTCTTCCCTACCCGCTCTTATTAAAACTTGATTAAGAACAGATACTAATATCCCTATAGCAGCTATTTTAAAAATTAAATCGACATTCATATTAACTCTCCCTTCATTTAAAATAAAAGAATTACTATAGCCAATCCTGTTAATACACCTAGATTTTTAAAAAGTTTCTCATTTACCTGTTTTTTCTCTTCTGCATCTTTTTGGCAATTTTCTAACTGCATTAATACAAGTTTAAAATGTTTCTGTTGATCCTCCCTATCGCTTATACCCAGAACTCTTCCTAATGACATTAGAATTTCTATATCTTGGAAATCTAAATATAATTTTTTAGATAAATTTTCTGTCTGATAAGAAAATGCTTCATATACGTTTAGATTTTTATTATCTACTAATAAATTCCTTAAATCTTTAAATATAAAAGAAACGCTTTTATCGCATTTATTATATACGTTTTCTAATGCTTCTGGTAACGGCGTAGAACAATATACAATTTCAGTTTCTAATAATTGTATACAATTTTGCAATTTTATTAAGTTTATAAATCTTTTATTATATCTATTTGCTAAATAATAACCTATAAAAGTACAAGAAAATATTATTGTTATACTAGTAATTAATCTAACTACAAGCATAATTTATACCTCTTTCTTAATAATTGATTTATAGGTCTTACCGTCCATTATATCTTCTACAGTTCCTACACCTTTTCTATTACTCAATATTATAATTCTCTCAAATATATTTTCTTTTAAAATTTGTTTTAGATAAGGTCTAGTTAATAAATCATTAATACTTTCGCCATGTACTGTTGAAATAATTTTGACTCCTGCTTTTAAAGCCTGATGAATAGCAACAATATCTTTCTCCTCTCCTAATTCATCTGTAGCGATTATATTAGGAGACATTGATCTTAACAAAAGCATCATACCTTCAAATTTACGGCAACTGTCTAACACATCTGTCCTAAAACCAACATCATTTTGCGGATATCCTTTATAAATACCTGCTATTTCAGTTCTTTCATCAACAACTCCTATTTTTAAGCCATAAAAATTTAATCTAGGAATACCATTACTTAAGTTTCTAATCAAATCTCTAAGTAGCGTTGTTTTCCCACATTGCGGAGGTGAAACAATCAGAGTATTATATATCGTATTGGGTTTTTTTATAACATACTTAATAATTTTATCAGATACACCTTTTTTTTCACGAGCTATTCTTATATTTAAAGATGAAATTTCCTTTATTGTATAAATATTGTTATTCCTATATAGAACTTTTCCAGTTATACCAATTCTATGTCCACCATTAACTGTAATAAACCCATTGCGAAGTTCTTCCTCAAAAGCATATACTGAGTAATTACTTATTAACTGGAAAGTGTTCCTTATATTTTTCTCATTTACTATATAAGCATCGTATATATTTTCTGTAATAGCACCATTAGGTTTTAAAAATAAATCCTTTCCATCATAATTAATAGCTAAAGGTCTGCCTATTCTAAGTCTTATTTCTTCAATTCGTTTTCTAGTCAATAAAGGTATTTTTTTCAAAATATTTGATAAGTCAAGGTCTAAATATTTTAATATTTGTTCAAATTCATCTGATTTACTATATAAATTATTCTTATAAATACTAGTCATTTGTTCTTCCATAACATGTCCCCCCTTTATAAATAAGTATGAATAATATTAAATAATATGATTAATATATTAAAATATTAGATAAATAATTAAAGCCTGATGTCTTAAGACATCAGGCTTTAATTATTTATCTTCTAATTCTATTGTAGCATGGCAATTTGGACATTCTGCCTCTTCTTCTTCATCTAATAAATCTCTTTCAAAATATATTACTTCATTACAATTTGGACATTGTACTTCTACATAATCTATATCATCATCTTCTTCATCATATATAAAATCATCATCATCAAATAACTCATCTTCATCTATTTCGCCAAATAGTTCATCTTCAACTTCAGTTAAATCTTCATCAATTGCATCTACATATTCCTCTAACTCTAATTGTTCTTCTTGCAACTCATTAATTGCATCTGAAAAATCTTCTAAAGTATCGATAATATGCATAAGTAATTTGCCTTCTTTTGTTGATTCATCAATATTGAGTCCCTCAGCCAATCCTCTTAAATAAGCAATTTTTTCATATAAATACTCCATGAGATGCACCTCCTATTTTATTTGTTAATCTTAAAATTATTATTGCCTATACCCTTGATAAATACTCACCTGTTCTAGTATCAATTTTTATTTTATCTCCAATATTTATAAATAAAGGAACCTGTACTACAGCTCCAGTCTCAACAGTAGCTGGTTTTGTTCCACCTGTTGCAGTATCCCCCTTAACTCCCGGTTCTGTATGTGTAACAACTAATTCTACAAAATTAGGAGGTACTACCTCAAATGGTTTACCCTCATGGAATCTCATAACTGCTACATCATTTTCTTTAATATATTTTAAAGCATCTTGTACTTTATCATAATTTAATGGTATTTGCTCATATGTCTCAGTATCCATGAAATAGTATAATTCTCCATCGTTATAAAGATATTGCATTTCTTTTGTTTCAATATGAGCCTTAGGAAATTTATCAGATGGATTGAAAGCAATATCTTTAATTGCACCAGTTTTTAGATTTTTAATTTTTGTTCTAACAAATGCTGCTCCTTTTCCAGGTTTAACATGCTGAAAGTCAATAACTTGGTAGATTTCACCGTCCATTTCAAAAGTTAAACCTTTTCTAAAATCTCCTGCTGAAATCATTACAATACCTCCCATTAACTTATTTCTATTAGTTCTTTTGTTGTTTTAGACAGCACTTCATAGCCATCTTCTGTAACTAAAATTAAATCTTCAATCCTAACTCCTCCAAAGTCAGGTATATATATACCAGGTTCATCTGTAACAATCATTCCTGGTTTTAAAGCTATCTTACCCATTTCGCTCTGTGCAAGTCTTGGATTTTCATGGATTTCTAATCCAACTCCATGTCCTAGCCCATGTCCAAAATATTCTCCATAACCATAACCAGCAATGATATCTCTTGCTATTTTATCTACTTCACAACCTTTTATATCTGGTCTTATAGCTTTAAGCGATTTTTCTTGCGCTTCCAATACAATATTATATATTTTCTTCTGCTCTTCATTAGCTTTTCCAACAACAATAGTCCTGGTCATATCGGAACAATATCCTTTATAAATACAACCCATATCAATAGTTACAAAATCACCTTCTTCAACTACTTTATCAGAAGCCACGCCATGTGGCATTGCAGATCTCTTTCCTGACGCTATTATAAATTTAAACGAAGGTCCTTCGGCTCCTAATTTTTTCATAAAATATTCCAATTCCAAAGCAATATCTACTTCTTTTACTCCAACTTTAATAAAATCTAATATATGATTAAATGCCTTATCTGTAATTTCAGCTGCTCTCCTTATTAGTTCAATTTCCTCTTTATCCTTTATCATTCTTATTTTTTCTAAAACCCCTTTGAGTGGAACTATATCTATATGACTACATTTTTCTTCTAAATTTTTAACAAATTGTAAAGTTGCAAAATTATCTTCAATACCTAGTCTTTTAATTTTTAATTCATTTAATACATTAAAAATTGTATGTACTGAATTTAACTCAATAATTTTAAATCCCTTACACTGCACACTTACCTGTTTTAAATATCTAAAATCAGTAGCCATATAATACTCTTCGTCAGTTATTATTACATATCCTGAAGTCCCTGTAAAGCCACTTATGTACCTTCTATTTTCCGGTTTGAAAATAATTACAGAATCCAAATCTGCTTCTTTCATATATTTTTTTAATTGTTCAATTCTCACACTATTAATCATAAAACTTGCCCCCCCCAATAATAATCTCATATATCGATTCTATGGCCATAATATACCCCAAATAACCTAAACCACATATTTGACCTGTACAAACCGGTGCTATCACTGATTTCTGTCTGAATTCTTCTCTTTTATAGATATTTGTCAGATGAACTTCTATTATTGGTATATCTAGTATCTCTAATGCATCTCTAATTGCAATACTGTAATGCGTATATGCACCAGGATTAATTATTACACCATCATAATAATCTTTAGCAATATGTATTTTGTCAATAATATCCCCTTCATAATTTGATTGAAAAGTTTCAACTTCTATACCCAATTCTTTTCCTTTTTGCTTCACCATTTTATCAATAGTCTCTAGAGTAATATCTCCATATACCTTTTTATTTCTTATTCCAAGCATATTTAAGTTTGGACCATGTATAACCAATATTTTCTTCATATTTGGAAAACACATCCTTAAATATTCTTATTATATATTACCATAAATCTAATTCTTTGAATAGAATAACTTTATATTTGCAAATTATAAATGTTTATAATCTCTTCAGCAATAGCATTTCCTTTTTTATTATCTATACCAATAATATAATCGGCACTATTGTAATACAGTTTTTTTCTTCTTAAGAAAAGTTCATTAGCCTTTTTCTTCCAATCTGTACCTTTTAACAAAGGTCTTTTTTCTACATTCCCATATAAATTATTAACAATCGTATCAAAACTACCATCTAAAAGAAATATAACCCCATTTTTCTTAAGCATCTCTATATTATTTTTATCTAATACAACACCGCCGCCTGTTGAAATCACTATATTTCTATTTTGGGACACGTTTGAAACAACTTCACTCTCAATCTTTCTAAAATAATTTTCACCATATCTTTCAAATATATAACTTATACTACATCCATATTTTTTTTCAATTACATTGTCAGTATCATAAAATTCCATATTAAGTTTTTTCGAAATATACCTGCCAACATGAGATTTACCAGTACCCATAAATCCTATTAAAACTATATTATTTTTCCCCATTTTATCACCAGACATCATCATGTTTTGGTCTCTTTGAAACTATCTCAATTGCTTTAGTAACTTCCCTTAAAACATCTACATCAAACTGTAGCTGCATACCGTCTGCTTTAGCAAATACTTCCCCCTTCTCAGTAACAACATATCTTGACGGTAAATTATTTAATGCAATAGCCGCAATATCTAATCTACACTTTTCACATTTACAAACTTGCGGGCATTTTTCAATTGCTAAATCTACTGCTTTAATAACAACATCTTCCATATAGTTATATAACCTCATTTAATCACCTCTTATGATTAATGTATTACATCTGTCATATGCACCCTGCCACTTGCGGGTACAATCGTTATTTCACAATACCTGCCAGTTTCTAAATCAAGAACTGTTATTGTAGTACCTCCATAGCTTGGAGCTCCATTAAATTTAAACATAATTTCTTTTTTAGAACAAATTATTTTATAATTTTCTTTTAAATCTACTTTACTAATTTGAATTGTACCTTTTAATATCATATAACCTTTCTCATCTAATAATATTCTGTAATTCCCTCCTTCTGACATTTGAAATATTCTAATCTTGCGGACATCATTACATAATTTTTTACTTTGTGCTAATAACTCATAATCATTGGTTTTAATTTGGGGAATAACTATTAGCAAAACTAAAGATATCAAAGTAATTACAACTAATAGCTCTATAATAGTTAAACCCCTATTCTCTATTAACTTAAAAACCAATTGCTGCACCTACCTAACTTTATTCAATTTTAGGTAAATGTTTTATATTAACTTTTAAATCTTTTATGCTCTCACCTATAGAAAAACTATTTAAAATACTAATACCTCTTGTATCTAAATTCTCAACTAAAGGTTTAAAATTATATACAAACAATAATTTATTTTCAAAAATATCGCTATATGCTCCTAAATCAATATTCACAACTATTTCATTATCACTAGATTGTATATTCACATCTCGTTGATTTACTGCTACTCTACGTATGATAGAATTTTCATCAATTACATATAAATCAAATTTAAATTCACCTAATAATTTTACATTATCAATTCCATCTTTATTTAAATGTAAAGTCAAAGTATTAGCTTCACTATCTATACTAAAAATAGCTCCAATTTTAACCTCATAACCATTTACAATATTAATACTATTATCTTCATATTTTTTCAATTGAATGCTATTTACCAAAAGACCATGATCTAAAATCCTATCCAATTTAGGTATTTTAAATGTTAAAAAACCAATATTCCCATTCATATCTTTAGCCTTTATTTTTATTTGCTTATTAGAGAACTTTTCAGCCAATATAATATATGCTTCTGTGTGAGATTCATTATATGATATATTGATATCATTTTTATCAAAAATTTCATCTTCGGAAATAATCCCATCATTGTTTAAATCAGCTTCAATCCATACCTCTTTCACTTCTTCATCAAAATTAGTCATTAATTTAAAACCTTCTAATTCTGCATTTATTACAGGTGATTTTGCATCAATATCTACTTTAAAGGTTCTACAAGTTATATTGTTGTACTGGTTCTTTACTGTTACTAAAATATCATTCAACCCATCTCGCAATAAAACATTAGCCGTATATAATCCTTCGTCTGTAACTTTATTTTCCTGCACTTTAGTTCCATTTATTGTAATATCTTTTATTATTGAATTTGATTCCGTTGACAGCTCTAATTCAACAGGTCTGTTTAAATCATTGTGCTCATACTCATCTAATTTTACCGAAGTCAAATTTAGATAAGGTACTGTTTCCCTAACCTTATTCCCCGATAAATCCGTAGCTATTATAACCAAACTATTGTCTTGAATATCCTGCTGTAGTTCAATAGTAAATTTTTTCATTTTACCAGTTTCAAAAGAATCTTCTCTGCAATCAATAGTATCTATAATTTCATCATTATATAAAATTTCAATAAAAGATGGTTCATTTACTGAAATATTTAATAATTTTGCAGAATCAGTTTCAATAAACAATTCTGCATTTAAAATAGGAGGGTCTGTTTCATAAACTGATATATCAATTACAGGGAAATATTTAATTCTATCTTTACCATCTATATCTTTATATTTAACATACGATTCATTTTCACCTTCTATATTCCCAAACTTATATTTCCCTACTCTATTTGCCTTGACCTTTATCCAGAAATTTATTGGTTCAGCTATAAACTCTTTTCGTTCTTTATCTAATCTATAAGTTATGCTTCCAATATTGCCAATTACAGTATTACCTTCAATTTGCAACCCTTCTGATACATCTAATATATCAAAACCAGCAGGTATTGTTTCCTTAAATAATACGCTGTGTATTGGTAAGTCGCTACAGATTTCATCTGCTAATGTCTGATATACTTCATCTAATGCATTACCATCTTCTGCCTTTTTAAAATATCCACCTGAACTATCGGCTATTTGTTTTAATTTTTCCATATTTGCATCATTACTAAAACCTATCATAAATGACTTGATTTCTAATCCACCGTTTTTTATAAGTTTTTCTCCAACTAATTTGGCATATTTTAAGTCCAAATTATCATCTAATAAAGTACCATCTCCTGCTCGATAATTTAGTTCATTTCCTAAATAGAACAAAACATCAACTTTCGCTAATTCATAATATTCTTTAGACCAAAATGTCCCAAAAATGCTTTTATAATGGATTTTATCATAACTAAAAGCAGTAGGCTGACCATCAGTCATCAAAATAATATACTTTCTTGCATTTTTATTAGGTGAATTTTTCAATTTATAATAAGCCTTTCTTAATCCATCACCTATATTGGTACCACCATAAGGTTCTAATCTATCTATATCCCTAATTAACTCGTTATAATCCTCAATATCAGATAAATCAGCAAAATCTTTTCCATCATAACTTGAATCCCAAGCTTTTGTTTCATAAGGTATTAAATTCACCTTTATTCTCTCATCATCTTTTAATTTTTCTAAAAAACGCTTAGCTACAAATTTCATCGCCTCTATTTTGGCTATCTTATTAATTTTTAAAAGTTTTTTTATTTTCTCTGTGCTTTTCATTATATTATCTATATTTTTTTGTATCTCGCTTTTATTTCTTCTAACATTCTTATTTGCTTTTATTTCTTCTAAACTGTCTCTTATACTTTTTATATAGTTATCTATTTTCTTCAATTCTCTATTTATTCTTTGTTTATTAGTTTTTAATCCTTTTACACTTTCTTTAATTCCTTCTAAATTTTCTTCTATATCTTTCAACAAATCTTCTGTATATGTTGTATACCACCATAATAACATATATTCTATATTCACTTTGTACCGGTAAATATCACTTTCTATTTTCCCAATATATTCTCTTATCTTTATTGCCTCTTTATTTTGATTCATATATATCGGGTCGTTCATACTACCAGATATATCCATTACTAAAACTATTTCTTTATCGACAAGATAATATTCTGGATATACATCTTCTATTGCTAAATTTTGCGGCTGAATAGTATAATTTATTATAAATTCATCACCTACTTGATACTGGTTTTTTTCTAAATTTCTCACCAAATTAATTGGTGCTTTTATCTCATCTTTAAATTCTGCAAACGTATAATTATCAATCACTATTAAATTGAAAATTAAACTAATCGTCAATAAAGATACTATTATTTTCTTTAACATACTATCCCACCCGTTATTTTTTATTTCTAAAAAACACCTTCGTACTATAGCTTTCTGTAACATTTTTTTTACTTAAATTCACTGTTATTTCTATACCATCAGCATCTAAAAATTTTTTCCCATTTGGCAAAGGTTTTAAAATAATCGATTCTACATAATCAGCAATCTCTGTTTTTGCCGAACCGGCAATACCTTCACCGTAAAAAAGCTTATTATTAGGTTTAACCTCAAAGATAACTCCTTTATCATTCGTTCTAAAAATAACCTTTTTTAACCTAATTTCAGAATCTTCATCTAATGAATCAATATTATTTACATCTATTATCTCCACAACGCCTTTAGCTTCCATGACTCTATCTGAAAAATAATTTAAAACTACTTGTCCATGATATTGAAGCTCTAAAACAATATCTTCTTTATTATAGGAATTAGCATTCATAAAAAATAATGTGGATATCATTAATATTAATAAACTAGCAAATGCTAATGATATCAAAAGTTCTAAAACTGTAAAACCGCCTCTATTTATCAATTTCATACATTAACCACCTATTATTTATCTTATGAGTTTCCAATTTCTTACTTCTATTAAATCTGTAATTTGTATACCATTTCCATGCTCTGCCTTATTAATATCTATATCACTTTCTAATGTTATTTTATTATTTGAATTATTTTTAAATATATCTAATATATCATTTTTATAAATTAATTTTGCAACAGCATCAATACTATGGCTAATCTTTTTCAGACCATCATTATAAATATAAATATCGCCAGTTGTTATAATCGAACCCATAAAGTTAATTTCACCTAATAGATAAATATCCCCATTAGTTATTATTAATCCTTTAACCAAATCGTTATCGACTGAAACCTCATTTACATCATCTGGCAAAACTGATTTATCCCCATTAGGCCCAATTACTGCAAAATTTTTTCTATCTTTATTTAAAATAATCAACTCTCTTTTTTTCGAATTATAATCAAACTTATTTGTTATTTTAGTATAATTTATCTGATCACTTACTGTAACCTTCTCTGTTTTGATTGACCTATCACCCATTTTATTTACATATAGATCAAATTCATCTCGCTTTTCGTTTATAATTCCCTGATCTTCAACTTTTATATGGCTTGGAACAATTTTGCCATTATACACTAAAGCCCCTGTATGAATTAAATCTTTAGATTCATTTAACACTATTCCCGTTCCCAAATTTAAACCACTTGACTGTCGATATTCATCATGATAAAACTTAATATAATCACTCTTATCATGAACTAATAATTTTTTCCCATCTATAAATCTATCTACTAATACAAGAGGATCATAGTACTCGAAAACTACATTTTCACTATTTAAACTCTCCTCATTATCCCCTCTATCACCTAAATATTGTAAAGGATGCGTATAAGCTATATAATTTCCCTTTATAGATATCGATTCTCCCGTTTGATACTTTCTACCATTAGTTTTTATAAAAGATGTTCCATGTATTATAACATCTCCAGCAATATTTAATTTAGAACCTTTTCCAATATCGTCTGTATTAATTACTATACTACTTGACATATCTGAATTTTGAGCATCTGAACTATCAGATATGCCATAAAAATTGCCCTTAATATTCATTTTGCAACTTTTTCCATTTAGTTCTAAATCGTCCATCAGATAAAAAGAACCTTTATCCTGATTTATTATTGTATTATTAGTACCTTCACTTATTATAAAATTCTTTGCAAAAATATTGCCGTTAATTTCTATATTGTTGTTCGATGAATTTATCTTAAAATTGTGTTCTGTAACAATATTCCCATCAATATCTAAAGCCACATTGTCTCCTTTTAATATTATCCCACCATTATTATCTATTCCCTTTATAAATATATCTCCATTAATTTCGACGTTTCCACTTTCAATTAACATATCCCTATCAGAAGAAATAGCTTTCCTCCAAACTGCATTAATAGGTATTTCATTCGCTACTGATGTAATATAGATCGGCTCATTATAATCCGGTACGCCTATAACAAATGAAACTTTTATCTTTTTCTCAATCTCATCTCTTTTAAATGTAGATTCTATATCTAGTTCAAGCCTATCATCAGAAAAATAAAAAATATCATTCAATATGCAAATCTGCGGCTTTATGCCTTTTGATTCAATTGTATAATTATTAGAATTCTCTAATCTACTTTTTATGTTTTTTAATATATAATTTTTATAAACATCTTTAAATAGCTCATTTTGTGCCTGATTTAAAGCCTCTAAATCAACCGTTCCATCTTCTTTCATATATATGCTGCCCTCTTCTAAATCTAAATCCATTATAAAATCATCTACTGATTTATTCCCTTCTTCTATAGCTTCTATAATTAAATTTTTTACTATAATATACGCCTCATCTAATCCCGCTTCTGTCATGTAAAAATTCTTTTTTACTTTACTATTAATCATTTTAAATTTGAAATTGGTTACTGAAATAGTCAGTATAGTAACACCAAGTAAAATTAATACTGTCATAATTATCATTAAAAACACTAAACTCGAACCTTTATTATTATTTATATATTTAACCATAAGTTTCACTTCCTAATTAGAAAGTAACCTGTATCCTGTAATTTTCTCTAGTGTATGCCCTTCTTTTTTCACTTCTACATTTATTTGATATAATCCTTTAAAATCACTATTATTATTTGAAATTAAAATTTTTTCATATCTAGTTACCTTACCACCTAAATTATGAAAACTATATTTCGAATTTGAATTATCACTTTTGCAGAAATATAAAATCATATCCTTTTCTGTATGATTTCTACTTTTTACTGTAAAATCCATATCGCCTAATATATCTAAAATTAAACTTCCTTTATTCCCATAATTTTTTAACTCTGTAGTACTTACCACTTTATCAGCATCAAAGATTTTAATAATTATAGATGATTCTAACATTTCAACATATATTTTAGGTTTTGCAGCTATATAATCATTTGCCAGCAAATTGTCTTTTCTATCATATATTGAGATATAATTTTCATCATTTTTATCAATTTGGATTTTGATGTCATAATCAATTGTATTATAGAAACTGCTATTTTCATATCCTGATAAATCTGAAACACTAGTTACATTTACTATGACATCATAATTTTCAACATTATATTGGAATTCTCCTTCTATTATGCTATCTGATAATTTTATATCTTCCAAAAATTCCTGAGCTATTAATGTAGCTTTAAATTTATCTCTTGACTCATTATTTATCTTTGCTGAAGTTATAAAAAATGAAGATAATGGAACGATTATTATTCCTAAAATTGCTATAGTTATCAATACTTCTATTAAAGTTAGACCTGCTTCTTTATTTATCCTATTTTTAAGCCACATATTAATCCCTCACTATATCTACCAATCCAGATTCACCTACAACATTAACTCTCGGTCTATAACGATCATCACCAACAATTTTAATAAAAACACGTTTATTAGTTTCATTATATAATTTAATATTTACTCCAGACATATCATTTTCGGAATTTCTCTTATGAGTATATATAATAATATTTATTGAATTACTCAACGGATTAAATTCTACCCATTTATTAAAATCTCTAGGATATTTATCCCTACCAGTTTTATATTTATAAAAAAATTTTCCTTTTGTTTCTGAAAAATAAATTTCTACATCTTCAACTGAAGGATTATCTGCATATACATAAGTTTTTCTTTGAAAATCATTAGTTTTACCTAATGTAACTGTTGGTAAATCTGAATTGTATGGCTTAACATTCATTGCAAAATCATAAGACACTTTATTAGATTCATTAGTTTTTTCTATTCTAGTATCAACTTTACTTGAATAAAAAGGATTTTGTTTCCCATAGTTTTCTTCAAAATTCCAAACTGTAAAATCGTCATAAACTAGATTTAATAAAGGTACGGCAAAAAAGTCAATCTTTATATTCCCTGAAATTTCATTATTTGAATTCCTTATAATATTCAAATTCTTAATAAGTAATTTTTTATCATAATTCTGTATTAAATCAATAAATTTTATTAAATTTTCATATCTACCGGTATAAAAAATATCCAACGACATTTTTTCTATTTTACTTTCATTAGCTTTATCATCAGTTTTGGTACTTTCATTTTTATTTTCTGTATCTTTGTTTACTTTCTCATTTAAATTATAATAATCTTCTACTAACTTTTTCATTAAATATTCATCATTTTCTTTATTCTCTACTTCTCTGCTAATAATATCAATATTAGGACCATTAAAACTTAATATATTACCATTAATATTCGATTTTTTTATCATCTCGTCAATGCTAATTATAATTTTCTCTTGAAACATTTCAGGTAACAGCATACTAGACAAATTAACGATTTTCTCATTTAATATTTTATATTCAATATCTTGATTTGCTTCACTTTCCAACTCTTCTTTTACACTCTTCACTTTAGCTCTATAAATTTTAGCAGTTTGTTCTAAATTATTTATTTTCTCCAACTGACCATTAATAACTAATTTGTAATACATAGCTATTAAAATAGTAAAAAATAGTATTAATAGAAGGTACTTTTCTCTTTTACTCAGTTTCATTAACCTTCACTTCCCTTTAAAATACATTTTAGAGAAAAAATATATCTATTTTGTGATTTTTCCTCATTTATATTTATTACTACTACTTTACTGAATAAACCAAGTTCTCTTAAATTATGCTGCAATTTAGCGATAGAAACTCTAGAATTTGCAATTCCCTGTATCTGTAAATTATCTAAACTTATATTCATGACATTTAAATATACATCATCAGGTAATGTCGAAGCAATTTTTTCCAAAAAATCAGTATTTATAATGTCTTGCTTCTTTAATTCCTCGTTAATATCAACTAAAGTATTATAATATTGTTTCATAATTTTAAATCTATTATTTTTACTTTCTATTTCGGCTAACTTTTCTTTCGTATTTTCAGATTCCAAATAGCTCTCTAACATTTTTATTTCATTTTTCAGACTTTTAATTTTATATATATTAGTTAAAGTCACTGTAGTCAGCAAGATAAACATTGTTGCAGCAATTATACCTATATATAAAAACTCTTTCTTATAAAACTTCTTATTGCCAATATAATGAGAAAACAAATTTATATCTTTCATTAGCTCACCTACTATCTTCTGATAATAGCACTTACACTATTTAAAAAATTCGAAATTTCTTTATCATTCACATCATCTTTTACCTTTACTAGACTCACGTCTGATATCTTTTCAGTGATTATATTTAATTTTTTTGCAAAATAATTTTCTATTCCTTTTATATTAGAACTACCACCATATAGATATATGCAATCTATCTTATTCCCCAATCTTCTACTTGTATAATAATTAAATACCTTGTCAATCTCATCTATCCAGACATCTATAGTATTCTTGACTATATTATTAAGAACTTGTGAAGAAGTAATATCTATTCCACTTTCAAATAAGTCTGCTGTCTCAATTTTTCTCTTTTCTGCTTCATCAAGATTTAAATTAAATGAATTTGCAATATTTATATCTAATTCTTTACCACCACTATTTATCAGCCTGCTAAACGACAGAATTCCATTTGATATAATATTCACATTAATTTGCTCACTGCCCAAATCTATAACTGCAACAGTCTTATCAAAACTGTAATTTTCACCATTTATTAATAAATCTGAACTAAATAATTTAGAAATTGCATTAGAATTAATATCTAAAACATATGGTTTTAATTTTAATTCTCTTATAAGTTTTAAATATTTTTCAACTAAAACTTTTGGAGCTATAACTACTAATACTCTTACTTTCTTTACATTATCCTCATCAATATCTTCTAATAATTTATAATCTATCAAATAATCGTTCAACATAATAGGTAAATATTGTTCTATCTCAATATTGATAATAGAATTTAGCTCTTCTTCTCTGACTTTAGGAAGTATTAACTCTCTCTTTATTATAGACGAACTCTGTACTGTAATAATTGCTTTCTTAGCTTTAATCTTTTCTTTCAGTATTTTACTGCTAATTGAATTCTTAATAGAATTTAAATCTAATATATTGCCATCTTTAATAGAGTTCGAAGGTGTATCAATTTTAAAAATATTATTAACAACAATGCAGTTATCTTTCTCCCTGCCTACAGCAATCTTAATATATCTCGTTCCTATGTCTATCGAAATGACTTCTCTAGTAAACAATATTTTCACCCCATATAATTAAAAAAGTAATTTATATAATATGAAATTAAAGTATCACCATAGAATATAGTAATAATAGCGGCAATAGAAATAAAAGGCCCAAATGGTATAAAATCTTTCATACTTTTAATTTTTAATAATAATAGCATGATGGAAAAAAATGCACCAATCACGAAAGATAACAACATTAATAAGAGCAGATGTTTCCAACCAAAGAAAAATCCTAATAAAGCAATAAGTCTAATATCTCCTCCACCCATTCCTCCACGAGATACAATTACAATAATTGAAAATATTAAGCCGCCAATCAATAGTCCTAAAATACTATTTAATAATTCAGCTTTTGAATAATATAATAGTTTAAAGATAAGTATGGTAAAAAAACCAAATAATAAAATACTATTAGGAATAATTTGATGTTTGTAATCGATAACACTAATAACTATAAGTAGACTTGTTAAAAATAAATATTTTATTAAATTAAAACTTAACCCAAATTTATAAAATAATAATAAACAAATTAGTCCATTAAATATTTCTATAAATGGATACTGCAGGGAAATACGCTCCCCACAGTATCTACACCTTCCCTTATTTAACAAATAACTGAATACAGGTATCAAATCAATTGCTTTTAACCTTGTATTGCAGTTTGTGCAATGAGAAGGTGGATAAACTATTGATTCGCCTTTTGGTATTCTATATATACATACATTAAGAAATGAACCTATAATTAGGCCTGTGATAAATATATACATAATAATCTCACCTAAGATATTATTTTATTTCAAACCCACTATGACCTTCTGGAAGTGATTTCACTACTTTTTCATCAGTTGTATCAAACCAAAATGCCCCTCCACCACTCTGCTCTGGGAATTCAGATAAATAATCTTCAAAATCTGAAGCTTTGGTAGGATAATTTCCATTATGCTGGGCAGCATAGAGTTCAGCTGCATTTTGCAATAGTTTCATATTTGATTCATCAACTGCTTCTTTAGCTTCATCTTGAATTCCAACCATTTTAGGTATAGCTATTAGAGCTAATATCCCTAATACAGCTACTACCACAATTAGCTCTATTAAGGTAAATCCTTTTTTATTTCTTAATCTTTTATTTATAGCCTTTATCACTTTTTTCACCTCCTTTCATTAAAACCTCACAGTATTAATCATATCGAACATAGGCAATACCATTGAAATTACTATAAAGCCTATTATTAACGCCATAATTATAATCATTAATGGTTCTATTAATGAAGTCAATCTATGCAGGGAATCTTCAACTTCTTCATCATAAAAATTTGCAGTCTTGTCCAATATTTCATCAAGAGAACCAGATTCTTCACCAATTCTTATCATAGATACAACCATAGGCGGAAAAAGCTCCAATTTCTCTATAGGTGATGCTAAATCTAATCCTCTCCTTACTTCATCTTTAACTACATTCAATCCTTCCTCTACCACTCTATTCCCAACTACTTTCGAAACTATTTCCAAAGCTCTTATTAAAGGAACTCCACTAGATAATAATGTTGACAATGTCCTTGTAAACCTACTCGTAGTAATTTTCCTTATTAATTTATTTAAAACGGGAATTTTAAGTTTCAGCTTGTCAATATATGCCTTTCCTTTTTCGGTCGCATAATACTTTTTAAAAAGATATATTAAAATCATAATTAATGTTATAATTAAATACCAATAACTTTTTATTATATTACTAATACCCAATAAAACCCGTGTCGGAACAGGTAATGCTGCCCCACTTTGTTGAAACATCGATACAAATGTAGGCATTACTACTGTTAATAAGAAAACTACTACTATTATTGCTACAATGCTTAATATTATCGGATATATCATCGCATTTTTTATTTTATTATTAATCTTATTCTCTTTTTCGTAGTGAACAGCCATTCTATCCATTATCGTATCTAAATTACCACTTACTTCTCCTGCTTCAACCATGTTTATCAATAGTTCTGGAAACACATCTTTATGTTCTTTTAAGGATTCAGATAATGTCATTCCTTTTTGAACTGATTCGAAAACTTGTCCTAAAGTTTTTTTCAACTTTTTATTTTCAGTCTGATTTTTAAGCACTTCTAAACAGTTTACAATAGTAACGCCAGAATTCAGCATTGTATAAAATTGTCTGCAGAATACAGCAATATCTTTAGTCTTTATTTTATTAAATATTTCTAAATCCTTTATATCCTTACTACCTATTACTTCATTAATTTCGATTGGATAAATGTTATCTAACTTCAGCATACTAATAACTTCGTTCTTAGAATTTGCATTATACTGTCCTTGTATTTTCTTACCATCAGAAGTTACTGCCTTATATCTGTAGATGGGCATATATTCACCCCTAACCTAAATGTTATTAAAATCCTATAAATCTACTCACAAATTCTCTATCAACTGCATAATCTAATGCCGTATTTCTACTTATTAATCCCTGTTTAAATAGATTTATAAGTGAATTGTCCATTGTCTGCATACCAAATTTCATTCCTGTTTGTATTGCTGTCTGTATCTGATATGTTTTCCCTTCTCTGATTAGATTTCTTATTGCAGGTGTCGCTATCATTATTTCTAATGCCAATACTCTTCCTTGAGTATCTGCTCTAGGCAACAATTGCTGCGATATTATCCCCTCTAATACAGTAGATAACTGTATTTTAATTTGTTGCTGCTGATGAGGAGGAAAAACATCTATAATTCTATCAATAGTTTTAGCTGCCCCTATCGTATGCAGAGTCGAAAGCACAAGGTGCCCTGTTTCAGCAGCTGTAATGGCAATCGAAATAGTCTCTAAATCTCTCATTTCCCCGACTAATATTACATCAGGGTCCTGTCTTAATGCAGCTCTTAAAGCACTAGCAAAGTTTCTAGAATCGCTGCCAATCTCTCTTTGATTTATAATACTTTTATTATGTTTATGTAAATATTCAATAGGGTCTTCTAATGTCAAAATATGACAACTTCTTTCTTTATTTATACAGTCTATCATTGAAGCTAATGTCGTTGACTTTCCACTACCAGTAGGTCCCGTTACTAATATCAAACCCCTTTGCTTCCTTGATAATTCCCTTACAATCTCAGGTAGTCCAAGTTCTTCAATTGTAGGAATTCTCAGCGATACTGCACGTATCGCCATTCCATATGTACCCCTTTGTTTATATATATTAACTCTAAATCTTCCCAATCCTGCTATTGAATAGGAAGTATCTATCTCGCCATTTATTTCTAATTGTTTAAACTTATCTTCGTCAAGTATTTGTTTTACAAGATCAATATTTTCTTCTGGAGTCAATGCTTCTTCTCCATGCTTTATAAGTTCACCATTAATTCTCATAACAGGCGGATAACCAACTGTAATATGCAAATCTGAAGCACCTAATTCAATAGTCTTTTTCAATAATTCATAAATATTCATATTATCACCTATTCTATAGTATATGTTACTCTCATTAGTTCTTCAAAAGTCGTAACACCTTCTAAAACTAAAGATTTGCAATTTTCCCTAAGCGTTACCATGCCATTTTTTAATGAATTAATCCTCAAAACATCATTGCTGGCATTTTCATCAATAAGTCTTCTTATCTCTTTATCTATAATCATAATCTCATGTATTGCAGTTCTTCCCTTATATCCTGTATTATAGCATTGACTACACCCTTTTCCTCTAAAGAGCCTAGTATTTTCATCTATATTAAGACTTTTCATTTCTATCTGATCAGGTGTGTAAGATACTTTACAATTATCACATATTTTCCTTACTAATCTTTGAGAAATAACTCCAACAAGTGATGAAGAAATTAAATATGGCTCTATTCCCATATCAATAAGTCTTGCTACCGTAGACGGAGCATCATTAGTATGCATTGTACTTATTACTAAATGCCCCGTTATTGCAGCTCTTACCGCCAATCTTGCAGTTTCTTCGTCTCTAATTTCTCCAACCATAATAATATCTGGGTCTTGTCTTAATATTGAACGCAATCCATTTGCAAATGTAAGCCCTGCTTTATTGTTTATTTGAACTTGATTTATTCCATCTAACTTATATTCAACAGGGTCTTCTAATGTAATGATATTTTTATCCATTGAATTTAACTCTCTTAATAAAGCGTATAATGTTGTTGTTTTACCGCTTCCTGTAGGCCCAGTAACTAAAATGATACCATTCGGATTTTTAACTATTTTTTCAAAACGCACTAAATTTTTATTAATAAATCCTAATTGTTCTTTATTAAACAAAAAGTTTCCTCTATCTAAAAGTCTTATAACTACTTTTTCTCCGTAAACTGTCGGCATTGTTGAAATTCGTAAATCTATTTCTTTTCCATCAATGTCTATTTCTACCCTACCGTCCTGCGGTATCCTCTTTTCAGCAATATTCATTTTGCCCATAATCTTTATTCTTGTTACTATAGCAGAATGAGTAGATATTGATGGAGACATAACCTCTTGTAATTGACCGTCTATCCTAAATCTAATCCTCAATCTGTTTTCAAATGGTTCAATATGTATATCACTCGCTCTACTATTAACAGCTTGTCTAATTATAGAATTAATCAATCTAACTACTGGTGCATTATTTATTTGAGTAATAATTTCCTCATCAATCTCATTAATGTCATCAACATTGTACTGCTTCTTAAAATCTTCTACAGCTTTTTCTGCTACTTCTTTACCATAATATTGTTCTATTGAATTTAATATATTCTTTCTAGTCGAAATAACTGGTTCTACTTCCAACCCAGTTGCAATTTTTATATCATCAATAGCAAAAATATTCAGCGGATCAGCCATTGCTACTATAAGTTTATTTCCATCTTTTTTTATAGGAATCAAAGTATGTCTTCTAGCCAATTTTTCTGGTATTATTTTAGGTATTTCAGGGTCTATAAAATACTTATCTAAATCCATATGAGGAATCCCAAGTTGGTACTCAAGTACCTCTATTATTTCCTCTTCTTTTATATACCCCTTTTCAACCAATAATTCTCCTAATTTTTTCCCTGTCTTTTTTTGTTCTTCTAAAGTATATTTTAACTGTTCTTCTGTTATTTTGCCCGCTGAAATTAACAACTCGCCTAAACGAAACTTACTTCTACTCATTAATTTCACCTTCTATATTTATTAACCTACTACCCCATTATATATTTTACCACAAAAATTATTTATATAACTTCTATATTTTCTGACAAAATCCTTTTTTTAATCTCATTTTTCATTTTTTCTATCTCTAGCTTCCTATCAAGCCATATTTCATCGCTTAATAAGGCTTGATAAATCAGCATATCTAGTCCTCCAATAGTAATCATACCCTTTTCTTTTGCAGATTTGATAAGCTTCGTTTCTAACGGTTTATATATTATATCATATACAATAATATTTTTGTTAAATCCATTTATTTCTATCGGTGTTTTATCAACTTCTGGATACATACCTATTGAAGTGCAATTTATGAGTACATCAATCTTTTTTAAATCTACATATTTTTCATTCAAGCCACCATAATTAGTTTCTATTTTGGGAAATTTGTTTTTGATTTTTTCAATAAGTTCTCTACTTTTACTGACTGTTCTATTCAATATAGTTAAACTTTTAACTCCTTCATTTGCAACTGTTAATGATATGGATTGAGCAGCACCACCTGCACCTAATATTAAAACATTTTTACCTTTTAAAGAAATATTTTTTTCCTTAAACGCCTTTAGAAAACCTAATCCATCTGTATTATAGCCTATTAATTTGCCATTGCAAATTTTAACAGTATTTACAGCACCTATTAATTCAGATTCATAACTCAATTCATCAACAAAATTTATAATGTCTATTTTATATGGAATTGTAACATTAAAACCTTTAACATTAATCGCTCTAAAACTATTAACTACACTTTTTAAATCTTCTTTTTCTATATTGAATGCCATATATACGGCATTTTCTTTCTCTTTATCAAACAAATAATTATGTATGGTAGGTGATAAACTCTTATTGACAGGATTTCCAATTAAGCAGTAAAGTTTTGTTTGAGAATTAATATCCATCATCAATTCACCTTCTCAATTTTTTTCAAAATCCTTTTTTCTAATTTACGAACAATTCTAGTCCAAAAAAATTCTTTTTTGCTAATTGGTACTACTAAAATCGTATAAGCTCCTAATCTATTTCCTCCTAAAATATCAGTAAAAATTTGATCCCCAATTACAACCGTCTTATCGGGTGTTGTATTCATAAACTTTATTGCCTTTAGAAATGGCTTTTTCCTCGGCTTAACAGCTCTATGAATTGCATAAACTTCTAAACTTTTATTAAATTTAACGACTCTATCTTTAGTATTGTTTGAAATAATACAACATTTAAAACCTAATTCTTTTATCTTTTTAAACCAATCGATTATTTCCTTTGATGCATATTCTGTTTCCCACGCTACAAGAGTATTATCAATATCGACTATAATCGAATCAATTCCTCTATTTCTTAATGCTATTAAATCGATATCAAATATGGTATTTACGTATAAGTCTGGCAAAAGTTTACTCATTAAATCACCTCTTTTCATTAAATCTAATATAACATATTCACTTTTATTTTTAAAGAAAACTATTAATATTAAACATCTGCATGAAAAAAAGGGAAGTCAAACTTCCCTTAAATTATCCCTAATTTTCTACCTGATTTTTCTAATACGTCTATAGTATAATCTAATTGCTCTTTCGTATGTTGAGCCATGATGCTTATTCTTAGTCTTGCAAGTTTTTTAGGTACCGCTGGATATAAAACTGGATTTACATATATCCCGGCTTCATGGCACATCCTGCACATCTCTTTTACCTTATAGTCATCTCCTATAATAATTGGGAATATAGCAGTTTCGGCATTGCCAATATCAAATCCCAAATCTAACAATCTTTTTCGCATATAATTAATATTTTCCCATAATTTCTCTCTAAGAGCCGGTTCATTTTCAATTACATCTAATGCAGCTATTAATGACCCCGTTACTTGTGGTGTAGGAGCTGTTGAAAACATATAAGTCCTTGAATAATAATGCAATAATTCAATTAATTCACTATTACTAGCAATAAAACCGCCTACACCACCTAGTGCTTTACTAAAAGTTCCTGCTACAATATCTACTTTACCTTCTATATGAAAATATTCAGGAGTACCCCTGCCATTCTCACCTATAACACCTGTTGCATGAGCTTCATCAACCATAACATATGCCCCATAAGTATGAGCAATTTCAACAATTTGATCTAGATGTGCTATATCTCCATCCATAGAATAAACACCATCTACTACTACCAGTTTTGTCCTATATTTATCTTTAACTCTCTTTAGTACCTTTTCAAGCGAATCCATATTGTTATGCTTGAAAAATTTTATATTAGTATTTTTACAACCATCTATTATACTCGCATGTACATATAAATCTAATATTGCAATATCCTTCTCACCTAATAAAGATAATAATGTACCTGCATTTGAACCAAAACCAGAAGTATAAAGTATAGCTGCCTCACAACCTTTAAATTTAGCTACCTTTTTTTCAAGCTCAATATGTAAATCTAAAGTTCCACCTAATAACGGTACACTTCCAGCACCTGCCCCGTACTTTAATAGTGCTTTCTTACCTGCCTCTACTACTTTTGGATGCTTTGTCAAATTTAAATAATCATTTGAAGCTAAATATATCATTTCTCTTTCTTTACCAGTATAAGGATCGATAATTTTCATTACCGGTCCCGATCCAGTTAATGATATTCTTCTGTAGTTTAAATGTCTCTTTCTATACATATCTTCTTGAAACAATTTAAACTCTTTAGCTCTTCCCATGATATCTTTATCAGGTATATCATAGTAATCAGCTAAACTTAAATAAGATGAATCAACTTGTCTCTTTATTTTTTCTTCAACTGTACTCATTTACATCCCTCCTAAGATTACTAAATATAGTATTCTATAAATTGTAAGTTTTTCCTTCCGATTAATAAAATTTTTTGCACAAAATTGTGCACGAATAAAAAGGATTTTTTTTCTAATTATAGAATACTTATTATGTATAAAACAAAGGAGGGAGTTTCGTGGAATACATATACGGAAAAGTTGCACTTGTAGTAGGAGCATCTTCAGGCATGGGTAAGGCATGTGCCGAATATTTAAAAAAACATGGATATATAGTTTACGGTACTTCTAGAAAAGCCATATTCCCTGATTCACTTACTAAAAATAGAGAAGGAACAATCCAAATGATACCTTTAGATGTAACACAAGAAAAATCTATTAAAGAAGCTATAGATTATATAGTAAAAAACGAAGGACAAATAAATATACTACTTAACTGTGCAGGATATGCTCTAGGTGGCGCCGTTGAAGATATATCTAATGATGAAGCTCATGAAATATTCGATACGAATTTTTTTGGGATGATGTCGGTTATAAGACATGTATTACCTATAATGAGAAAACAAAATAAAGGTTTAATTGTAAATATAAGTTCTGTAGCAGGGTTTATTGCACTTCCTTTTCAATCTATGTATAGTGCAACTAAATATGCAGTAGAAGCAATGACTGAATGTCTGCGAATGGAAGTTAAACCTTTTGGAATTAAAGTTTCTATAATCGAACCAGGTGATATAAAAACTAATTTTACTTCTTCAAGAAAAACTGCTAAAGCTGCTTTAATTAATCCAGCTTATAAAGAAAGACATAAAAAAGCCGTTGAAACTATGATAAAAGATGAATTAAATGGCCCAGGCCCGCAAATTGTAGTAAAAGCATTTGCAAAAATATTAAACAGCAAAAATCCGCCTGTTAGAATTGTTGTTGGATTTAAATATAAATGTGTAGCATTATTAAAAAGAATTTTACCTTCAAGAGTAGTTGAACATGTTTTAGAAAAAATTTATTAAATAAAAAGATAAACACTGTATCTCTGCATACAGTGTTTTATTCGTTATAATTAAGTGCTCTACTTAATTTTTTTATCGCTCTTTTTTCTATTCTCGATACATATGATCTTGATATTCCAAGCATTTTAGCAATTTCTCTTTGAGTTTTACAGCACCCATTCAACAAACCATATCTTAATTCAATAATTTGGCGTTCTCTAGATTTTAATATTTTATCCATTTTCTTATAAAGCTTATTTACCTGCATTTTTAAATCTACTTTATCAACAACTTCATCTGGATCAGTACCTAGTATATCTATTAATGAAATTTCATTTCCTTCTTTATCCATTCCTATAGGATCTTGCAGCGAAACTTCGGACTTGATTTTCTTTGATGAACGTATGCACATTAATATTTCATTATCTATACATTTCGCTGCATATGTCGCTAACCTTGTTCCCTTTTTTCTATCGAATGTAGTAATCGCTTTTATTAAGCCTATCGTTCCTATTGATATTAAATCATCAATTTCTTTACCTGTATTGTGGTATTTCTTCACTATATGAGCAACTAATCTCAAATTTCTCTCTATTAAAATATTTTTAGCATTCTCATCTCCCTGTTCGTACAAATTTAGATACTTCTCTTCTTCTTCAGGAGTTAAAGGATTCGGAAAAGAATTTGTATTAGTTATATAACCAACATATAAAATAACAGGTTTAAAAAGTACTCCTAAAATAGCCAGTAAAGCCGTAAACATAAAAAAGCACACCTCCACAAAAGGTCCTACTAGATTATATGTTTTTTCTAGTGAAGGTGTGCTAGTACATCTATTCGATTTTTTCTATTTCTTTAGCTATTTTTTCAAATATTGGTGCTGCCGTTTTTCCACCCGAAATGCCATTTTCTATTAAAACGGTAATTGCATATTTAGGATTATCTTTCGGAAAGTAACCTGCAAACCATGCATGTATAGTTTCCCTTTTATTATAAACAGCTTGAGCCGAACCTGTTTTGCCGGCAGCTCCTCCTATTTCCTCCATCGAAATATTTTTAGCTGTACCCATAGTAACTACTTTTTCCATATATCTCCGAATGAGTTTTGCATAATAAGAATTTAAAATTCTTTTCGGCTTATCTCTTTTTATCTTTTTTATAACACGCCCATCTTCAGTTACTAAACTGTCTACAATAGACATATCTTTCATAATGCCATTATTAGCTATTGTAACAATCATGTTGGTTATTTGAAGTGGAGTTACTTCAATACTCCCTTGTCCTATCGATATGTTTCCTATCGCTGGACCAAGTATATCATTTCCTTCCGGCAGATTACCCTTAACCTCCTCTAAAAGTCCAATATTAATCAATTCTCCAAAGCCAAATTTTTTCGCAATTTGAATTATATTTTTAGCTCCTACTATTTTCCCTATTTGAATAAAAACAGAATTACATGAGTTATAAAACGCCTCTTCTAGATTTATTTCGCCATGTCCACCTGTTTTATGTGAATGACAGGCTATCTTAATATTACCTATTTCCTCATAACCTTTACAAAAATATTTTTTATCTAAATCAACCTTTCCACTTTCTAATGCTGCTGCAAGCACTATTATTTTAAATAGAGAACCCGGTGGATAGGCTACTTGTACTGCTTTATTATACAGCTCCATATTATCGCTATTAAAATATTTTACAACATTTTCCTGATCAAAATTAGGTCTGCTAACCATAGCTAAAATATCTCCACTTTTTACATCAGCAACTATTACGGCTCCATTTTTCTTCTCGGAATCCATCACTCTTTCTACAATTTTTTGAATATTATAATCGATTGTCAATTTTATACCAGTAGCTTTTTCATTTCTCTTTTTTAATACATCTATCATTCCAATGCCTGGTATTAAATTCTTTCTCCCGTCAACAACTAAAGCTGATTTTCCATATGAATCTTCTAATTTTAATATATTATCAAATGCCCTCTCAATACCGCTTTGTCCCTTGTTTTCACTTTTATTAACGTATCCAATAACATGTGATAATACATTTTCCCCATCATATCTTTTTATCTTATCCTTAACATAAATTCCCTTTAAATTCTCTATTTTTTTTAAATCATCAGCTTCTTTATCTAATGGAATTTCAATTATATTTCCATTACTTAAAATCTTATATTTTTCAATAGAATTTTTACTATCTAAAATTTTTAGTATTTTCGATAATTCTTTCTCACTATACATGTTTCTAAATATGAACATAGTTTTAATTTTATTCTTATTCGTTAAAGGTATTAAATTCCTATCAAATATCATACCCCTAGAAGGTTTAAGTTTAATCTCTATAGTTCTTTGTCTTATTGCTGCCTGTTTGTATTCTTCCCCTTTAATAATTTGAATGTAAAACAATCTAACAATGATTAATCCAAAAATAAATAATGCAGCACAATAGAAAAATATTAATCTTCTTCTCATCTTCATAAAAATACCTCCAACAGATAACTAATATAAGTATTCCCATTATCTACTGGAGGTATAATTTATTATTTTTGTTTTTGCATTATTATTGATTTAATTTTTGTAACCATTAAATCTATCGCTACTTTATTATACCCGCCTTCAGGTATAATTATATCAGCATATTTTTTACTAGGTTCAATAAACTGCATATGCGCTGGCCTTACTGTTGTTAAATACTGTTCGATTACAGACTCTAGTGTTCTACCTCGCTCTTTTATATCTCTTGTAATTCTTCTGATAATTCTAATATCTGCATCCGTATCAACAAATATTTTTATATCTAATAGATTTCTTATTCTCTCATCATCTAGTATCAAAATTCCCTCTAATATAATTATATCTTTAGGCTCTACTCTTACCGTCTCTTTTTTTCTATTATGGGCTTCGAAATCATAAATCGGTTTTTCGATTGGCTTACCCTCAAGCAAATCTTTTAAATGCTTAATTAATAAGTCATTATCAAAAGCTAATGGATGGTCATAATTAGTTTTTATCCTTTCTTCAAAAGTTAAATGACTTTGATCCTTATAATACGAATCTTGTTCAATAATTACAATATTCTTTTCTGGCAATGAATTAAAAATCTCCTGAGCTACCGTACTCTTGCCTGAACCAGTTCCTCCTGTAATACCTATTAGAATTGGTCTTTGCAAATTTATCATTCCTTTCTCAATTTTCTTATTATATCCCACGGTTCTACTGGCTGATTTATTTTCATCTTTATTATCTGCTGTGGATGCGGAGCTACCTCAATCCGTTCTCCATTTTCATCCCACATATCTTCAATTATTTGTGTAAAATGCTTCTTATTAGGACCAAAAATCTCTATTTCGTCACCAACAAACATTCTATTTCGCTGTTGAACAGTCGCAATTTTTGAGTCTTTATCATATTCGAGAATCAATCCTGTGAAATCATAAGTCCTTATATACGAACTACTCCCATACACTTGATCTTCACTAGTCGGTTTTCCAAAGTAGAACCCTGTTGTAAAATCTCTATGGCTAGCCTTTTTAATTTCATCTAACCATTTATCATTATAAACATAATTTTCAGGATCAGCAAGATATTTATCAATAACCATTCTATAAGATCTTACAACAGTTGCTACATAATATGCACTTTTCATTCGTCCTTCTATTTTAAAACTACTAATTCCAGCATTTATCAGTTCAGGAATGTGCTTTAACATACACAAATCTTTTGAATTGAAAATATAAGTTCCCCTTTCATCTTCAAATACTGGGAAATATTCACCCGGCCTTTTTTCTTCCATAATATAGTATTTCCATCTGCAAGGATGAGCACATTCTCCTCTATTTGCATCTCTAAATATCATATAGTTGCTTAACAAACATCTGCCGGAATAAGATATACACATGGCTCCATGAACAAAGGCTTCTATTTCTAAATCATCGGGTGTTTTATCTATTATTTCTTTAATTTCGTTTAAAGACAGTTCTCTTGCTACAACTATTCTCTTAACTCCCTGTTTATACCAATAATTTGCAGTATGATAATTTGTTGTATTTGCTTGAGTACTTAAATGAATTTCAAAATCAGGAGCTGCATCTTTCACAATACTAAATACTCCCGGATCCGATACAATTACAGCATCTACTTCCATATTATACAAATCTTTAATGTATTCTCTTAACCCTTTAAAATCCTCGTTATGCGGTATTATATTTAATGTTACATAAACTTTTTTCCCTCTCTTATGAGCAAATTCTAATCCCTGTTTTAATTGTTCAATATTAAAATTTTTAGCTCCAGCCCTTAACCCAAATCTCTCTCCTCCAAGATAGACAGCATCTGCCCCATAGATTACTGCCATTTTAAGTCTTTCTAAATCACCAGCTGGTGCTAATAATTCTGGTTTCTTCATTACTCTACCTCCCGTCTTTTTTTATCGTTAAAGCAATTCCATCACCAATAGGTATTATGCTCGTTTCAAGTATTGGAGTATCACATATGTATTTTAAATACTCTCTCATTCTTCTAACTATTGTTTTTTTTCTTCTTATTACCAAGTCGTCATTAGCTACCATTCCCTTAAAAAGTATATTATCTGAAATTATAATTCCCCCATCATTCAGATTATCTATGCAATAGGGTAAAAATTCCATATATTTACCTTTAGCTGCATCTAGAAAAACTATATCAAAATTATCCTTTATATTAGGCAAAATTTCCTGTGCCTCACCATGTAATATTTTTATTCTATTATCTAAACCGCCTTTTTTAAAATTCTCTTTTGCCAATTTTACCATATCTTCTCTTCTTTCTATTGTTACTATTTCACAATTTTCATTAGAAGCTTCAGCCATTACTATTGCTGAATACCCTATAGCCGTACCAATTTCTAAAATTTTCTTAGGATTTTTTATCTTTATTATTACTCTAATAAACTGTGCAACTTCAGGATGTATTATTGGTACATTATAATTTTTAGCATAATCCTCAAGTGCTTTTAAAAATTCAGAACTTCTAGGAAGAATACTCCTTATATATTCTTCTATGTAATCCATATTTATACTACTCAAAACTATCTCCCCTTATAATTAATATTACACAAATAATACGTGGCTAACATACCACGTATTATTTTATCCAATATCAAAACTTATTACTTGTATTTATTTTTCGCTTTTATATGTTCATTAAAAGTCTTTGAAAAAATATGACCTCCATTTTCATTAGCTACAAAGAACAAATAATCGACATCAGCCGGTTCTACAGCTGCTTCCATCGATTTTAACCCAGGTGATGCAATAGGTCCCGGTGGAAGACCTTTATATAAATAAGTATTATATCTAGAATCAATTTTTAAATCAGCATAAGTTAATTTTTCTTTTCTTTCTCCTAATACATATTGAACTGTTGCACATGATTGCAATAACCATCCTTTTTTTAGTCTATTATGAAATACTGCTGATATCAAAGGTCTTTCATTATCTAGTTTAGCTTCTCTTTCTATAATTGATGCTAATGTAATTACTTCATTCATTGTCAAATTTAATTTTTTTGCTTTTTCTTTAATTTTATCATTGTAAACTTGCTCAAATCTAGCTAACATTTTATCTATAATATCCTCTTCTTTAGCATCCTTATATATCTCATATGTATCAGGAAATAGATAACCCTCTAAAGTCAAGCCTTCAGGAAGTTCATTAAGAAAATCAAACTTATTTTTAAATAATGAAACATTATTACAAAGCTCTAAAAATCTTTCTTTATCAACTAAATTTTGTTTACTAAGCTTTTCTGCAATCATTGATAATTCATAGCCTTCTGGTATTGTAAACGTTATAGTCTTTTTAGAACTACCTTTAATCAATGCATCTATAATCTGATATAAATCCATTTTATTGTTTAGCGAATATTCGCCTGCCTTTAATTTCCCATCAACATTTTTCATTTTAACAATAATTCTAAAGATATATCTGTTTCTTATTAATGAATTTTTCTCCAATATCTCTGCAATTTCTTCGGTAGTACTACCTAATGGAATCTCTATAGTAACATTATTAGAATCGCCTTCAATACCTAAAGGTTTTATTTGTTCTTTAATATAAAAAAATACTACAGTTATAAAAAAAACTAAAACAAATAATACTAAACCTATTCTTAGTTTTCTATTTCTTCCTTTAATCAGGACTTTAGGCATAGCTTGTCCTCCTTTATTTTGCTCTTTTAATTATATAATTTTACACCTTTTTTTACAAGATATAATAGTAATTTATGAATAAAATATTCTGTTAAATAAATAGAAAAAAGCGGGTAAACCGCTTTGAGCCTGTTGACAAAGTAAAATATAAGTCTGTCAACAGTCTGAAGGCGGACACACCGCTTTATCTTATTGCTCTTTCATAAATATATAGAACAATATTTCCAAACAATCCTACAGCTATTAATTCGCCTAAAGCAATTGTTGCAGCAGTAGGCCAATAAGGCATATTAAAAAAATAAGAAACCCATAACGAAACAACAATCCCATTTAAAATAACCGGCGGTAAAATTCCTAGAAATTTGTTAGGCATTTTACTTGTTAAAAACGCCGCAACTAATGTAACTAAACTTCCACCTATAATATCTATCAAACCAAAACCCGAAGTAAAAGTTAAAATTAAATTTGCAATTAAACATCCAATAAAAACTCCCGGTATTGCAGCTGTTTCTACTAATGGTAATAATACTAGCGCCTCTGCTACTCTTATCTGTATAGGTCCAAAAGCTAATGTGCCAAAAGGTATTTCTAATGCTACAAGTATGACATATAATGCAGCGATTACACTTGCTTTAGTTAGAAATCTTGTATTCATCAGAAATCTCTCCTTTGTTATCCTTTGTTATCCTTTGTTATTCTATGCTATTTTTCATTATCCCTAATTCCCCAATTCATATTTACAGCTTCTCCTAAAATTTCATAAATATCATTCATCATTTGCCCTAGTCTAATTTCTGCCATAAAAAAATCATATATAATAGGATTGCCCATAACTATCTCTTCTAACTTTTCAAACTTTTCCAATCTTTCTTTTGGCACTTCTTCACCTGTCATACGTTGCATTTGAATTTCTATAGCTTTTTTCTTAAAATCTAATACCATTTCTTTTATATTTTTGTCTGCAAAAACTCTCTCTCGTTTTTTCTTATAATCTTTATATTCCTCTGAATTCTTAATTGCTCTAGCCAAACTATGAGCTATATCATAAACATTCATAAAACCACTCCCCTTTTAAAAACAAATTTTAATATACAATTACTATATGACCACAATATTAAACTTCCATTATTATAGGTAAAATCATAGGATTTCGTTTAATTTTACTATATAAAAAGTTCCTTAATTCATCTTTAATACTAGCTTTTAAAGTAGCCCAATCAGTAATATGATTCTTCTCACATTCAGCTAAAACGACTCTAATTTTCTCTTTAGCTTCTTCCATTAAATCTTCGGATTCTCTTACATAAACGAAACCTCTTGAAACTATATCTGGACCTGCTATTACTTTACCGTTTTCTTTACTAATTGTTACTACTACTACAATCAAACCATCTTCAGATAGATGCTTTCTATCTCTAAGTACAATATTACCAACATCACCTATCCCAAGACCATCAACTAGAATATTACCTGCAATTACTTGCTGCCCAAATTTCCCTTTATCTTTTGTAAATTCAATTACCGAACCATTTTCTGCAATAAAAATGTTTTCTCTCGGCATTCCCAATTCTTCTGCTAATTGAGCATGCTGCTTCAAATGTCTGTATTCACCATGTACTGGAATAAAGAACTTTGGCTTTAATAGAGTATGTATTAACTTAAGCTCCTCTTGACAAGCATGCCCCGATACATGAACATCAGCTAACGCCTCATAAATTACATCAGCACCTTTTTTGAAAAGCTGATTTATTACTTTAGCTACCATTTTCTCGTTACCAGGTATTGGTGTTGCAGAAATAATCACTAAATCTCCAGGCATTAGTTCCATCTTTTTATGTTCAGAAGATGCTATTCTTGCTAAAGCTGACATCGGCTCTCCTTGACTACCCGTCGTTATAACTACTATCTCATTATCTGGATACTTATCTATTTCGTTAATATCTATTAATACTCCATCTGGTAGATCTAGATATCCTAAATCTTTTGCAACATTAACCACATTAACCATGCTCCTGCCAGATACAGCCACTTTTCTATTGAACATAATCGCCGCATTGATAATCTGCTGTATTCTATGTATATTCGATGCAAAAGTAGCTACAATTATTCTCTGTTTTGCTTTCATAAAAATATCATTAAAAGTATCACCAACAGTTTTTTCTGACATTGTATAACCAGGTCTTTCTACATTTGTACTTTCAGCCATTAAGACTAATACACCTTTTCGTCCTAATTCTGCAAATTTATGCAAATCAATGACCTCTCCATTTATGGGCGTATAATCTATTTTAAAGTCTCCAGTATGTACTACAATACCTACAGGAGTATGTATTGCTAAAGAAACCGAATCTGGAATACTATGATTGTTCCTTATAAATTCTATATTGAAACATCCTAATTTAACCGATTTCCCGGGCTTTACAACGTTTAATTTTACGTTTTTTATATTATGTTCCTTCAATTTGTAATCTACAAGTCCTAATGTTAACTTCGTACCATAAATAGGAACATTAATTTTTTTCAATATATAAGGTAAAGCTCCTATATGATCCTCATGTCCATGTGTTAAAACTATACCCCTTACTTTTTCTCTATTCTTCAAAAGATAAGTTATATCGGGTATTACTACATCTATCCCTAACATTTCATCCTCTGGAAATATTAATCCGCAATCGATAACTATTATATCATTATTATATTCTATTACTGTTATATTTTTTCCTATTTCAAATAAGCCGCCCAATGGAATAATTTTTAACTTACTTAACGCCTTTTTCGACACCATATCACTCTCCTCGTCTATGTTTCTTATATTATCATAATTATATTACGTTCATTAGATATTTTAACCAAAAAATATATTTACTTTTAATTAATCTTCAATCTTAATGAAAAAATAAATCCCTCTATGGGATTTATTTTTTACAATCTTTACAGTACCCAAAAAATTTCAAGTTATGATCTACAATCTTAAACTCCCTGCTCTTCTCAATTTCTTCTTCTAACGCCTCTAAAAGATCTAATTGAACTTCTATAACTTTCCCACAATTTAAACAGATTAAATGATGATGCTGGTGATCCCCATTATTGGTATTCAACTCATATCTACTACAACCATCATTAAAATTCAATTTATAAATTATATTTAATTCCTCAAATAATTGTAAAGTTCTGTAAACAGTAGCTAAACCTATTTCAGGAAATTTTCCTCTAACTTTTTCATATATCTCTTCTGGACTTAAATGTTTGCCCTGATTTTCTAATATTACATCAAGTATAATCCTTCTTTGTGTTGTCAATTTATATCCTTTTTCCTTGAGCTGTTCTTTTAAACTTTCTACCAAATTTTCCATCACTTCACCTGCTTTTCTTATTCTATATATTAGTCTATAACTATATTATGGAAAAGTCAACAAATATGTTAATTCAAAATTTCAATATTTTAATATATTTTTAAATTATTTCATCTATAATAGCTTCATATACAGCCGCAGCATCATCAAACTCCGATTTATCCTCTATATTTACCAAAATCATATTACCATCCTCATCATATTCAATCTTTAATATATACGCTTCGTCTTCCTCCTCATTAACAGGAAGTAATACTGCATACTCTCTTTCTTCAATATCAAATGTAGCTATTACCTCAAATTCTATCTCATTGCCCTCGTCGTCAATAAGTGTTATTGTCTCGTGTCTATCTGTCATTTTATCACCTTCCTATCTATTTTATCTAAATAAGATTGTAAAATAAAAACAGCTGCTAATTTGTCTATAACGTTTTTTCTTTTTTTTCTGCTTACATCGGCATTAATTAACGCCTTTTCAGCAATTACAGTTGTCAACCTTTCATCCTCAAACACTATATTAATTTTAAATCTTTCCTTTACCCTTTCTGCAAACTTAATAACTTTTTCACTTTGGGGACCTAATGAATTATTCATGTTTTTAGGTAACCCAATTACTATTTCATTAACTTCATAATTATTAATGATTTCTTCTAATTCATTTAAATCACTTTTAATACTTTTCCTCTTAATTGTTTTTACGCCCTGTGCCGTTAAACATAGAGGATCGCTAACTGCTACTCCAATAGTTTTATCACCAACATCAAGTCCTAATATTCTCTTCATAAACACCTCCAACTATATTACTTTTATACAAAATTCTGGGCATACTGCTGCACAATACCCACAAAAAATACATTTATCTGTAACTGCTCTAGCTTTACCTTCTACAATTTCAATTCCTCCATGTTTGCATGTCTTAACACATTTTCCGCATCCTATACACCAATCCTGGACTATAAGCCTTCTAGTCTTCTTGCCTAATCTTTCTTTTAGATACTTTGGTATATTCCCTTTTTCTAACAAACTAATATTGGCATCGACTTCATCAATCGATTGCATTCCTATAGCTATCGAATGAAGATATGGTATATTTTTGACATACTCAAAGGCTTCTTCTACTCTATTTATTAAATGTCCGCCCCCTAGAGGCTTCATCCCATATATACCAATACCTTTTTCATATGCCTTTCTTATAGCATCAATCATTTCTTCTGAACTTCCATCTTGTATTCCTAAACCAAACTTATTAATTATTGGATGTATAACTTCAATCTCTTTAAATTTTAACGAATCCAATACCGCACTTACTCTATGCGTTGAAATTCCAAAGGCTCTTATCAATCCTTTCTCTTTAGCCTTTAAAAAATATTCAATTGCTTCATAATGGCCTCTAATTGTATGTTCACTTTCTTGCTCATGTAATAAAAAAATATCGATATAATCTGTTTCTAATTTTTGTAATGCATTCAAAAGGCTTTTTTCTGCTGTTTCCTCTGAATAAGAATAAGATTTTGTTGCTATAATATATTTTTCTCTCGGTATAGTTTTTAGTGCTTCTTTAATATATTCATAATTATCATATAATTCAGCCGTATCTAGAAAATTAATTCCACGCTCATAAGCATATTTTATTATATTAGCACCTGTCTCTATTGGTAAATTAGCCTGAAGCGGCCCCATCGTTAAAGAACCGAAACATATTCTTGATACTTTAATATTAGTCTTCCCAAGATTTCTGTATTCCATTACAACACATCTCCAATGCTGATATTATTAGGTAAGTCAAAGCAGTTACGTTTAATAGAAGTATTAAAGCTGCCATAACAACACCAGAATCATTTAAAAGCAACCCAAAAATTGCACTAATTATAGAACATTTAAACCCAAAAGTTATATTTTTATTTTTAAATAAAATCTTCTTTACAATATTTTTTTGAGTTATTAATAAAATCGCAAACAATATAATATTTGTTCGGAGTGATTCTCCCCAAATAGATACTTTAAATAATTTGACATTCATCAATAACTTTCTAACTATTACATTGTAAATATAATTAATGTCTCCAGACAACATTCTACCAATAAAATCGCTTATATGCGTCGTACTATTACTTAATATAATATCAATAACTATAATTATAGAAACAATAGATAATAATATCAACAGCACTTTTAATATATTTATATTAAAATGATTCTTTTTAGCTTTAAAAAAATCATCAAATATTATATAAATAAATATGAATGCTAAAGTCAGCCCTCCACCTAGATTCGCCCCAAAATTTGAACTTATTAAAAGATATATATTAAAAATAAGTAGCATATATAAAAACAGTTTTTTCGGTTTATTTTTTAATATAAAAGTAAGCATAGTAAATAATGAAAAAATTAGAATACCTACTAACTCATTGCCTAATCCATAATATCTAGCCCCTATTATCGGATCATATCCAATAATAGACATTTTAGTTAATTCACAATTTGTAAAAAGATCTATTAGAATAGTCACACATGTTAATGCACCAATAAATTGTAATCTATTTTCAGAATTGAAAACCAAAGTCAATGCTAATATTGAAAAAGATATTATGATGATATGTTTTATATATTCCCAAGTATCCATTATATTGTAACTTGATACGATTAAAAAAACAAGAGGTATAATGATTATTAACATAAGTATTAATTTGATAAAAAACAATAATCTCTTTGTTAATAGCTTTTTAAATAATAAAACAAAAGTTACAGTTATAATAAAAATCATTTCACTGATTACATATATTTTTAAAAACTGTTTTCTAATATTCGAAACAAATTTAATTTTATAACTTAATTGCTTAATAAATGTTAGATTATTACTATGTCTTTTAAATTTGATGTCAGCTCCAGTAAAACCTTTATAATCAACATCTAAATATTTTGTAATTGAAGGTGCAATATCTATATTAGATACAATACCATTCTTCTTTGTAGTTTCTGAAAATAAAATTCCTTTAGATATTCCATCTCCCCAAAATATTAAAGGTGTCAACTCACTAGCACTTTCTATCTTATCGTCTCCCATATTTGGACTTATTACTATAAGTCTTGTCGAATTTCTATCAATACTATTTACTAAATTTTCTATAAACTCATCTGCTTTCTTCAATATTCTTTCTCTATGTAAGAAATACATTATATCTGTTAGGTTATCTCTACAAAAATAAAGCCTATCTAAATCGCCTGTTTCGATGACTATTAATGAAGCATTATTTTTTAAATTCTTCAACTCTATTAATATTTTTTCATAATCGGTACGTATTCCATATGGGTATAAATCATCTTTAATTAAAATATTATCTACATTCCCATAATCTATAAACCCTCTAAAATCAATAGCTATTAGACAATTTGTCCTAATAATATTATCAGCAGTATCTGAATTCCCAAATACTGCTGTTTTTAAACCCTCTTTATGTAAAGCGTAACCTAACGCTCCAATTTTAGCATTAAATCTATTCTTGTTATTTAACTTATTAAGCTTTACAACCTCAGTATTAACAATTTGATATCTATCTGGTATGATTCCTAATCTTCTTTTATAAATTTTAGATATATTATTATTCAAATTATAGCTCTTTGAGTTCAGATATGTTGCATTAGCTCTTCCAGATGCATTAATCGTTGCATAGGACTCTGCACCTTTATATCCATACAAACCTCTTGTGTTCATTACTCCTATACTTCCATCTTCAATTAAAGCTTGCAGGTTGTCCATATATTCTAAATCTTCAAATGTTAATCTGTTTAAAATTATCATAATCACTTTTTTTCTATTATTAGATTCAGAAATACAAAAACTTTTTCCGCTTATTATTAGTATAATAATCATAATTAAAATTCTAAACAAATTCTTCTTTAGTGTTTTAAACAAAGCAATCGCTCCACTTTTAGTTTTCCAAATAGTTTTTTAGCAATTCTTCTAATAATTCGTCTCTTTCTAGTTTTCTAATTAAAGTCCTTGCATTTTTATGACTTGTAATATAAGTTGGATCTCCAGAAAGAATATAACCTACCATTTGATTTATTGGATTATAGCCTTTTTCTTTTAAAGCATTATATACACTTATAATTATCTTTCTAGCTTCGGTAACATTTTCTTTTTCTACATTAAATTTCATAGTCTGATTCATCATATCTTTCACAACAATCCCTCCCTTTTATTTATATCATATATTCTACAATTATATACATATTCCTTTAAATTTATAATTAATATTGTGAAAACCTGACCCATAAGGGTCAGGAGAGCTTGTTGACAAAGTGAAATATTTTATGAAAATAACGCTCATGCAGACGAATTTAGAAAAAACTAAAGGTTCAAATTTTTAGAAAATCCTAACGCACCTAATCAAGACCTCCTGTCTTGTAGGATGCTGGTTTGACATCCTGTCAAACCTACGAATTTTCTTAAAAATTTTCACCTAGTTTTTTAACTAAATTCTTTCAAGCATTCGATTTCATTTTCATAAATATAAGTTCATCAATAGTCTGGACCTGACCCATAAGGGTCAGGAAAATATGGCTAAAAATTATTATAACTGTCCTTTTATTATATCTACAACTTTTGATAAAGCAATATCTATTTTAGATACATCTTTCCCACCGGCTTGGGCCATATCAGGTCTGCCACCTCCGCCACCACCAGTCTCTTTAGCTACCTCTCTAATTATATTTCCTGCATGTATACCTTTTGAAACCAAATCTTTTGTAGCCATAGCGACAAATGAAATTTTATCATTTTTAACTGAACCTAAAACAACTAAAACAGAGCCCATTTTATCTCTAATTCTATCCCCCAATTGTCTTAATTCATTTATACCCATATCATCTATTCTTTTAACTATCAAATTCAATCCATCAATTTCAACTTTTTCGCTAATAATATCATCTACTTTTGAACTCGCTATTTTAGACTTTAAATTATCAATCTCTTTTTCTAATAATTTATTTTGATCAATTAGAGCCTTTGTCTTGTCTAAAATTTCTTTTTTATTTGTTTTAAGCAGTTCCGCTAATGAATTTATTTTCTTCTCCATATTATTTAGATATTCAAAAACTTTTATACCTGTAATTGCCTCTATTCTCCTTATACCAGATGCTACTCCACTTTCACTTACAATTTTAAACATACCAATTTGACTTGTATTACTAATATGAGTACCACCACATAATTCTAGAGAATAATCTCCCATTTTTACAACTCTAACTTTTTCACCATATTTTTCACCAAATAAAGCTACTGCTCCCATTTTTATAGCTTCATCTAAAGAAACTTCAAAAGTTTCTACATTTAATGATTGTAATATCTTTTCATTAACTAATTTTTCTATTTTTTCAAGTGTATCTTTATTTAATCCTTCAAAATGCGTAAAATCAAATCTCAATCTATCAGGTTCCACTAAAGAACCGGCTTGATTTACATGTTCGCCTACAATATCTTTTAAAGCTCTGTGTAAAAGATGTGTAGCAGAATGATTTCTTGCTGCATCTAATCTCTTTTTCTCATCTACAATAGCCTCTACTTTATCCCCTTCTGAAACTTCTCCATTCTTTACAATTACTTTATGAAGAATAACACCTTTATTACCTTTCTTGGTATCGAAAACTTCACATTCAAAATTACTGTTTAACAATCTACCTTTATCTCCAACCTGTCCTCCGCTTTCAGGATAAAAAGGCGTCTCTTTTAGAACTAAAATACCCTCTTGTCCTTTTTCAAGTTTTTTGACTACTTTATTATCTTTAATAATATTCAATATTTCTGTCTCTAGTCTAATATTATTATATCCTTTAAAAATAGTTTTTCCTTTATCAATATCAAACCCTTCTATATCTATATCCCAAGCTTGACTATCTTTTTCTGCTCTTGCTTTTCTAGCTCTTTCTCGCTGTTTATCCATTTCTCTGTTAAAACCTAACTCATCTACTGTTAGACCCTCTTCTTCTAGTATTTCCCTAGTCAAATCTAATGGAAAACCATATGTGTCATATAATTTGAATGCACTTTCGCCGTCTAATTTAGTTTCTCCTCTACTTTTAATCTTTTCTATATATTCTCTTAAAATATTAATACCTTGATCAATCGTTTCATTAAATTTATCTTCTTCTATATCAATTACGCTTTTAATCTGAACCTGTCTTTCTTCTAATTCTGGATAAACCTCTTTCCAATTTTCAATAACTATATTAGACAATCTACTCAAGAACTTTTCATTTATTCCTAACAATTTCCCATGACGAGCCGCTCTTCTAATCAATCTTCTTAAAACATAACCTCTTCCTTCATTGCTTGGTAACACACCATCTCCTACCAAGAAAGTGATAGCCCTTATATGATCAGTAATTACCCTTATTGAAGTATCTTTCTTATAATCCTTTCCATAAACTACACCACTTATTTCCTCTACTTTATTCAATATACTTTTAATCGGTTCAATTTCAAAAATATTATTTGCTCCTTGAAGTACTGCTGTTATTCTCTCAAGTCCCATACCAGTATCTATATTAGGATTTGGTAAATCTTTATAATTACCATTCTCATCTTTATCAAATTGTGAAAATACTAAATTCCAAACTTCTACATATCTATCACAATCACATCCCGGTTTACAATCATCTTTACCACAACCGTACTTTTCCCCTCTATCTACATAGATTTCAGAGCAAGGGCCACAAGGACCAATTTCTAATTCCCAGAAATTATCCTCTTTACCTAATCTAATTATCCTATTACTATCAATACCTATAACCTTATTCCATATTTCAAAAGCTTCATCATCTTCATAATAAACCGACACCCACAATTTATCTTCACATATTTGCAGCCTTTTAGTTATAAATTCCCATGCCCATTTAATAGCTTCTTCTTTGAAATAATCTCCAAACGAAAAATTCCCTAGCATTTCAAAAAAAGTCGCATGTCTGTCGGTTTTTCCAACATTTTCTATGTCGCCAGTTCTGACACATTTTTGACAAGTTGCCATTCTTTTTCTTGGCGGTTCTTCTTTCCCTACAAAATATGGCTTTAATGGTGCCATTCCCGCATTTATGAGTAATAAACTTCTATCATTTTTAGGGATTAATGAGTAGCTTGGAACTATAAGATGTTCCTTCTCCTTAAAAAAATTTAAAAATTCGCTACGTACTTCGTGTAAACTTAACTTTTTCATTTAGTTCACCCTTTCTTTAAATTTTATATTATATTTTTATATAGTATTTATTTTCTGATTATAAAAAAACTCGCCCCTTGAATTAGGGACGAGAGAAAAACCCGCGGTACCACCCTACTTACTATAAAGTCGCTCAAATATGATAACGGAATAACCGTAGACTCCTACTCTAATTTCAAAGCCTCAACTTAAGGGCTGCTTCAGTACACTCGTCTAAATACCTTCCAGCCATGGGTATTCTCTCTATAAGACTCGTAATACCTACTACTCCCTATCATCGTTGTTAACAATATTTTCTTCAATAAGGATTATAAATAAAATATCTATTCTTGTCAATATAGCCTATAATCTAATAAGTTTATTAATTATAAAGTTTATTACTATCTTTAATATCGCTGTAATAGGAACTGCTAGTAAAAGTCCCCATATTCCAAAATAACTTCCTCCAATTAATAATGAAAAAATTACTACTACAGGATGTAATCCTACGCTTTCACCTACAATTTTAGGAGAAATTATTCCACTTTCAAATTGCTGAATCGCAGTAAATAAAATAATAACCCACAAAGCTTTTAAAGGACTTTCCATTAATGCAAATACAAGTGCAGGTATTATTCCTATTATAGGCCCAAAATATGGTATAACATTAGCTATCCCTGCTATTATTCCTATTATTAATGCAAAATCAATACCTAACATTAATAATCCAATAGTTGTAGCCACCCCGACAAAAACTGCAACTATAAGTTGTCCTCTAATAAATTTCCCTAATACCACATCAATCTCCCTGAATACATATAAAACATCTTGTCTATATACCTTCGGAATAATCATAATTATTTTTTTCTTAAAATAATCTTTATCTTTTAGAAAATAAAAAGTTAAAATCGGAATTAAAATAAAACTAACTGCCTTTGAAAAAATATGCATAATAGAATTTGTAAAGTTTTTCAAGGAATTTAATAATGTAACCTGTATTTTATCAAGATTCGACTTTACTACTTCGTTTATACCTTGTAACCCGGGTGGTAAATTTGCAATATTTTTCGAATAACTTATATAGATTTCATTAAAAAACTCATAGGCATCATTAAAATAGTTAGGTAAAACATCTATTAATTTTTTAAATTCATTTATGAGTTTAGGAAAAATAGAAAAAGAAATAATAAGTATAAATCCTATTAAAATCAAATATACTATAAGTACACCTAAAGCCCGCGGCACCTTTCTTTTTTCCAAACTATTAACCATAGGATTTAAAAGATATGATAATCCTATTGATAAAATAAATGGAGTAAATAATCCGGTTACATTTTTAGTGATTTTACCAATTATGTAGACAAACAAAACTATTAGCAAAGTCGTTACGATTTTAATAATTTTCTTTTTTGAAATTGAAATCCGTTTATTAGTTTCTACATATTTATTCCCGATATTAACTAAAAAATAAATTATAAATCCCAGTAAACAGACAATAAAAATCTCTCGTAAATAAATAATAAAATTAACTAAATTCCGCATGATAACCTCCTCATATATAAAGGCAGCAAAGCTGCCTTATTTAAAACCACCCCATATTATCCATCATAGTAAAAAGCATTTTTTTACCTGTCCTCATTAGCCTCTTTCTTTGCCTAGGAGTCATTCTACTTGCAGCATATACTCCTGCTGTTGCACCTATTATGCTTCCAGCAATAACTCCTTTTACAAATCTACTTTTCATTTTATACACTCCCTTATATCATTTATAATTAGTTTATTACTCTTTTACTGCTCTAATTCTAGAAGTTTTTTGAAGTATTCTTTATTTTTGTCAAACTCTGTTTTAATTTCATCCGAAATTATCATAGCATCTTTACCAAATGTAATTCCATATATATAAGGCAGTACATTTCTACCATCCATAATATCTTGGATTAAACCATCGGATAATATAAAACCTAATACTTTTCCACTGCCTTCATCTATTATTATATCCTTTATTATCCCTATATTTTCTCCAGATTCTGTTATTACATCCTCACCTATTATTTTTTCTCTTTCCTTTATTAATTGAAAAATATCAGGTATATTTGCTGCAGATTCAATAACATTTTCTTTATCAACTATAATAGCATCTTTCCCAACACTTATTACATTTTTATATTTTATTATTTTTGCTTCTTTAAAAACACTACCTTCATGTGTCATCAAAGCCAGAATTCTAAACTTCTTTCTCGAAAAAACTAAATCTTTTATAACAGCTATTTTCTTTCCAGAAGTTTTGCTCATTACAGGTAATCCAACTATTTCACTGGCTTTTTTCACTAAAAAAACCTCACTTTATAGTTTTATTTCTTATATATTTATTATTCCACAATTTAATTATAATATTTTCTTTAAAATTGTTCCACCACCAACAACAATGTCACCATCATAAAATACAATAGATTGTCCCGGGGTTATAGCTCTAACAGGTGCGTCAAATACAACTTTAACTTTATCTTCTTCAATAGGATATACAGTAGCATCTGTTTCTTTTGCAGTATATCGAATTTTCGCCTTAACTTTTAATGGTTTCGTTAATTTTTCAAATGGTATAAAATTTAAATCATTTGCAATAAGTTCAGTGCCAAAAACTTTTTCAGCATCACCGACAACCACTATATTTTTTTCAGGATCAATGTGTACGACATAAACTGGTTTTCCAAGTGCTAGCCCTAAACCCTTTCTCTGTCCAATTGTATAATGTGTTATTCCTTTATGCTTGCCTAAAATATTTCCATCAGTATCTACAAAATATCCCGGTTTAATTTCATAATCAGCATTTTCCCTTATAAACTTACCATAATCATTGTCTTCAATAAAGCAAATCTCCTGGCTTTCTGGTTTTTCAGCCACAATTAAACCTAATTCTCTTGCTATTTCTCTAACTTTTTCCTTATCTCCAATATTACCTAAAGGCATCAATATATGTTTTAACTGATCTTGTGTTAAATTATATAGCACGTAAGTTTGATCCTTACTTACTGCTTCCGAACGTTTTAATAAATACCTGCCTATTTCTTCATCGTATACGATTTTAGCATAATGCCCAGTTGCAACATAATCTGCACCGAGTGATTTAGCTCTTCTTAATAATTCTTCAAATTTAACAAATCTATTACAAGCTATACAAGGATTTGGTGTTCTTCCTTTACCATATTCGTCTATAAAATAATTTATAACTTTTTCTTTAAAGACATCTTTAAAATTCATAACATAATAAGGTATACCTAAATAATTAGCAACCCTTCTAGCATCTTCAACTGCTGAAAGTGAACAACATCCTCCTTCTTTTTCTATAACATTATGGTCTTTTTCCTGCCAAATCTGCATTGTAACTCCTATTACTTCATAACCCATTTCTTTAAGTAAATATGCTGCAACTGAACTATCAACACCACCACTCATACCTATTACAACTCTCTTTTTTTCCATAATCCACCTCTATCTATTTTATATATAATATATATTTTGCTTCAATTTTTCAAAGTATACAATTTATTAAACTTTTTATGAACTTTGAAAAAAGCTACTGTTTAGCAGTAGCTTTTTTAGTGTTCATGTGGGTCTTCATCAGGATTGAAATCTTCTAATCCCTCTATTGTTACATTATTTTTCTTAGCATAATCTAAAAGAGCTGCTTTAATTGCTTGTTCGGCTAAAACTGAACAGTGCATTTTCACAGGAGGAAGCCCATCTAAAGCTTCAGCTACAGCCTTATTTGTTAATTTAACTGCTTCCTCAATGCTTTTCCCTTTGATTAATTCAGTAGCCATACTTGAAGAAGCAATTGCAGAACCACAGCCGAATGTTTTAAATTTAACATCTACTATGATACCATCTTCTATTTTTAGGTATATTTTCATTATATCACCACATTTAGGATTCCCTACTTGACCAACTCCATCTGCATCTTCAATTTCACCTACATTTCTAGGATTCATAAAATGATCCATGACCTTTTCTGAATACATTATTTACCCTCCTTTACATTTTCATATAATGGCGACATCTCTCTTAATCTTTCTACAATCTTAACTAAACTCTCAACTACATAATCCACATCTTCTTCCGTATTAAAATCTCCTAATGTAAATCTTAGTGACCCATGTGCTATTTCATGAGGTAATCCTATTGCAAGTAATACATGAGACGGATCCAAAGAACCAGAAGTACATGCGGAACCACTAGATGCAGCTATTCCCATCATATCTAAACTCAATAATAGAGCTTCACCTTCAACAAATTCTATAGAAAAATTTACATTTCCCGGTAGTCTTTTTTCTGGATGCCCATTTACTCTTACATAATCAATCTTATTAGTAACTTCTTTAATGAGTTTATCTCTTAAATAAACTAATTTTTTATTATGTTCTTCTAAATTTTCATAAGCTAATTCTAACGCCTTTGCTAATCCTACTATCCCTGCAACATTTTCAGTACCAGCTCTTCTGTTTTTCTCTTGAGCACCACCATGTATATAAGGATGAATTTTAACACCTTCTCTAATATATAATACACCAACTCCCTTAGGCCCATAAAATTTATGTGCTGACATAGAAAGTAAATCTATATTGAGCTTATTAACATCGATCTCAACATTGCCAATAGCTTGAACTGCATCAGTATGGAAATAAACTCCCTTTTCTCTTGCTATTTTACCTATTTCCTGAATCGGCTGTATAGTCCCAATTTCATTATTAGCAAACATAATAGTAATTAAAATAGTCTTATCTGTTATAGCATTTTTAAGCTGCTCTAAATCCACTATGCCATATTCGTCTACATCTAAATAAGTAACTTCAAAACCATGTTTTTCTAGGTATTCACAAGCATGTAACACTGCATGATGTTCAATCTTACTAGTTATAATATGATTCCCCTTATCTCTATTAGCAAATGCAACTCCTTTTATAGCCCAGTTGTCAGATTCTGAACCTCCACTCGTAAAATAAATTTCTTTGGGTTTAGCCTCTATTATTTTAGCTACTCTTTCTCTAGCTTCATCAATTGCTGCCCTAGATTCTCTACCTATTCTGTATATACTTGATGGATTGCCATATTTCTCTGTAAAATATGGCATCATCTCTTCTAAAACTTCCTTTTTAACTGGAGTAGTAGCAGCATAATCCATATATACATATCTCTCCATAAAAAAACCTCCCATAAACGAATAAATTCCATTTTATTTTAACATAAAAAATACTTTTTTAATCTAGATAAATATAAACAAAATCTACTTTAACTTTATTAAAAAAATTTTTATATATAATACATATAACCTTTATTTTTATTCATCTTATAATGCTCATCAACCATGTCTTGTAAAGTTACTGAGTCAATTACATCATTTATGCTGTCTCTTATTTTAACCCAAATAGTTTTTGTTACACAAAAATCTTCTTTATCACATTTAAAAGCCTCATCCTTAATAACACAATCAGTGGGAGCCAAGTTCCCTTCCAAAGCTCTTAAAATCCTGCCAACCGTTATATCTTTAGGAGGTGATGCTAATAAATATCCTCCTTGTGCTCCTCGTACACTATTTACAATACCCTCTTTTTTCAAAACAGAAATAAGCTGTTCTAAATAATTTTCTGATATATCTTGACTATCAGCAATACTTTTTAAGGGTATCGGCCCTTCGCCATATCTCTTAGCTAATTCAAACATGGCTTTTAAACCATATCTTCCTTTTGTAGATAACTTCATATTTATATCACCTCTTTATAATCCCTAGTGATTCACTTGGAATTCTATATTAAGTATATTATACCCTACTAAATCTGTCAACATTCAATTTTTTCTCTTTTTTATTAATATATTATGCAGTTATTTGAACTAAAAAAAGAAGGTGCTATTTGCACCTCTTTTAGACAAATCATTCTGTTTCTGGGAATAGATCTTCAAATTGTGGTGGGAAGAAATCTGGGAATGGTTCATAATCAAATTGTTTACAAATGTCTTCTTCTTGATTAAATTCTTCACATTCTGGTGGTTCAGGACAGAATCCGAATGCTGGTATTAACAATTGTACTCTACCAACTACTTTGATGATTAAGAAAGTACCAACAGCAAACTTCAATAATCCGTCAAGTTCAGTTGGTGTATCTAATACCTGTGATCTTGTTTCAACTACAATTCTAAACTCAAACTCATCTCTTGCAGGTGGAATAAACATTACTATATCTTTAAGTATATCAGGTAAAAATCCTTCTATTACAGTTCCATCAGTTCTAGTTATTTCATATGGTATTCTTAAAGTAAATCTTACTCTTTTAAAATTAGGTCTGTTTGGTAATTCTGTTACAATCAAAGTTCCATCTACAATAAAACCTGGTTTAAATCTGATGCTTTTGAATTTTCCCCCTTCTAAATCTACTTCTACTTCAGGGAAACATTCTCTTTGCTGACAATGAGCATATACCTTATCAGCTATTATGCATACTGTTTCTGTAATATAACTTAGATCATTTTCCATTATTGGATCACCAGGACTTGGATCAAATCCATTTGTCATATATTTTCACCCCTCTAAATAATTAATTTAATAAATTCATCTTTACTTTCATATTATGAAATATAGCAACTTTGGTGCATATTTTTATAAATTTTTTGTGGGGTGAATGTTATGAGTTTACATTCTAAAGAAAGCTTTATAGTTAGAACTTCAACTGGTATTTATTACAACATTTTTTATAAAAACAATGCTATTTTTAGTAATACATATGACAAAAACAGGAAAATTTTAGAATCTAAAGAACTTATAAACCTAGACATCATAGATTATTCTGTAGACATCGATAATAATGATAAAATACACATAATTTGTATCACAAAAACAGGAAATATCATATACTATATTTACTTTAAAAATAAATTATCAAAAAAACATCTTACAACACTCGATGTAAAATCTAATAGATACGATTATTTCTATCTTAAAGTAATAAAAGATGAAATACACATTTTCTATGCATTCAGCAATATTATTAATTCTACTGTTTGGACTATTCAACATATTATTGGAAATAAACAGTCTTGGGAAAAGAAAAATGTAATAAGCATTACACCCGGAAAATATATGAGTCCATATTATATAGACTTCGATAAACTCGGAAATATTCATCTGATTTATAAAAATGTAGAAAGTAGAACCCAACAAATATATTACACACATTATAGTTCTTTCTTAAAAAGTTGGTCAAAATATCCTATAAGAGTATCTGATATATCAGTAGATAACCTTCACCCTTATATTTTCGTTGATAATAGAAATATAATACATTTAGTCTGGTCTAAACTCGATAATAGCAATTTACGCTTTGTTTATAAACAACGTCCAGTGATTACCAATCAGAAAGGTAAATGGAAATCTGTTGAATTACCTTTATCTCGCAGCACATATACACATCCTGTAATCTATGAAGATTTTGGTCTTCTGCGTATATTATACAAACAAAATGATTCAATTAAAGGCTTATTTTCTAAAGACTTCGGTTCTTCATGGGTAAATGACACGTCTTTAAATAATTTTGGAAATCAAGACTGGAAATATTACAGATATACATCTAATAATCATAACGAAAAAAGTAAAATAAAAATTAATCATATATATGCCAAAATTACTGATACCATAGAATTATATTGTAAATACCTTAATACGATTACATTGGATACAAAAAACTCTACAAATAATGATATAAAAATTTCTAGATTAAATCTAGACACAATAGAACAGAAAAATAAAATTATAAATAAACCTGAAAAGTCAATTGCAATTGATACTGCAGATAAATCCTGTAGTGTTGAAGATAATAACATAGAAGAATTTGTCAATAATACAAATCAACAAATAAAAGACATTTTTTCAAAAACATATAATATTGACTTAATAAAAAAAGAAATAGAAACACTATTGTTAAATAATACGAAAAATTTAGAAAATAAGATAAAATCAAATAAAAACGATTTAGATTCAATTTTAACTAGATTAGATAATTTAAATGATCTAGTAACCGAATACAAAAAGGAAAATCAGGATATATCACAGATAATAAAATCTATAAATGAAAAATATGAAGAAAACCTACTTTATATAGAAAATTTAGAATCAGAAATAAATGATTTAAAAAATATAATTAAAAACACACCTAAAAAAAATTTAATTAATAAATTAAAAGAATTTTTTAAATAATACCTTTAACCTGTTTAATTTGCTTTTTACCATTAATTCTTTCTACTCTATATACTTTGCAAATATGCTTTTTATACTTGACTGCTTCTCTATTAAGTATTTCAAAATCTTCTATGTTATTAAACTTGATTGAATAACTACAACCAAAACTAAGTTGGCAAGGAGTCGAAATAAGTTGAAACTTATTTATGCCTTTTTTTTCTAAAATATAATATAACTGAATTGCATTATTTTTTGTATCAAAAACTGCTATATAATATTTATCATTTTTGAAGTATTTCCTTTTCGTAATTATTCCCCCTTACTTTATTTAATGAAGATTTTATTCTATATAATACTAGTATATTTAAAGTTATAGATTATGTTACTACTTTATGAATGGTAAAAATATAATAAATTTCAGTCAAATGAGGTGTATTTTATGGGTCTTTTTGATGAATCGATTAACATTGGGGTATCTGTCATAACATGTACTAACAGGCCAAATTATATGAATAATATTTTCGAAAATTTTAATAGACAACTCTATAGAGTAAAAGAATTAATTATAATCTTAAATAAAAATATAATGGATATTAACAAGTGGAAACTAAAAGCTTCCGATTTTCAAAACATAAGTATATATCAACTTGATGAAAACATAAGTCTTGGAGAATGCTTAAATTTTGCAGTAAATAACTGCAAACATGAAATCATAGCAAAATTTGATGATGACGACTACTATTCTCCTTATTACCTCAACAGTTCAATTATGGCTCTATTAAAAACGAATGCAGATATAGTTGGAAAATCTACAACTTTTGTCTATTTTGAAGCTAGTAAAACATTAGCTATTAGAAATCCTAGAAAAGAAAATCGCTACCTCACAAGAATTGAAGGACCAACTATGATAATAAAAAAGGATGTCTTTAATAAAGTAAAGTTTAGAAATATTACTTTAGGAGAAGACGTTAATTTTTGCAAGGACTGCATCAAAAAAGGTTTTAAAATTTACTCTCATGATAAGTATAATTATGTTTATATAAGACATGGGAAAACCAGTGCTCATACGTGGAAAATTACAGATGAATATTTTAAAAAGCTATGTATTAAAATAGGAAAAATTGAAGATTATAAATCTTATATTGAAAAAATTGAATAATATAATAGCTGAGGGTTTAAACGTTCCTCAGCTATTACATTATTCATAACTAAACTATAGTTATTAATTTTTCAACATAGGAAAATAAACGAGAAAGTGATTTCCTTTTTCATCTACCTTCAATTCTATGTGCCCACCATTTTTGTTAACTAACTGCTTAACTATATATAATCCTAAGCCCTTTTCTTCTTTATTATCGCTTGAAAAGCCTTTTTCAAAAATTCTATCTCTGATTTCCATAGGAATTATGGGAATGTTATTACTAACTTCAAAAACTATTTCATCTAATTCACTAAATATCCTGATAACAAGTTGTTTATAATTGCCCTGTGCATTCTCAAGAGCATATACAGCATTCTTTATTAAATTAACCAAAATCTTTATTAAATCATATAAATTTACTGGCAATTCTTCTGGTAATTCCTGAGACTCTATTTTTATATCTATACCATACTCTTTGGCTTTTGAAATCGTCGTAAATATAGCTGCTTCTAGCTCTGGAATTCCAATTGCACAATTTTGTTTAATAAGTTTACCTTCCTTTGATACGTTATTTAAATACTCGTAAGCTCTATCTGGTTTTTTTAGTTCCAATAACCCTTGTATAATCTGTAAGTGATTCATAAAATCGTGCTTATACATTCTCAATTTTTCATTCATCTCTTCTGACAAATAAAGTCTATATTTTGTCATTTCTTTCTCCGAAACCAATTTAGAAATAATATAGATAACGATAAGTATCCATAGAAATAATATAATTCCTATGACGCTTAAAAATATATTGCTTCCTTTTAACGCTTTTTTAGTTGAACAGTATAATTCTTCCAACGGAACAACTCCAATTAAGTATCCTTTAAATTCTGATATGGGCATTAAACTAATAACAAAATTTTCATCTTCTATATTTATGGTATTTATTACTAATGTTTCAGCCTTTTGTATATCCTTTAATTTTTCTTTAGGTACTTTATAATTAGGTTTACTGATAATAGGCTTCAAATCATTATTTATTATATAAATCTCACCTGTTTCTGCTATTTTTATATTTGTATACTTATTTTTAAATCTATCTAAATCAATATATGCTATCAAATATCCTAATACAGATTCGTTGTTTACATCTTTTATTTTATGCACAATATAAAATATATTTTCTAAATTAGAATTAAGTTTCTGACCTGTAAAATCATAATCCCATAACATATCATTTGTATTTAAGTTTATTTCAGAATAAACCTGACTTAACTTAAAATTGTTTATATCTAATCTAACAATTCCATTCGTATATATTCTGTCATCTTCCGTAATACATACAATTCTACTAATATATGGATTATCCTTTGAGATTTCATTAAGTTTTTTCTCAATATACACATCAATACTATGTTGATATTTGGGCTTTAGATTATAATACTCCTGTAGTGATTTTCTCAATCCCATAGAAGTAGCAAATTCGGTTACACTATTTTCAATATCATCTATAGTTAATTGCAAAGATTCAAATGTCTTTATAATTAGCTGTTCCATAGATTTTATTTTTTCTTTTTTGATTACATTTAACGTATGTTTATAAACGATAAAAATATTCAAAAAAATAGGTATAATTATAAAAAATATAAGTAAAATTACTACAAATATAGTTAATTTCTTTTTATTTGTAATTACTGTATACTCCATACACTGCACGCACCTCATAACATTACTTGTTTAAATCATTTATTATTTCGAAGATCTTCCAACCTCTTCTTAATTATTTTTTCATACCCATTTTCAGTAGGAACATAATATTTTTTCCCTATTAAATCATTTGGCAAATACTGCTGACTTACATATGAATTTTTATAATTATGAGGATATTTATATTGACTGCTTATATTAAGTTTTTCTTCTTCTAATCTCTTAGATGTAAAATCTCTTAAATGCTGTGGAACTTGTCCGTCTATCAATTCCACATCTGCTAAAGCCTTTTTTATTCCTAGATAACTTGCATTACTTTTAGGAGCAGCCGCTATATAGGTTACAGCTTGTGCTAAAGGTATCTTACCTTCTGGCATTCCTATGAAATCTAATGCCTTAAAAGCAGCTACAGCTACAGTTAATGCATTTGGATCAGCGTTTCCTACATCTTCTGAAGCACAAATTATAATTCTTCTTGCAATAAATTTTGGATCCTCTCCAGCATGTAGCATTTTAGCTAACCAATAGAGTGCTGCATCTGGATCTGAACCTCTCATACTTTTTATAAAGGCCGATATTGTATCATAATGTTCATCACCATTTTTATCATATTTAACAGCTCTTTTTTGAATACAATCTTCAACTATATCTAATGTAATATGTATTATTCCGTCTTCGCTAGCAGAAGTAGTTAAAACTGCTAATTCCAATGCATTAAGTGCAATTCTTGAATCCCCATTAGCCGTATTAATTATATGCTCTAATGCATCCTTTTTTATTTCAATATTTAAATTTCCTAATCCTCTCTCCTTATCTTTCAATGCTCTTAATAAAATTACTTTTATTTGTTCTTTAGTTAATGGTTCTAGCTTAAACACCATTGATCTAGATAGCAGAGCTTTATTAACTTCAAAATACGGATTTTCTGTAGTAGCTCCTATTAAAATAATTGTACCATTTTCAACATACGGTAGTAATGCATCTTGTTGTGATTTATTAAATCTATGTATCTCATCGATAAATAAGATTGTTCTTTTATTATGAAAACCTAATCTTTCTTTTGAATTTTCAATTACTTCCCTTATATCTTTAATACCTGAAGTTACTGCATTAATCTGCTCAAAATATAATTTAGTTGTATTTGCTATGATTCTTGCAAGGGTCGTTTTACCAGTACCAGGTGGTCCATGTAAAATTAGAGAAGTTAATTTATCAGCCTGAATAGCTCTATATAACAATCTGCCTTTTCCTATAATATGTTCTTGTCCAACAAATTCTTCTAAAGTTCGAGGCCTCATTCTCTCTGCAAGCGGACTCTGTTTTTTCAATATATTTTCTGCATTTAAAGTAAATAAATCCAAGCTACCACACTCCTAATAATTCTTTAAAATCAACATAAAACAAATTTGTTTAAATACATATTTAGACATTTTTCATTAACTATTATCTAATAACGTCATTTAATAATAGTATATAATATAATTTTTATTTTTTTAAGTTGTATAAACTTTTAATATAACCTATCTCCTTTTTCAATCCTTCATATATATCTGTTTTTTTATTCAATGTAATAATATCTTGCAATTTTTCAACTGAAGCATAAGTAATAACTTGCTCTTCTATTATAGGCTCAATATATTTAACTACAGCCTTTTTATTTAATAACTTTTCAATAATTTCAATGGATTCATTTACACTTAAAGTAATGCCACCACCAACATTTAATATTTCATTTTTTAAATCTAATTCTAGTAAATTAAGTATTATCTCACAAATATCTTCTACATAGATAAAATCTCGTCTCTGTTCCCCATCTCCATATATATAGATTTCTTCTCCATTTATAATTTTTTTTATGAAATTATGAAATGCCATATCAGGTCTTTGTCTAGGTCCATAAACTGTAAAAAATCTTAATATAGATACACTTATATCATATACTTTTCCATAATAATGGCACAAAGTTTCACCAGCTAATTTAGTAACACCATATAAAGAAATTGGTCTAGGATTGTGTAATTCTGACATCGGAAAACCTTCATTTTCCCCATAAACTGTTGAAGAAGAAGCATAAATCAATTTTTTTACTCCTTTATTCTTAATTGCATCTAACATTCTTTGAGTTGCAACAATATTATATTTTATATATTCATCAAAATTAATTTCATTACATGCAGTTACCCCCGGTATATCAGCAAGATGAATAATACAGTCAATTTTTAATCCTTCGATGAGCTTCATTATATTTGGTTCTAAAATATTATACTCTAAAAAAATAAAATTCGGATTTCCTAGGCAATATTTCAAATGGTATTCTTTAATCCATCTTTCGTAATTATTATAAAAATTATCAATGCCTATAACCTCATATCCTTTTTCCAACAGCAATTCACATAAATTACTGCCTATAAAACCCGCTGCACCGGTAACTAAAATCATGCAAAAACCCCCTTCATCATTATATAATCAATATATGATAAAAGGGGGATAATTGTTATGATTATATTCCTTTATGAATTACTTCTCATATTCTATTGGATCTTCTATTCCTGCTTCTGCAAATCCTTTTAATCTTAATACACAACTATCACACACTCCACAAGCCTTTTCTTTTCCATTATAACAGCTAGTTGTAAGATGATATGGAACACCATACTTAGTACCGAGTTTTATTGTTTCTGCTTTTGACAAATTTATAAGAGGTGCAATTATCTTTATAGATTTACCTTTAACTCCTGCAGCCGTACCAACATCGACTACTTTTTGAAAGGCCTCTATAAATTCAGGTCTGCAATCAGGATAACCACTATAATCAACCGAACTTACACCTATAAATATCGCTTCTGCCCCTATTACTTCAGCATAACCTAAAGCATAGCTTAAAAATAAAATGTTTCTAGCCGGTACATAAGTAACTGGAATTTCTCCATCACCTTTATACTCGGGTACATCTATATTTTTATCTGTAAGAGCACTACCACCTACATTATCTAATGAAATAATCCTGTGCTCTTTTACATTATAATACTCTGCTATTTTTTTTGCAGCTTCTAATTCTTTTCTGTGCCTTTGTTTATAGTCAAAAGAAATAGGATACAATTCATATCCTTCATTTTGAGCAATCCCCATACAAGTAGTACTATCTAATCCTCCAGAAAGCAATATAACCGCTTTTTTCATATTACATCCTCCTTGTCTTATACTCCTCTTTCATCTGGATTCCATATAATCTTATGCAATTGAAGCTGAAATCTGACATCTAATTTATCTTTTAATATCCAATTAACAATCTCCTTTGGTTCAATCATGTTATAGATTGGCGAAAATGTAATAATACCTTTATTGTAATATTTTCTTATAATTTCTTTAGACCAATTATAGTCCTCAAAAGTCCCTATTACAAACTTTATCTCATCATTGTCTCTCAAATAGCCAAAATTACTTAATCTCATTTTACTATGTTCATTTGAAGTAGGGGTTTTAACATCCATAGTAAACCTATGTTTTTCAATAAGTTTATACTTACTTATATCTATTGAACCATTTGTCTCTATATTTACTTCATAATCTGTTAGCTTTTCTAATAAATTTATAATATCTTTTTGCAAAAGAGGTTCTCCACCAGTTATACATACTCTTTTATAACCATAACTTTCAATTTTATTAATTACCTGCTGAATAGTCATATGATTACCATAATTATAAGAATAAGTTGTATCACAATAACTACATCTTAAGTTACATCCAGTCAATCTTACAAAAATAGTAGGTAATCCTGTTGAAATACCTTCTCCTTGTATACTTAAAAATATCTCATTCACTTTTAACATATACAACTACCTTTCTAAAGTCGCATAACTTGTTGGTGTTTCCCAAAGAACAACTTTTTTAAGCCAACAATTATCTTTTTTTATTGCATTGTCAATTTCATTAAATATCCAAAACAAAATATTTTCACAAGTCGGATTAAAATCAAATATTTCATTTAAATATTTGTGATCTAGAACATTGATAACTTTCTCTTTAACTATCTCCTTCAATTCATTAAAATCAATTACAATACCTCTGTTATCAACTTCTCCTCTTATCGTAATTTCAAGTTTATAAGTATGTCCATGTAAAAATCTACACTCTCCATCATAATCTTCTAACTTATGTGCACTATCAAAAGTAAATATCTTTGTTATATCTATTGTTCTGTTCATCGGATTTCTCCTTTCATATCTATAAGTTCTAAAACATTCTCACAATCAATAATAATAAAAGGCCACTTGTTAACAGCAGCCTATTTAAAATCATTATAATATACAAAATTTAAGATTTCATTTTATATTATTAATTTAACACAGTATATAAATAAGTTCAACTATTTTATACAAAATTCTTTTTCACATATTCAGATGTCATAACCTTTAATATTCCACCATAAGTTAACTTAAATTCTACATTATCTCCAATTTCATAATTCTTTTCACACTTCGTAATATCTAAAATCAAATGGTCACTGCTTTCTCCTAATATTTCAATATTCTTATCATAAGGTATTATATCTCCTAAATCAACATCTTGCTTTCCTATAGCACAAATAGCCCTTTTCATAATGCCCTTGTCAATAAATTTAGGCTTATTACCAAAAGCATCCATACCTATTTCTCCTATTGGAACTGAAGGTTTCTCTTTAATTTCAATAATTTCGACAATAAGTTTAAAACAGTCATCATATGTATTTTCAATACTTTCACCATATGCTGTTTCTCTTCCCAAAACTATCGATTCACCTAATCTTAATTGATTTATTTTCTTTGGCATTTCACCAGCCTTTAGTAAATATAAGCTACTCGAATTTCCACCTGAAATAATATCTAATTCTATATTAAACTTTTTTTCAATGTTCATCTTTATTTTAACCAATTTACTTAAATTTTCATACTTTGGTATTACTCCTCCATAGCAAGTCAGATTTGTACCTATACCTATTAGTTTTATACCATCTAGTTTTAGTATTTCCGATACTACAAAAAAAATTTCTTCTTCATCAAATATTCCTTCTCTTAAATCGCCTAAATCAACCATTAAAATTATTTTATGCTCCTTATTTTGCTCTACAGCTTTTTTGGACAGCTCTTTTATTGTATTTAATTCAGAATTTAAAGATATATCAGAATATTTTATAACTTCATCTGCTTGACTTATCATAGGAAGTCTGAGTAGCATTTTAGGAACATTGATTTCTTTTAATTTAATTAAATTTTCTATTCTTGAATCGGCTAATATTTGCACTCCACCCTCTACCATTGTTTTAGCTATTTTAGGCTCTCCACAAAATACCTTTGTTACGCCGGTTACATTTATATTATTTCTTTTACACAATTCAACAATTTCTCTGGTGTTATGCTTTATTTTATCCAATGAAATCTCTACACATGGATACCGCACTTTTATCATCTCCTTAAAAAATACGAGGGCAATAGCCCTCTAATTTATTTCTAGACTTTCTTTTAATAATTTAATTGCAGTATCAGGGTATTTTTTAGATAATACACCTAATGAAGCCATAATGTAATTATTATCTATTAAGATTCTTGCTTCTTTTGTTGGTAACAATTCATCACCTTTATTACTTAGAGCTATTTTTCTTAAAATCTCAATTCTATTTGGAAGTTTCGTTAATGCTCCTCCTGTACCAACAATATACTTTACATTTGTTAAGTCTTTCCCTTCAGCAATAGTTTTTTTACCACTCGGACCATATAAATGTCTAAAACGTCCGCAATGTCTCTTTACAGCTGTTATAACTGCCTCTAATGTAAGCTCTTCAACTAATCTTTTTTCTAGTTCAGTTTCTGGAATAGGTTTATAATTATTTATCAATGTATTTAATGTTTCTTCATCTATTTCAAGATTATTACATAGTTTTTCTACACCTACTCTTTCCACAACATTTTTCATATTTACATATACACCTAGATCTCCTTCAACAGTTCTCTTAGCTAACGGCTCTGGACTTATTAACATCCTATTTACTTCATCACTACCTTCTGTTACTGAGTGAACATCGGTTGTAGCACCGCCTACATCAATGGTTATCAAATCTCCTATTTCATCATATAATAATTTTGAAGCTATCATTACAGCACCTGGTGTCGGTATAATATTGCCTGTTACCATCTCACGCATTTTCTTCATTCCAGGAGCATTAGTTATATGTTCTTCAAATACTTCCTGAATAACTTTCCTAGTTGGTTCTATATTCAATTGGTCGATTTTAGGATATACGTTTTCAACAATATATAGTCTTGTACCAGTACCCTCGAAAATATCTCTAATATCATCATGGTTTTCTATATTACCTGCATAAATAACAGGTATTCCCAAACCTAATTCTGCAATCAATTCAGCATTATATATAGCCGTATCTCTCTCTCCATAATCTACTCCACCTGCTATAAGAATAATATTAGGCTTTATAGCAACTAATTTCTTTAAATCACTTTTCCTTAGTCTGCCTGCTGTAATCTGATGAATATTAGCACCTGCTCCTAAAGCAGCTTCTTTAGCGGCTCTAACTGTCATGTCATAGACAAGCCCATGTACAGTCATTCTCAAACCGCCCGCAGCACTGCTTGTGGCAAGTAATTCATCATATTCAATCTCACTTGCTCCAATATTTTGTCTTAAACTTTCAATAGCACCTTTCAAACCAATCTTAACATCGCCTTCAAGCACAGTTGTTGGAGCTTGCCCTTGCCCAACAAAAGCCGGATTTAAGCTGTATATTCCATTGAATGCATTTACTACAGTCGTTGTACTTCCAATTTCCACTACTAAAACATCAATCCTCATTTCTCAATTTCTCCTTTAATTCTCTGCGTTTTTTAACTAAAAAAGTAGCCACATGAACTCCTTTAGTTCCTCTACCAAATCCTGCATCAACACCTTGCTGTACTGCTAATTCATTTGAAACTTGAGTTCCACCACAAGCTATTATGATTCTATCTCTAATCCCTTTTTCAACGCAGAGCTCATGTAATTTTTTCATATTTTTATAATGCACATCATCATGACTAATAATCGTTGAAGCCAAAATTGCATCTGCATCCAATTCTATAGCGGCGTCTACTAATTTCTCAACAGGTACCGATGTGCCTAAATAATGACACTCAATACCATACTTTTCAATTCCACCATGTTTAATATCTATTATTTCTCTTAATCCAACTGAATGCTCATCTTGTCCTACAGTAGCTGCCACTATTCTCATTGGATTAGCTTCTATTTCGGCTCTTATTTCTTCATCAGACATTACTTCCGGTTTTGGCGGAATAACCAACTCGCTAGTATCAATCGTGAATGGAACTCTACCCTTTAATTCTATTCTTGTACCTTCTGCTAACTGCATAATTTCTTTATGAATAACTTCAACATCTTCTAATCCCATTCGTTTTCCTATCTCGATAGCAGCAACTTCTGCAATTCTCTCTTCAGTAGGTAGAAATAAAGTAATCTGAATAATTCCATCTCCCTGCCATTCCATTTCAGGTTTTATTTTGCTAGTTTCTCTAAATTCTCTCGTTTCCTCTAGTCGCTTATATACATTGTCATTTTCATCTAATTCATCTATAAAAACGATTTTATCTGGGTCTTCAAATGTACATCCACCAATTAATTTTGAAGGATTATCTACGGCACTCTCATCATATTGAGCTATATTATTATAGCCAAAATGTGCTGTTACAGGCGCCATATAATCTTCTTCTCTTTCAACTACTGTACCAGCACCTATGCCTCCATCAATTTTCCTTGCTATACCATCACCATTTCTTTCCGGATAATATCCTGAATCGACAAAAAAACCTAATTCAACAGCTTTAAAATATCCTCCAACTTCTAAAATTTCTTCCATAAATAATATTGCTCTCTCTTTTAATTCTCTAACCTTACGAGCCAATTCACCTTCATGTCTCCTGATTTGTACCATTTCCTTAAGACCATCCATACCAATAAGAGCTTGTTTAGCTGTATCACATGCTTCTATATTATAGATATGCCATGGTACATTTCTACCTTCATCAGGAGTAATAGTTGATTGTATATCAGCTCTTGTCAATTTAGAAATAAGCAGGTTCAAAACATGTGTTACAGTTGCCTCTCTAGTTGATGATTCCATATATTTTGTATTCATCTGTGCTCTCATTTTATAATCTCTAAATAACTCCCTTAAAGCAACTGCATAAGGTAAATCTAATCTCATACAAGGTGCAGGCGGAGCCGTTGGTGGTACTGTTGAAAGACAAATATTTTCTTTCTTCATCCCCACTTTCACAGAAAACATCGAATTAATAGCATGCTGAACCATAAGTTCTGGCATAACCTTCCAAGCCTTAATAGCTGTCGCATTGGCATTATGTGCACCATCTATCTGTGCCATATCCGCCCAAGCCATTACTCGTTTTGCAACTGCCGCGTCTACAAAAGACCTTATCATATTTATATTTCTATAAAGAACATTATATTGAGGGTCCTGATGTGCACCATTTACTCCTTCTTCAGCAAACATAACAGCTATTTCAGGACCGGCCACTCCACTTACATATGAATGATAGTTTATAGGTCTTCCAACTTCTTCTTCAATAATATCAAGGGCCTTTTTCTGTGCTCTAACTTGTTTTCTTGTAACAGGTATACCCCCAATCCCCTGTGGAGTACCTTCAATAAGCCCGTCAAAATGGCTCTGTCCAGCAGTTCTTATCACCATTATATGATCAGCACCATGCCAAGCTGCCATTCTCATACGCCTAATATCGTCTTCAAATCTTCCAGATGCAATTTCTGTTGTTATAATACTGTCAGGCTGTGGATCTATCTCATCAAAACTCTTTGCAGCAGGCAATGGTTGGCTCTGCTTTAAAGATTCTGAAGTATCATAATACTCAAACTCACCTATTTTTCTTCTCTGCCCTGTTCCCTTTCGCCAAGTCCATCCTCTTCTTTTAGGCCTATATTTATCCAAATCTTTCAAAATATTTTCAATATCTAATTTTTCATTTGGCTTAAGCTGCATTAATGCTCACCTCCTCTAAAGATATTAACAACTTCATCCCACATTTCTCCTTCAACAAGTTTTAACCCGGCCTCACGAATATCCATACCTTTTTCTTTGGCAAGCCTATAGACCAAATGCCCTGCACCTTTACCTAATAGTCCTCTATCAACCGCTCCTTCAACAATAGCCTTAGCTTCTATACTTGAAAATCCCATTCGTAATAATACAGACCTTTCAATCGAAGGAGAAGTATGCTTATACGCTAACTCTATTAAAGGATCAACTATTTTTTCTGCTAATTCCCAAAACCTTCTTTCTAATTCTTCTTCAGTTAAATCTTTCAAATGCTGTCTTCTAGTTTCAAAATCATCTGGTCTTTTCATTTTTGCACCTCCGATATTAATATTTAACTCCCAATTCATCCAAAATTTGTTTTACAAATTTTTCATTTGATTTTGTATCTTCTACCAGAAAATCTATGTCTTCTCTAGTTACATAATCAATTTTTGTTGTCTCAATACAGTTCTTAATATATGACTTTTTAATCCTATCAAGGTCTAAATCCCTAGCTTTTATTTGACTTGGATGGCTTGGTAGAATAATGTTTTCCCCGGGTACTTCTTCATCTGGATTACCGATAATAATATCTACACCATTCTCCCTTGCAAAAGTCAATTGAGGCTGAATGTGTTTTCCAGCACCAGTATATTCTGTTTCTTGTGCAACTATGATTTTATCTTCATCCAATTCTTGAGCCAATGCAAAAGCAGCAGCTAAAGATGTATTCCCAGCAGGTCCTCTTTCTAATCCCTCTAATTGTGCTAGTGCCTCAGTAATGTAAAATACCTCACCCTGATTTACTGTTACATATCTATCCATATATCTTAAAGGTCTTGCAGCAGATCTAGGTACATCCGATCTATCAGGCCATGTAGCAAAAGGTATCCCAAATCCCGTATGTCCAGTAGTGAAAGACTTTTTATTAAACTGTGTATCACTGGCCATATGAAGTCCTTTTAAATTCACACTTGCTCCTACTATTTTTACGTTATAAGCTCCAGCCTTTTTAAGTCCTCTTGCAGTACCTGTCAAATTGCCACCCCCTGCATTTGTTGCAACAACAACATCAGGGTCCTTACCTACCAACTCTCTGAACTGCATTGCTAATTCATATCCTAAAGTTTCTACACCGGCAATCCCGAAAGGAGTATACAACGATGCATTAAAATAACCTGTTTCCTCTAATAATTTTAAAAATGTATAAAACAATTCTGGCCCTACCGTTAATTGCACTACTTCAGCGCCATACGCTTCACATTTTCTGGCTTTCTCTATTATTTCAGGTTGTCCAATCCCTCTTGAATCATAACACTCTTGAACAATTATACATTTAAGTCCATTCATTGCTGCTTGACTCGCTACTGCTGCTCCATAATTACCACTAGTAGCCGCTATAACACCTTTATATCCTTTCTTTTTAGCATGATAGATGCTAGTTGCCGCTCTCCTGGCTTTGAAACTACCAGATGGATTACATGCTTCATCTTTAATGAATATTCTAGCCCCCTTACCTTCGGGTGCCAATTTTCTGGCCAATGCTGTTAAGTTCTTTAATTCATATATAGGAGTATTCCCTACACCTGTTTCACTTTGTATTTTTTGTATTTCCTGCAATGTGTACCCAGTTTCTCTCATCATTCTTTCATAATCAAATGCTATACCTTTACTTTCAAAACGTTCATAATCAATACCGACAGCTTTTTTCATTATTTCATTTCTTCTAGACATAACACTTTGATAACTCATATCTCTATTCATTATCTTCACCGCCTTCAAGAATACCACGCAACTGTTTGCCAATAAATAATAGTTCAGGTATACATTTTCCATAATCGTGATTATAATATGGATTTATTTCTACCAACTTACCTTTAATTTTTCTGCCAATATAAGTTTCTATTTCTACCTCGTCGCCAATTCTAGCCTCCTCATTTAGTAAAAAGCCTTTTACCCACATTTCTAAAGGAACTTTTTTAGTGTCATCAGGAACCTGTGGAGCTCTTTCCTCAGGTTTAAGAACTACATTATAAATCCTCACCCAATCTCCTTTTTTAGCCTTATTCATATACATCCCTACCTTTTTATAAGTTTTCTCATATCTCCCATAATTGCTCTTGGAACCGGTAAATCTAACATAGTTTTTAATCCAGAGTCAGCATTAATAACATGAGGTATCATATTCACGCACATGGCTATTGTACCAATGCCTCCTGGAATTTCAGGTTTAATTTGCATATTGATATCAGGTATACCTTTTATCCAAATATAGTCGCCAGTTTCCACTCCTTCTTTCTCTGGCAATATTTGTTGTGGATGTTCCATTTCAATCTTTAATTCATTACCCACATAGCCATATCCCATTTGTCTACATCCTGCTACATTTCCGGGCTGTACTTCCGCATATTTAGTCTTTCTATATACATTTGAAACTATTGGCTCCTTAGTCTGTTCAATTTTATTAACTTCCCAACCTACTGCATCAGCTATCATATTTATTGATTCTGGGAACCCAACATGTCCAGCTAGTGTACCATTTTCAACGCCCTTATTAAACTCTTCTACCGTAGTTCCAACCCCTTGTTCTGTCATAACTGCTGGCCCAAAAGGTGATAAATCATTAATCCTCGATGCTTTTATATGATGAACTTCTTCACATGCACCCGTTAATGCTATAACTAATAAATCCATAATAAATCCAGGATTTATCCCTGTACCTAAAACGGTAACACCGTTTTCCTTTGCGATTCTATCCATCTCTTTAGATAATTCTGGTGATTGTGCCATTGGATATGCCATTTCTTCTGCTGTTGAAATTACATTAATCTTCTTCTCCAAACAGAATTTAATCTTATCAAAAGCATTTTTTGTAAATGAATCTGTTGCTAAAAGAACTACATCAGCACATTTTTCAGTAATTACATCTTCAATATTTTCTCTGATAATAACTTCTGGTCTATCTCCTCTTTCTATTCCTAAAACTTCATACATACTCTTATTTACTCTCGTTTCATTTCTATCACAAATCCCTACTATTTCAACTCCTTTCTTTTTAAGCAACATTTTAGCCATTCCACTTCCCATAGCACCAAAGCCCCAAATTATAACTTTCACATTTTCCATAAAAGACACCTCCAAGTTATATTTATTTTATCGATATTAACATCATGCAATTAACTTGCCAATCTTCTTGCAATTTAAATATTTTTTATTTTTGCTAATTTTCAGTATATTTTTTCTTTTAAATTAAATTTTTCTTTTATTGCAAAAACAAAAACGCAAATAAATTTGCATATATGTGCAAATTTATTTGCGTTTACAATCTTATTTTATATTTTTTTATTTTATGCTGTAGGGTCTGCCGTCTAATATTTAATTTATTTGCAGCTTTAGTAATATTATTTCCAGTTGATTTTAATGCATGTATTATTAGTTTTTTCTCGATTTCTGATATAATCTCTGGCAATGAATTCTCTAATTTTATAATATCTTTAATATCGACAGTTCCCATACTTTCCTCAACAATATATGAAGGGAAATGTTCTTTTTTAAGTACATGCTCATCCTTAGATATAAAATTTATAGCTCCTTCTATTAAATTCTCTAATTCTCTTACATTACCAGGCCATGTGTAATTTAAAAAAAGTTCATAAACATGCTCCGACAGCATCCATACATCTTTATCAAGCTTCTTATTATATTTTCTAATGAAATAATCACACAACAATTTTAAATCTTCTTTTCTCTCTCTCAAAGCAGGAACTTTTATTGAAATTACATTCAAACGATAATATAAATCTTTTCTTAAAGTACCTTTTTCTATAGCAACTAATGGATCTTCGTTTGTAGTTGCAATTATTCTCACATCTATAGGAATATCTTTAAGACCACCTACTCTTCTTATATATCCTTCCTGCAATACTCTCAAAAGTTTCGATTGCAGCATAAGTCCCGTCGAATTGATCTCATCTAACAATAGAGTTCCGCCATTAGCCTGCTCAAATAATCCCGGTCTGTCAACGGCTCCAGTAAAACTGCCTTTTACAGTACCAAATAAAATACTTTCGAGTAAGGATTCTGGCAATGCTGCGCAATTTTGAGCTATAAAAGGCTTATTTTTTCTTTTTCCACAATAATGTATGCTCTGTGAAAATAGTTCTTTACCTGTTCCTGTTTCACCATATATTAATACTGAAGAATTCGACATAGCAGCCTTTCTAGCTATATCAATCGCTTTCTTTATTTCTCTACTATTGCCTATAATATTTTCAAAAGTATATCTTTTAATACGAGGTTTTATCTCTTCTCTATCTTTTTTAAATAGTTCCTGTTGCAAGTTGATTACTTGTTCAGATAATGCTTTAATTTTAGTAATATCCTTAGCAATTTCTAAAGCTCCAACCTTTTCATCATTAATAAATAACGGAATAGTAGTATTCATTGTTGTAATCTTATTTCCTTTATAATTTAAATATGTTTGATTTCTATTGAATATTGGCCTTCCCGTATTCATAACTGTAAATAAAGTACTTGAATTTTCATCTAAACTAGGAAATATATCCAATATATTCTTATTTAATACTGATTCCTTATCCAATCCCTCTAATCTAGCCATTACATCATTATATAATATCGTATTACCATGATTGTCTATAACGTGAATTCCCTCATCTATATAGTGCAAAATATTTTGCAGTACTAATTTCAATATTTCTCCTTTTATCATATTATCAATCCTCTTTTATAAAACTAACTAAAAAGATACTGCATAATAATATGCAGTAATCTTATAACAGCAATTAGTCTCTAGTCAATAGTCGATAGTTTTTAGTTTATTGACCATCAACTGTCAACTATCGACTAATTTTACATTTTTAATTTAGTACTTAGTACCTATATTAACAATTATCAGCTACTAGCTGCTAACTGGCAGCCAATAGCTGATATCTCATTTTTATTTAATTAGATTTTATTCATACAATGGAAAACTATCGCATAATTTTTTTACTCTTTCTTTAATCATGTTTCTGTCATTTGACTCATCTAATGTTAGATTGATTATTTCAGCAATTTCTACCATCTGTTCTTCTTTCATTCCTCTTGTAGTGACAGCAGGTGTACCTATTCTTAGACCACTAGTAACAAAAGGACTTTCTGGATCGAAAGGTATAGTATTCTTATTAGTAGTTACTCCTACTTCATCTAATAATGCCTCAGCTTTTTTACCAGTTAATCCTTTATTCCTTAAATCTATTAAAATTAAATGATTATCAGTACCACCAGAAACTAATCTAAAACCTCTTTCAATCAAGCTTTCAGCCAATACACTTGCATTTTTAATTATTTGTTTTTGATATTCTTTGAAATCGTCTTCAAGAGCTTCTTTAAAACTTACCGCTTTTGCCGCAATTACATGCATCAATGGTCCACCTTGTAATCCTGGGAATATAGCCTTATCAATTTTTTTCGCATACTCTTTTTTACAAAGTATTACTCCACCTCTTGGACCTCTTAAAGTCTTATGTGTAGTAGTTGTTACAAAATCAGCATAAGGAACTGGGCTTGGATGTAATCCAGCTGCTACTAGACCTGCAATATGAGCCATATCTACCATAAGATAAGCTCCAACTGCATCTGCTATTTCTCTAAACTTTTTAAAATCTATTATCCTCGGATATGCACTAGCACCTGCAACAATTAGTTTTGGCCTTTCTCTTTTAGCAATTTCCATTACTTCATCATAATCTATCATTTCTGTCTCTTTATTTACTCCATAAGAAACAAAATTAAAATATGTACCTGATATATTAACAGGACTTCCATGAGTTAAGTGGCCACCATGAGATAAACTCATACCTAAAACTTTATCACCAGGCTCTAACACTGCAAAATAAACTCCTAAATTCGCATTTGCTCCAGAATGAGGCTGTACATTGGCATGCTCAGCACCAAATAATTTTTTTAATCTCTCTCTTGCCAAATCCTCAACAATATCTACAAACTCGCATCCTCCATAATATCTTTTTCCAGGATATCCTTCTGCATACTTATTTGTTAATTGGCTTCCCATAGCCTCCATAACCTGTGGAGAAACAAAGTTTTCTGAAGCTATTAGTTCTATTTTACTACGTTGTCTGCCGATTTCCTGCTCGATAGCTTGCATTACTTCAGGATCAAATTTTTTCAAATTATTAAAATCCATATAACTTCTCCTTTCTATAATAATTTTAAATAAAGTATTGATATTTTTATTTTTTCTTATATAATACTTTTATAAATATATAGTTAACTACACATTTAGTTAACTATACCACTTAATAAAATCTATCAATATATATTATACTAGAATATTTTCAAAATAGGAAATTTTTCTACAAATTTTTAAATTTAAATAAAATTTTTGATTAAAATAAACTAATGAAACAGAGGTAGGTGTCATCATGGAATCTTTAAACGATGTAAAAAGACTACTAGTTATGGCTATTTTAGCTGGCAAAGTTATGCTTAAAAATGGTGCAGAAACCTATAGAGTAGAAGATACTATAAAGAGAATTTGTAAATCACGAAATATAGATTTTGCAGAAGCTTTCGTTACTCCAACTGGCATATTCCTTTCCGTAGAATATAAAGGTGAAGTGTTAACTTATATAAAAAGAATTAAAAGTATTAAATTTGATCTTAATAAGATTGCTCTTGTTAACGAGTTTTCAAGACAATTTGTAAATTCTAATATGTCTATTGATAAGGGATTCGAAATACTAAATGATATTGATAATATCAAAACATATCCAAAAAGCTTAAGGCTTATATTTGGCGGCTTTGCAGGTAGTTTTTTTACTTTATTATTCAAAGGAAGTTTTACGGATTTTGTTTCAACTTTTATTATAAGCTCTATTCTAGTTATTGTAATGGAATTTTTAAACAGGAAAAACTTCACTTTTTTTCTATCTAACATTATAGGTAGTTCTATAGTAACAATATTGTCTATCATATCAGTTACTTTAGGTTTTGGCACGGATATGGATAAGATTATTATAGGCTCAATAATGCTTTTAGTTCCCGGTGTCGCAATAACTAACGCAATCAGGGACTCAATTAGTGGAGACTTTCTCTCTGGTATTTCTAGAGGATTAGAAGCTATAATTGTTGCAACAGCGATAGCATTTGGTGTCGGTGCTACTTTAAAAATATCTTTCATATTATTCGGAGGGATGTAAAATTGATATATATAAAAGAATTCATTTATGCCTTCTTATCTACTTTAGGTTTTTCAATTATTTTTAATATACCAAAAGATTCTATCGTAAAATCAGGAATAACTGGTGCATTAGGATGGATAATCTATATTTTTGTAAACAACAACTATTATTCAAAAGTCGCAGGTGCATTTTTAGGTGCTATAGTCGTTGGTATGATAGGTGAAATAATGGCTAGACTTTTTAAAAAACCTGCCACTGTATATATAATACCCGGAATAGTACCACTTGTACCAGGAGCTGGCATGTATTATACAATGCTATCAATTATCGAAAAAAATTTTATTGAAGCTGCTAATTTTGGTACTGAAACACTATTTATAGCAGCAGCTATATCAAGCGGTGTTATTATTTCTACTACTTTAAATAAAACTATATTTAATTTTAAGAAAAATCGAGTAGGAGGTAGATGATTAATTCATCTACCTACCTCTCACACCACCGTACGTACCGTTCGGTATACGGCGGTTCATTAGGTTAAGTTCAAACTTGAACTCTGGCTTTCGCTATTGATGATGCCGAAGGTATACTACACGCTTCCTTCCTATCTTGGACTTCCAGTCCTACTTCAGTCGGAGAGCCTTCATATGAAGTTTTCTGTGGTCTTTGCATACCTCTCGAATCTTTCAATGCTACTTACCTCCCTAATGTTCGGTCCTTCCCTATCTA
>NZ_FQXO01000023.1 GCF_900129995.1 Caloranaerobacter azorensis DSM 13643 | reverse complement strand
TCCAATTTTACATTTTAAATTTTTAATTTTCAATCTCTTGCATAAGCAAGATAAGTGGCGACCCGGAAGGGACTCGAACCCTCGACCTCCAGCGTGACAGGCTGGCATTCTAACCAACTGAACTACCGGGCCGTGGTGGGCGCGACAGGGCTCGAACCTGTGACCTCCTGCTTGTAAGGCAGATGCTCTCCCAGCTGAGCTACGCGCCCAATTTTGGTGACCCTACCGGGATTCGAACCCGGGTTACCGCCGTGAAAGGGCGGTGTCTTAACCACTTGACCATAGGGCCATAATGGTGACCCATCCGCGACTCGAACGCGGGACACCCTGATTAAAAGTCAGGTGCTCTACCGACTGAGCTAATGGGTCATTTCGCAACTCACAGTTATATATATTACAGGATTAAATATTATTTGTCAACACTTTTTTTAAATTTTTTTATGTGGTTTATTTTGCCAAAACTAAACCCCTGATACTAAAGCATCAGGGGTTGTTAAATTAAAAAATATTTTCTCTTAATATAGTTGCATTTCTATTAGGCCCTATAGAAACCATTTTAACTTTAACACCAGTAAGCTCTTCAATCTTATAAATATATTTCTTTGCATTTTCAGGTAAATCATCAAACGTCTTTACATTCTCTATTTCTTCTTCTTTCCATCCATCCAAGACTTCATATATAGGTTTACATCTCTTTAGAGTTTCTAAACTCGAAGGAAAATCTTTAATCACTTTACCATCAAGCTCATATGCTGTACATATCTTTATTTTTTCAAAGCCACCTAATGTATCTAATTTAGTAATTACGATAGATGTAAGTCCATTTATTCTAGCTGAATACCTAAGCATAACAGTATCTAACCACCCACATCTTCTCGCTCTACCTGTTGTAGTTCCATATTCATGCCCTTTTTCTCTTATCATATCCCCTGTCTCATCAAATAATTCGGTTGGAAAAGGCCCTTTCCCTACTCTTGTAGTATAAGCTTTAACTACTCCTAAAACTTCACTTATTCCAAACGGACTTATTCCTGTTCCAACTGTTACTCCACCAGAAATCGGATGAGACGAAGTAACATATGGATATGTTCCAAAATCTATATCTAGAAGTGTTCCCTGTGCTCCCTCAAATAATATCTTTTTGCCATCCTCAATAGCTTCATTTAATAAAGCAGTTGTATCCACAACATATTTTTTTATTTGTTCTAAATAATCCATATATTCTGTTACAATGCTATCTTCATCAAGTCCTCTTTCCTCATAAAGTTTCTCTATTATTTCATTTTTTTCTCTTATGTTTCTTCTAATCTTTTCTTCTAAAATATCTTTATAAAATATATCACACATTCTAATTCCACTTCTCTCGACTTTATCCCTATAGCAAGGCCCTATTCCCTTAATTGTTGTTCCAATCTTACTTTTGCCCCTTTTTTTCTCCTCTAGCTCATCTAGTTTAATATGATAAGGGAATATAATATGTGCCCTATCACTTATTCTCAAATTGTCAGTTTTTATACCTCTATCATTTAAATACTTTATTTCTTCCAATAATGATTTAGGATTCACAACAACACCATTACCAATTACACACACTTTTTCCTCATAAAATATTCCTGACGGTATTAAATGCAACTTAAACTGTTTTTCTCCTATTTCAACTGTATGCCCTGCATTATCTCCACCTTGATATCTGACAACTATATCTGCTTTCTCTGATAAAAAATCTGTTATCTTTCCTTTACCTTCATCTCCCCATTGGGCACCTAATATAACAAGTGTATTCATTAAATCATCCCCTTTATTATTTGTTTAACCTTCTTATTATTTCTCTTGCAACAACTACTCCTGCAACAGAAGCTTGTGCCAATCCTCTTGTAACTCCAGCACCGTCTCCCGCAGCAAATAGATTATCTATTTCCGTTTCAAGATTATTTGTAAGCTTAACTCTTGAAGAATAAAATTTAACTTCAACGCCATATAAAAGAGTATGCTTTGAAAATACTCCAGGAGCTATCTTATCCATAGCCTCTAACATTTCTATTATATCTGTCAAATGTCTATATGGAAGTACCAGACTTAAATCACCGGGAGTAGCATCTACTAATGTAGGCTGAACTAGACTTCTTCTTAATCTGCTTTCTGTAGTTCTTCTGCCATCTAATAAATCTCCTAATCTCTGCACTATTACTCCATCTCCCAGCATATTAGCCAATGTTGCAACGTACTTCCCATAAGCTATAGGAGAATTGAATGGTTCAGTAAATTCTTTAGAAACTAAAAGTGCAAAATTAGTATTTTCTGTTTTCCTTTCTGCATAACTATGCCCATTAACTGTTTTTATACCATCATTATTTTCTACAACTACTTCACCGTAAGGATTCATGCAAAAAGTTCTTACTCTATCATCAAATGATTTTGTATAATAAATCAATTTAGACTCATAGACAACATCGGTAATTTCCTCTAATACTACAGCTGGAACTTCTACTCTAACTCCAATATCAACTGCATTATTTTTTAGACTAAGCCCTAATCTTTCAGCCTCTTTTTTAAACCATTCAGAACCCTCTCTACCGGGTACTGCAACTACATAATCACCAAAAAACTCTTCATCTCTAGTTTTAACTCCTAAAACTTTACCATCTTTAACTAAAATTTGGTTAGCAGGCGATAAATATTTTATCGTTATTCTATCCCTTAAATATTCTTCCATTCTCTTTAATATATTAAAACATCTTTCAGTACCTAAATGCTTAACCTTTGCAGGTATAAGCTTTAAATCTGCAGCGGCAGCTTTCCTTTGAATTTCTCTTATTTTTTCGGTATTAGTACCATGTATTTTTTCTGTAGCACCAAACTTCAAATATATTCTATCAATGTAATTTATAAGGTCTTCAAGTTCTTTTTTTGTCATATATTCATCTAAAACGCCACCAAACTCTGAAGTAAGTGTCAATTTACCATCACTAAATGCACCTGCTCCTCCCCAGCCATTAACTATAGAACAAGGTTTACACTGAACACATTTAACCCCTCTTGTCTTTATCGGACATATTCTGCCTTCAATACTTCTTCCCTTTTCGAGTAACAATATATCCATGTTTTCATCATATTTTAATAATTCTAATGCGGTAAAAATACCCGCAGGTCCTCCACCAATTATTATAACATCATAATTTTTCTTTGGCATCTTCATTACCTCTTTTCTAAAAGAATTTTCGTTATAACACGAATAACCCTTAACTATATTATCAAATCAATTTATTAAAGTCAATAAAATTCCGAATGTTATTTGTTATGTTGCTCATAAATGTTCGTTTTATTTGGTTGTATCTATTCAGCTTTATCTTATAATGATGATAATATATACTTCGATAATATATATTCCCCAAAAAATCATAAAAACACATCCAACAATCAATTGGATGTGTTTTTGTGTTATTTGTTATTTTCTAATAATTTTTCTCCAAATTCCTTACCAAACTCTATACATTTTTCGAATGCTTTTTCATACGGTACGAAGTTTACTTTAAGCCCTTCTCTAAAAATCTTTAATTTAAGATTTTTTAGATTTTCCTCTATAATCTTTACCGCTTCGCCGCTCCAGCCATATGAACCAAAAGCCGCCGCTAATTTCCCTCTATTTGTCATAGGATTAATTACGCTTAACAATTTATATATTGGGGGCAATATATTTTGATTTATAGTAGGAGAACCTATTAATATAGCCGTACTTTTAGATATTTCCTCCTCTAGTTCAAAACTATCCATCATTTCAATATCACATATTTTAACATCAATATCTCCCGATTGTCTTATTCCCTCTGCAATTTTTTCTGCCATCTTACCAGTATTCCCATAAGCTGAAACATAAGCAATAAATACTCTATTTTTTTGAGGTTTTTTGCTTGCATCTTCAGCCCATTCTTCAGATAATTTAACATATTTTCTCCAGTTACTTCTTAATATCGGTCCATGCCCCGGACAAATAACATCTATATCTAAACTTTTTATTTTATCTATAGCTTTAAGCATATAATTACTAAAAGGCTTTAATATAACATCAAAATAATACTTAAAAGCATCATCAAAATCTCCAACTAAATCATCGAACATCCTACTGTCGCAATAATGACATCCAAAAGAATCACAAGTAAATAATACTTTATCTTCTTCTAAATAGGTATACATACTATCTGGCCAATGTAAAAAAGGCGCTGAAATAAATTTTAAGGTTTTATTTCCTAAACTCAATGTATCTCCGTCATTTACAACCATATATTTAAAGTCTATATCAACCATATGTTTTAAATAATTAATAGCCGATTTAGAAGCAACAACAGTAGCATTTGGAGCTATCCTTAATAAATGCCTTAAATTACCCGAATGGTCTGGTTCTGTATGATTTAATATGATATAATCTATCTGTTCAGGGTTCGTAATGGTTTTTATTTTCTCTAAATATTCATCTTTAAATTTCTCTTTAGTTGTTTCTATAACAGCTTTCTTTTCTGCATCTATGAAATAAGAATTATATGTAGAACCATATTTTGTTTCCATAACGACATCAAATGTAACTAATTCAGGGTCTAAAACACCAATCCATTTAACTTTATCCTTTATATCTAATATTTGATTATTACTCATTAAAATACCTCCCAATTTTATTTCCAAGATTAATTTACCCTAAATACATTTTTATAAACAAATATTTTTTTATAAATCAATTCAAATTGCTTAAAGCATAAAAAAATAAGGGGGTTCTCCACAAAATTTGTTGACAAGGCAAAATATTAAGGAATAAATTTGTCAACAGTTTAAAAGAGTTTCCCCTCACAAGTTTATTGTCTATACTTCTCTAAATTTAAGAATTTAGTAAACTGTCCCATCCAAACTAACTCAACTGTACCTGTAGGACCATTACGCTGCTTTGCTATTATTACCTCCCCAATATTCTTTTTGTCTGTGTCTGGATGATAATATTCGTCTCTATATAAAAGCATTACTACGTCTGCATCCTGTTCTATTGCACCAGATTCCCTTAAATCTGATAAAATAGGTCTGTGATCAGATCTTAACTCGGGTGCACGTGAAAGCTGCGATAACGCTACTACCGGACAATCCATTTCTCTTGCTAATCCTTTTAATCCCCTCGATATAGCCGATATCTCCTGCTGTCTGTTTTCAGCTTTGCCGTCTCCCTGCATTAGCTGCAAATAGTCAATAAGTATTAAATCTAATCCCTTTTCTATCTTTAATCTTCTGCATTTTGCCTTCATTTCACTTAATGTAATTCCGGGAGTATCGTCAATGTATATTTTAGCCTGAGATAAAGGTCCCATTGCTCTAACCAATCTCATCCACTCGTCTTCACTTAATTGCCCATTTCTAATTTTTTGTATCTCTACATGTGATTCAATACTTAACATACGCTGTACTAATTGCTCTTTCGACATCTCTAAACTAAATATGGCAACCGATGCATTACTTTTTAATGCACTATTTAATGCAACATTCAATGCAAAAGCCGTTTTACCCATTGAAGGTCTAGCGGCAACTAATATTAAGTCTGATTTCTGCAATCCCGATGTTTTATTATCTATGTCGATAAAACCAGTAGTTAACCCTGTTATACCGCCTTTGTTTTCAAACATCTCTTCAATCTTATTAAGACTATCTAATAGAATATTTTTAATAGGTGCAAATCCCTCATGACTTTTTCTTTGAGTAATGTCAAATATCTTCTTTTCTGCCAACTCAATTATATTGCTTATTTCTTCATCAGCCTCATAACCCTTTGCCATTATTTCATCAGATGCTTTAATCAGCTTTCTTAAAATAGATTTTTCTTCAACTATCTCGCAGTAGTGTTTTATATTAGCAGTAGTAGATATACCCTCTGATAAATCAGCTAAATAAGTCATTCCACCAATCGCTTCTAAAGTACCCCTTTTTTTCAATTCTTCAGATAAAGTTATCAAATCAACGGGTTCGTTTCTATCATTAAGCGCTAATATAGCTTCATATATCTCCTTATGAGCCTCTTTATAAAAATCATCCGGTCTTAATATTTCAATAGCAGTAATTATTGAATCTTTATCTAATATCATTGACCCTAAAACAGATTGTTCGGCTTCGATACTATGCGGAGGTACTTTCCCAATGGTTTTTATGTTTTCAGTCATACATATCACCTCCCAATATGAATTACAGCACTTTTTAAGGCAGTTCCCTTAAAAAGTGCTGGTTATAAAAATGCTAACTTTCAGATACCTCAACTCTAAGTTTTGCAACAACAGACGGATATACTTTAACATCAACTACAGTAGTTCCAAGAGTTCTTATATTCTCTTCTAACACGATTTTCTTTTTATCAATTTTTATTTTATGCTGTTTATTCAATGCATCAGCAATATCTTTACTTGTAATAGACCCAAATAATTTTCCATTCACTCCGGCTTTACCTTGTATTTTTACAGTAATATTAGATATCTTTTCAGCTAATTTTTTAGCCTTTTCTAATTCCTCTTTCTGCTTAATTTCTTTAGCCTTCTGCTGCTCTTTTAATACTTTCAAATTACCTTCTGTTGCTTCTTTAGCAGCTCCTCTCGGCAAAAGAAAATTCCTTGCATAGCCATCTTTTACATTAACAACGCTGCCTTTTTTACCAAGTCCTTTAACATCTTTTAATAATATTACCTTCATTGCTTTTCACCTTCCTTAATATATTCTCTTATTGCTTCTTTTAACCTTTCTTTTGCTTGATGTAAATCAGTTCCATCTAACCGCGTACCAGCCGCCGTTAGATGTCCTCCTCCTCCTAATTTTTCAAGAATTAATTGAACATTAATATCTCCTAATGACCTACCACTTATATGTATTTTATCATCATTTATCACCAATACAAAAGAGGCTTTTATACCACTAATGTTCAACAAGTCATCTGCTGACTGTGCAGCAATCAGTACCGAATCATCATTAACCTCATCTAACGTTGATATAGCTATAACTCCATCTATTATTTCTGCTTTTTTTACAACTTCGGCTCTTAAAATAAATGTATGTAAATCATCTTGAAATAACTTCCTTACCGATGTAGTGTCTGCTCCTGCTCTTCTTAAAAAAGAAGCTGCTTCAAAAGTCCTCACTCCAGTTTTAAAGGTAAAATGCTTGGTATCTACTGCTATACCCGCCAACATAGCCTCTGCTTCAAATTTTTCTATCTCAATTTTATCTCCCATATAATACAGTATCTCTGTAACTAATTCACATGTTGATGAAGCATAAGGCTCTAAATACATGAGTACCGGTTCTTCTATAAACTCTGCTCCTCTCCTATGATGGTCGATTAAGACCACCTTATCAACTATTTTTAATAGCTCCGGAGCTTCTGTATAACTTGGCCTATGAATATCCACAACAATACATAAAGAAGTTTTATCCGCTTTGGCTATAGCTTCTTCAGGAGTAATTATATATTTTAAATATTGAGGATGTTCTTCCCTCATTTTGTTATAAATATTCTTTATTGAAGGATTAACTCCGCTTAATATAATATATCCTTCTTTTCCCCTACTTCTAACAGCCCTAAATATTCCCAACGATGCACCAAAACTATCCATATCAGCTATTTTATGTCCCATAATAAATACTCTATCAGCTTGGTCTATAAGCTGCCTTAAGGCATGAGAAATAACTCTCGCTTTCACTTTAGTCCTTTTCTCAACCGCTTTACTTTTGCCGCCATAGAATTCAAGTTTATCTATCTTTTTAACAACAGCTTGATCTCCGCCTCTTCCCAATGCAATATCTATAGCAGCCTTTGCAAACTCATAAAGCTGTGCAGGATTCTTTCCATTTACACCTACACCTATACTCAAAGTAACTGGTATTTTATTGCCTACATTTATTTCTCTTATATCATCAAGTATATCAAATTTTTTTGCTTCTAAATTCTGCAGATATTTATGCTCAAAAATTATCAAATATTTGTCGCTTTCATACTTCCTTATAAATCCGTTTATTCTTGATGCAAAAATATTTAGCCTTCTATCTATTTCTGCTATAACTATTGGCCTTGTAGTTTCCTCCATACTCTTTATAACTTCATTATAATTGTCAACTTGCACTAAACACACATTAATTTTTTTGTTATTATATTTGTTTTTTAATACTGTAAAATTAGTTATATCTATCCAATATAACATTATTATATAGTCTTTTTTATTTTTGTTTTCCTTTTTTACTATATTATATAATACTTTATAATGTCTATCTTTAATCATTGCCTCAATTACCATATCTTTTTCATTATCCATTATATCGTCTATATTAAATCCTGAAATTATATCATTTATTCTAGCCTCAAGTATATCTTCTCTATCGATTATTTCCATAAATTTAGGATTATACCAAGTTATTCGACCATCTACTTCAACCATTACTAAAGGAATTGGTAAGTTTAAAATTGCATGTTTTGTTGCCGTATCAAAGTCTTCCGTAAGACTTTCTATATATTTAGTCCATTCAACTTTTTTTAAATGAACATTTTTCCAGTGGTAATAAATTAGATAAAGTAAAACAATTATCCCCATACCTGCAATTACAGGTTCATAAAAAGCTATAATTAGTATAAGTATCCCTATTATCCAGAGATAGATTTTAGTATCGGGTACTAAAAATCTAAAAATATTCTTTCCATTTCCCATTTTATCCTCCTAAATAATCAGGAAACTTTAACTTTCCTAAAGTTAACAAATGAATCTACAAAACCAATAAAAGAAACAAACATCCACATAGGAGCATATATTATTGATAATACTAATATTATTCCCTTTATAACCTTATTAATTTTTATCTTATCCAGATAAAACACCAAAACTGCCAATCCCTGTATAAATAAAATGAATAGAATAACAAATGTTACATTTAAAAATATTGTCTGATAATAGAATATCTTAAAATACTTAATAATCCAAGTAAATATGAATATCACCAGAATACCCAATATTGCATTACCAGGCATTCTAAAATATTTAAATTTTGGTACATCGATATTTGAATTGCCAATTCTTCTTAGCAAAACTCCCGATATCAAATAATTAATATATGCTACAAATCCTGAAAAAACAACTAAAGCCGCAGGTAATGTAGCAATCATATAATCTATAGCTGAATGCATCATACTTTTAATTTTTGACATCTCATAATTAGTTAAACCCATATTTTTAACCATATTTAATTGAATTTTAAAAGCTTCATTAAGAGAAAGCTCCATATGTTCAACAAAGTTTATTCCAAATATATATCCTGATAGCAATATAACAATCAAAACTGAAACAAAAAATACTACTGTTGTAGTAATTAAAATTTTATATGATTTCTCCTTTTTACTAATCAAATGCGTGAAAACAACAGATAAAGGTCCAAATAATAACATTAAGGATATTCCAGTAAATAAATCTATCAATATACCTAACATGAAACTCGACACTATAATTGATAATATACTATATCTTATATTTCTCCTAAATCCCAGTATTATAAAAGGAACGGGATATAATAACATAACTATAGAAAATATATTAATCCCTATTAAAGCTAAAATAATCGTTAAAGCCGTAATTATTCCGGCTTCTGCTATCGCATTAGTTTTATTATTTAAATTCAAAGAAATCACCTCTATTATCTCCTCGATTTATTTAAATACTCTCTTAGTTTGCTCAGATCCCCATACCATTTTTCTATTTTATGTTCTTCTATTACACCTAATTTAATTTTATTTTCAATTTTAGAATCTATACTTTCAAAACTAAACCCCAATCTCTTCCCAAGCAAATATGTTACTAAAATAATATTAGCTAAAGCATCTAGTAAAGCCTCTTGACTATCTTTTATCCCTTTAACAAACAGCTCAAAAAATGATGCTACCGCCGTTAAAAGTTCACTTTTGAGCCATTCAATAACTTTTATATTCTTTGTAATATCTATCTTATCATCTTTAAAACCCATCTTCTACTCCCCCTATATAATATTATAGCAAATTTGAATAAATAATGAACTATTCCAACAATTTCTAACTAAAATCTTAATAAAATTCTACATATTAAAATTTATTATGTCAAATAGATTTATACCCTTAACATAGAAAAAAGCAGCCAAACGGCTGCACTTAGAATATATCTTTAAGTGCTGAATATATATTGAGCTTGTTGACAAAGTAAAATATTTTATGAAAATGACACTCATGCAGACGAATTTAGAAAAAACTAAATTCTTTCAAGCATTCGCTTTCATTTTCATAAATATTGAAAAATATAAGTTTATAAGCAGTTTGGATTTATATTATGATTTATTAAAAATATTTTCTGGTAGCATTTTTATTATTAATACAGCTAAAAATCCTCCAACAAGCGCTGTATATAATTGAGGAAGAGATAATGCAATAATAAGTTTTTCAGGCACTTTTGGTATAAATAATTTAATCAAATATCTAACAGAAAAAGCTAACCATATGAATTTAACAAAAGCAGCTCCTACTAAACCTAAATAATCTCCCCATTTAGAAACTCTATTTCTAATATAATTAAAAACTACAACTAATAAAGCATTCCCTATCATAATAAACGGAACTAGATGGAATTTAGGCATTATCCCTACAAAAAAAGCTATTAAAGGTGTCAAGCAGCCAACTATAATTCCTGATAAAGTCCCAACTAATGCACCACTCATTATAAGTACCATATTTACCAAAGGCCCTACTGCTGGTTGAGCAAATGCTCTAAAACCTATTTGAAACACTAAAGCTAAAGCTAACATTAAGCCTGTCCTCGTTAAAAATGAACTATTAATGTTTCTATTTCCCATACACCTCACCCTTTTAATATTTATATATCTAAAATATTCCTATGAAAATTATAACATAATTTATGAATATGAACAAAATATTCGAGTTAAATAAAAAAGAAGTGGACTATCCACTTCTTTGATATTATTCTACAGTATATGATAATAGAGCTATATTTCTTGCTCTCTTTATTGCTCTTGTTAATTGTCTCTGATGTCTTGCACAGTTTCCTGTAATTCTTCTTGGAAGTATTTTACCTCTTTCAGTCATATACTTTTTAAGTCTATTTACATCTTTGTAGTCTATCTTTTCTATTTTATCGACACAGAAACTACATACTCTTTTTTTCCTATTTCTTCTAGCCACTCTTGTCCCTCCTTCTAGAATGGAATTTCATCATCGTCTACCGGCTGAAATCCTTCTGCTGGTATCATATCATCTGCATTCATGTCCATACCTTTGCTGCTAGATTTATTGTCTCCCCAATCTAGGAATTGTACTCTATCCGCTACTATTTCTGTAACATATCTCCTTTCACCTTGTGGAGTTTCATACGATCTAGTCTGTATACGACCTTGAATTCCTACAAGTCTGCCTTTTCCTAGATAGTTAGCACAGTTTTCGGCTTGTCTACCCCAAACTACAATTTTAAAGAAATCAGTTTCTCTTTCTCCTTTTATATTAGTAAAAGGTCTATCAACTGCTATATTAAAGGTGGCGACTGCTCTTCCGTTTTCAGGTAGAAACCTCAATTCTGGATCTCTTGTCAATCTACCAATTAATACAACACAATTCATTAACTCACCACCTTTTTTTACTCATCTTCCTTTACAATCATATGTCTGATAACTTGTTCAGTTATCTTAGAAATTCTGTCAAGCTCGTTTACTACACTTGACTCTCCTTGGAAGTTGATAACAACATAATATCCTTCAGCGTAATGCTTGATTTCATATGCAAGCCTTCTTACGCCCCACTCATCAACCTTCTCAACAGTACCATTTTGTTCGATGATACCCTTAAACTTTTCAATTATGTTGTTTCTAACTTCCTCTTCTAGATCTGGGACAAGAATAAACATAGCTTCGTATTTTCTCATCACTTTCACCTCCCTTTTGGACTTACGGCCCTACTAAATAGGGCAAGGTTAACTACATTCTAGTATTATATCATTAATAAATATATATTACAACAATTTTTTGTCATCTCAAATGCTTTAAACACTTAAAATTTTCTAATTACAACATTCAATTAGTTAGAACAAAACCTTTGTTAGTAAAGAAAAATATATATAGTAAAAAGAATTTCTCAAATCAGGAAAAATTTGATACAATTTTGATACAATAATGTAGAACCAAGGAGGATTTTTATGTATAAATACAGTGAATATGGCTATATATTAAAAAATGCTATTATGATACTGCTTTTAATAAATGTAATACCTAAATATAAAAGTATAAGCCTAATTTTAGTTTTAATAGGTTACTTATGTACATTATTAAATGATCATCTTAGATATACTTATTTCTATAAAAACGATAAAAAATACATAATCTCATTAATAATATCTTTTCTCACTGGAACATGGTTAATAATTTTTATTAAAGGTGGAACAGAATTTTATTTTTTCATGATACTTTATGAAATTATCATTTCTCTAGATGGACTATTGCAAAAAATTCTTTTAATAAGTCATGCTTTATTATATTTTTTCGCAACTAATATTAACAAAGCAAAAGTATCATCAATACTAACAAAGACATTTTGGAAAAACAATGGTTTTGACTTCCTATTTATAATAACGACTTACGCAATGTCTGTTATTCTATTTTTATATTTGAAACTTCAAATTACTGAAAGGAAAAAAGTACAAGATTTAAATAAAGAACTTAATCTAGCCTATGAAAAACTAAAACAATATTCAGCAAATGTGGAAGAACTCGCTATTGCCAAAGAAAGAAATAGGATTGCAGCAGATATACACGATTTTTTAGGACATTCTCTTGTAGCATTAATCATGCATTTAGATTTTTTAGAAAATGTTTTAAATCAAGAATACAAAAATAAAGACAATATAATGGAAATAGTTAGAAAAACTCAAAATATTGCTAGAGAAAGTATGCAAAAACTTCGAACAACAGTCTATATGTTAAAAGAAGAAAAAAGTGATTTGAAACAATCCTTAAAAGAACTAATAAATACTTTAAATATAAATGAAAAAATAAAAATAATATTAAATACAAGTAAAGATATAGAAAATATAGCTCCAGAAATAAAGAATATCATATATAGAACGGTTCAAGAAGGGCTAACTAATTCAATTAAACATGGGAAAGCTACTAAAATCATAATTAATATATATATAGATAAAAACAAAATTGAATTAGTAATTAAAGATAATGGCATAGGATGTAAAGATATAATAAAAGGAAATGGATTAACTAATATTGAAAAAAGGATTTCAAATTATAATGGTGAAATATTATATAACAGCAATAATGAAGGATTTACTTTACATATGTTTATTCCTATTGAGAAAGGAAAGGTTTAATATGATAAAAGTAATGATTGTAGATGATCAAGCTCTTATAAGAGAAGGGTTGCAAATGATATTAAGCCTTTATAATGATATAGATATTGTTGGCGAAGCATTCAATGGGCAGCATGCTTTAGATATTATAAAAAATATCAATCCCGATGTAGTGCTTATGGATATTAGGATGCCGATAATGGATGGTGTAGAAGCTACAAAAATAATTAAAGAAAAGTATCCACATATAAAGGTAATAATCCTGACAACATTTAATGAAGATGAATATATATTTGAAGGTTTAAAAAATGGTGCAGACGGTTATATATTAAAAGACATAAAATCTGAAGAAATAGTAAAAGCAATAAAAGAAGCTTATAAAGGAAATGTACTTTTACAGCCCGAAGTAGCAAAGAAAGTTGTAAAATCATTTAATAACCTCAATAAGAATAATAAACTTACAAAGCAAGCTGAATTTGAAGACTTACTTAAAGATTTAACACAAAGAGAGATTGAAATTGCAAAGCTAATTGCCGAAGGAAAAAGCAATAAAGAAATAAGTAGAGAACTTTTTATAACAGAAGGAACTGTCAAAAATCATCTGACTAGAATATTGAATAAATTGGAACTCAAAAACAGAACACAATTGGCGTTATTGATAAATAATAAAATTAATAAGTGAAACAATCACTAAAGTTTCACAATTAATAATATAACTAAAGTCATAAATAGAGCTTTTTTAGCTCTATTTTTTTGTTACTCAAAATAGTTACTTTAGTAAGTTTCTAAATAATACAAAGAGTTGTATTATTTAGAAGATAGGAGGTGTTAATATGAGCGAACTAAAGGCTTTAAAAAAACCTTTATATTTTATTTCATTCCCAAGTGCCTTTTTAAGTTTTATACTGCCTATATATGCATTAGAACTAGGCTCGACTCCTATTGAAATAGGCATTCTATATTCAATTTTTTCTCTATTAGCCATATTAATGCGCCCCATAGTAGGAAAATGGATAGATAAAAAAGGTAGAAAAAACGGCTTATTAATAGCTTTTGGATTTTATATTACAACTTCTTTGATATTTTTAATAAGCAGAAACTATAAATATTTATTCGCTGCTCGAATATTACAGAGCATTGCAAATTCATTTTTAATAATAAGTCTTGATGCTATGGTATCAGATATAAGTAATCTCGAAAACAAAGGTAAGAACTTTGGAATAATATCACAATATCGAAATAGAGGAGCCTTTGTTGGAAGCACAATTGGATTTATTATTTTTTTTAATGGAGCTTTTGATAATCCATTTGCTTATATATTCGGAATATATCTTTTAGCAGCTACTTATGCTCTATTTTTAGGGATAAGAGACATAAAAGAAACTTTAAGAGTTCAAAGTATAACAGTCAATAAAGAAGAAAATATCAAAAAAGAATTTTATAAATACATCTTAATAATGGGTATATTAGCCGGAATAGAAAGCATAATTACACCAGTTTTTATGTTGTATTTAAAAGAAAATATTACAAGCAATTTAATGCTCATTAGTTTTATATTTATACCCGGTGCAATACTATCTATAACACTTCCTGCAAAACTAGGAAAATTAGCTGACAACTTTGGAAGAAAAAAATTAATGATTGTAGGTCTTCTATTACAATCGTTATTCATAGCAATGATACCAATTACTAAAGGATATTATACATTTATGATATTAGACATTTTTATAACTATGAGTCAATTATTAATGTCTCCAGCTATTAAGGCATTAGTAAGTGAAATAACTGGTGGAATTTTTAATGGAAAAGCATATGGAATATACCATTTATCAGTTGGTATAGGAGGCATAATAGGCCCTCTACTAGGAGGATACATTTATCAAAATATAAATAAAAACTTTCCTTTCTATTTGCAGGGAATAGCTCTGATTATAATTTCAATAATTATAATATTTTCAGTAAAAGAAAAGAATAGATAATTTTAAGGTCCCTTCTAAAGGGACCTTTATATTAAAGCATTTCCTTTATTACTTCTGCCAATCTTTTAATTCCTATTACTATCCTCTCTTCATCCATATTTGAATAGTTAAGTCTCATTGTGTTTTCATGCCCACCATTAGGGAAGAATGAACCTCCTGGCACAAATGCAACATTCTTTTCAATAGCTTTTTCTAAAAGCTCCCTAGCATTTATATGTTCTGGTAATTCAACCCAAGTAAACAATCCACCCTCTGGATAAGTATACTTAATTCCTTCAGGAAATTCTTCTTTCATAGTATTTAGCATTAAATCTCTTCTTCTCTTATATACTTTTTTAATTTTTTCAATGTATTCGTCTAAATCATACTTTTCTAAGAACTTATTTAATTCTCTTTGAGCTATAGTACTAGTTTGTAAGTCCGCACCTTGTTTAACTAAAATATATTTCTGAAGAACTTCGGTATCGGCACAAGTCCATCCTAATCTTAATCCAGGGCAAAAAGTTTTAGAAAATGTACCTAAAAATATAACTCTTCCTTCTGTATCAAAATGTTTAATTGCCGGAGGTCTTTCTCCTTCAAATCTTAATTCTCCGTAAGGGTTATCTTCTATAATAGGTAAATTGTATTTATTTGCAACTTCGACTAATCTCTTTCTTCTCTCTACAGACCAAGTTCTTCCTGATGGATTTTGGAAATCAGGAATTACATATATAAATTTCGCTCTTTCCGTCTTTTCTAAAATCTTTTCTAATTCTTCTATTATCATTCCATCATCATCAGTAGGCACTTCTGCAAAACTACACTGATAAGCTTTAAAAGCATTTATTGCTCCAAGATAACTTGGGCTTTCACAAATTACTACATCCCCTGGATCTAAAAATATCTTTCCTGTAAAATCAAGCCCTTGCTGTGAACCGCTAGTGATAAGGATATTTTCATAAGTTACATTAACGCCGACTTTAGCCATTCTCTCTGCTATTTTCTTTCTAAGAGGAGTATATCCTTCAGTTGTACCGTACTGTAATACCTTTTCTCCCTCTTCTTCCAAAACTTCTCTTGTTATTTCTTTCATTTCTTCAACAGGGAATAATTCTGGTGCAGGTAATCCTCCTGCAAATGAAATAACCTCTGGTTTTTCTATAAGTTTTAATAATTCACGTATTTCAGAAGCTCTGATATTTCCCATGCGCTCTGCATAATTTAATGCCATGGTAAGCACCTCCAAATATTCATAATTTATAAAGTAAAACGTTTTCCTTTTCTTCTCTATAATTAGTTTACTATATTTATATAATATTGTCTATTTCAATTACTTCAAATTTTTGCAAATAATGATTTTTCGGACAACGAAATCTATTAAATTTTTTTAATACATAATTTCTATTGTTCATTTTGTTCCGACTGGCTGATAATTTTCTTAATTCTCTTTTCCAATTTCTTTCTAGGTAACCAAACTTGTCTATTACATTCAAGACATTTAATCCTAAAATCTATTCCAGTTCTCATAATTTCCCATTTGTCTCCTCCACAAGGGTGTACTTTTTTTAACTGCACAATATCTCCTACATTAAGTTTCATAGGCATAAATATCTCTCCTTTTTTAAACTAAATAAAGCTACCTCTTTTATGAAGTAGCTCTAAATATATTATATTATATTTTATACTATTGACAAAACATTTTATAAATATTGCAGTTTCAACAAATAAATTTCTACAAACAAACTTAAAATTTTAATATACCTTATTTACTGTCCTCCTACCGTCTTGCTTCATAATTTCATATATCCCTTTTATATTAAGCGCTCTGCTTTGAATGCATGATAATACTTCTTCTAAGAACTTTTTATCAAATTTAATAGATAAACCACAACTTGCAGTTATCTCTCTAGGAGTTGGTATAACTTTAATTTCTATATTTCTATTTTTTAAAATTTTTTCGCCCTGTATTGCATGATTAGTTGAATTGAATACTGCAACACAAAATACCTCTTTAATCATATCAAATCATCCTTCTATAATACTATAGTATTTGTTGCATTCTTCATTTTCTCTACTATAGTATACATATTCGTAACTTCTCCTACTTTTAATTTATCATTTAAATTATAAAAATCTAAGCAAGTTCCACAAGATAATATCTCTACTCCCTGTTCTTCTAATTTTTTCAAATCCTCTATTACCTCCGAACCCTCAATAGTCAATTTTACTCCACTATTTAAGAAAAGTAAAGTAGACGGATATGGAATTGATTCAGTCAATGTATATATATATCCCTTCATTAATATTTTACCTAGCTCATCAGAACCCCTGCCCATTTTATCAGAACTAAAAACTATAGTCATATCCTTGAATATATTTGGCTGGCAAGTATTACTTTCAACTTCTTGAGTTTCTCCTTTAGTAATATAAATTATAAAATCATTATCTCTTGTCTTTTCTACATTGAAATTATAATTCATACTTTTAGCAAGCTTAGATACATTTTCTTTAGCAACTTCATTATCTACAATAGTAATAACTACTCCCGATTCTATCTCATCTAATGCCTTTTTAGTCATTATTACTGGTTTAGGACAAGCCTTACCTCTTGCATCAACTTCTTTTCTCATTTTAATCCCCTCCCGTTTTTATTGCTTGCATATGCCTAAAACTTTAATTATATTATAGTTTTATTTGACTATAACATTCAACATAATAAAAGTTCTATAGATATTATCTATATTAATAGATGTTATTATAAAATTTATCTATGCTTTTAGAATTTATCATTAAATAAATATATTAATTTTTTTAATTTAAGGTTTAATTTTTTTAATTTTAATATTGACTTTTATTAAAAATAATAATAACATATAATTAGAATTTAAAATAATTCATTTTATACTTTTAAAAGTTAAAATATTTTAACTTATTTTTAAATATGTTACATAAGGAGGTTTTTCCTTGAAGAATAGTATTCAAAAAATATTAACAATGTTAGAGAAAAAAGAAATTGATGTAAAAGAAGCCATTTATTTGCTAAAAAGTTTACATCCTGATATCAACAAACCTAAAAAAAGAGCTTCAAAAATAAAAATCACTATCATAGACGAAGAAAAACATAAAATCAATATACCAGCAATGCCATTTTGGATAGTTCAATTATTATCTAAAGCAGGATTAAAACTTACTATAATTACTTCTAAATATTCAAAACATTTGGATAATAATACATTAAAATACATAGAAACTTTAAAAGATATAGACCTAAATGAAATATTTAAAGTTTTAAAAATGCATGAACCTTTTGATTTAGTGAATATTGAAGATGGAACAGACGGAAGTAAAATTAAAATAATTACTTTATAAAGCTTTAAAACGAAAAAGGAGCATTCATATGTACAAGAAATTATCAAATATATTTTCCCAATATAGCGGGTTGTCAAAATCTGCATATGTAATCTTTTTCGCAAAAATGATTACAAACATGGGCGCATTTATATGGCCGCTACTTACACTTATATTAAAACGTAAAATAGGTTATTCAGCATCTACAATAGCTATAATATCGTTAGTTATAGGAATAATATACTTACCTGCAACTGTATTAGGTGGTAAATTAGCTGATAAGTATGACCGTAAGAAAATAATTATAATATTTGATTCTATAAGTGTTATATTTTTTATATCCTGTGCATTCGTAAAACCAAGTAATCTAATGACAGCACTATTTGTAATTGCAGGTTTATTTGCAACTATGGAAGGTCCTGCTTTTGAGGCATTAATTGCCGATGCTACAAAACCACAAGAAAGAGATAAAGCGTACTCATTATCATATCTTGGACATAATTTAGGTTTCATTATAGGAGGGGCTATAGGGGGATTACTATTTGAAAAATATTTAAGTTTAGCATTCATAATCGACGGATTAACAACACTATCTTCAACCATATTAATTATTTTATTTGTAAATGTTTTAAATGTCGATGATTTAACAGATAATGAAAAAAATGAATATGAAGACCATGCCAGTAATGATGTTTCATCTTTTGATATTTTAAAAGAACGTAAATCAATATTAATTCAGTTACTTGTTTTTATGCTTGCAGCATTTATCTATAATCAATTTTCATTTACATTACCTCTTTATATGGAAACTATATTTTCAGATAAAGGAGCTCAATATTTCGGCTTATTGTCAAGCTTTAACGGGTTAATAGTTATTTTATTTACACCAGTAATGACTCATATATTAGAAAAATTAGATGAACTGCCAAAAATCATTATTGGATTACTTCTTTATTCATTAAGTTTTTTAATAATTAGAAATACAGTAATATATTGGGTGTTCTTTGTGATGATGTTTGTATTTACTATAGGAGAAATAATTAACACGTTAGGAGCATCACCATATATAAGTCGAAGAGTTCCAGCTTCACATCGTGGAAGAATTAATAGTTATAGTAATATTGTATATTTTATTGGCGGAATTGCAGGACGTATTACCATGGGTTGGGTAATAGATACATTTTCATATACAACTGCTTTTACAATATTAGCAGGAATAGGTATAGTTAGCACTATAATAGCTTATTTAAATTACAAACTTGATAAAAAAATATTTCCAAAACTTTATGAGAAAAAAATTATACTGTAAAAATAGTTGCCGACATTCTATATGTTTAAAAAACGAATGAAAAAAATAAAAAAATCTTTGAGGAGGATAGTTGATGAAAAAAGAAGTAATTGGAAGATGCCCTGTTTGCAACAATGAACTTGACGTAACAAGGCTCCACTGTAACTACTGTAATACAACTATAGAAGGTAAATTTTCGCTGTGTAAGTTTTGTAAATTAAATGATGAACAAAAGTATTTCGTTGAAGTTTTTATTAAAAACAGAGGAAACATTAAAGAAATCGAAAAAGAATTAGGAATATCATATCCGACAGTAAGAAATAAACTTGAAAATGTTATAGAGGCTCTAGGATATAGCCCAAAATATACTCCCAAAATCGATAAAAAAGAAATTTTAACCAAACTTAGTACAGGAGAGATAACTGCCGAAGAAGCTGTAAAACTTCTAAAAGAATAAATTAAAAAATTAATTTTAAGGGGGAAATATCATGTCAAATTTTAAAGAAGAGAAATTACAAATCCTTAAAATGATTGAAGAGGGAAAAATAACGCATGAAGAAGGTTTAGAACTATTAAATGCATTAGAAGAAAAAGATAAAGAATTTAACAATACATCCAATGCAAAATGGCTAAAGATAAGAGTATATGATCCAGATGATGAAACTAAAGTAAATGTAAACATTCCTATCGCTTTAGTCGATGTAGGATTAAAATTTGCAACAAAATTCTCACCTGAACTTAAAAACTCAAATTTAGAAGATCTTAATTTAGAAGAAATTATACAGATGATCAAAAACGGAGCACAAGGAAAAATAGTAGATGTAACAAACGAGCGAAATGGAGAAAAGGTTGAGATTTTCGTAGAATAAGCATGGCAGAAGCCATGCTTATTTAAATAACCCATATCCTTTTAGATAATCTATTATTAAATTATTGCTGTATAAATAATACCCAATAGTCGAATCATAGACTCCTTTTGTTATAGCTCCATCTGGAAACATTGTAATAACAGGAGTAATAATAGCAAATAAAATATACAGTATAAAAACTCCTTTTATTAATCCAAAAACTAATCCCGCCAATTTGTTTATTTGCCTTAAAACCGGCAAATGTGCTATATTGTCGAGAATACTAACTATTATATACAATATAAATTTAGCAGCTAGAAAAACTATTATTATACTTATTATATCTATAAAAAGGCCTGTTAGTTTAGTAGATATCATATCAGAAGCTGTATTCATTGTATTGTTCATATAAGAGTTCACATTCGGATCATTTATCATATTTTCACCTAATTTACTCGGTAATTTAAGTATTTCAAAGAAATCACCTATACTACCGGAATTCCCTATCTTATTCATTATAATTTCTACTCTCGTTGTAACATATTCTTTTATAGTACCAATGATATTCGGATTATTTTTTATAAAATTTGCAACTACAGGATAATACAATTTAGCTATATACAAAGACAAAATAAACCCAAATAGATTAAATACCGTTATTATCAGCCCTTTGCTTAATCCTCCTATTCCATTTACTAATAGTATAACAATTACAACATAATCTACCCAATTCACAAGTATCAACTCCTAATTACTCTTCAAATTAACTAACTTCATAATCTTTATTCCTTCATTCGTAATAACAATTAATTTATCTTTTAAAACACCCACAGACTTTATCTTTTCGCTGATATTATAATCTAAAAATACATCTTTACTTATTCCATATATCTTTTTATCACCAACTAGATAAATATTGCTATCCCTTATATATATCTTTTTTATATTTTTATCAACTTCCTTTTTCATTTTAGTTCTTCCATTTATACTAATAACCTCTAAATACTTTTTGTTTCCAGCATATAGTAAAATAATCTGCTTATTCTCAATATCAATATTCAAATCTATTATTTCTCCATCGATACCCCTATCCCAAAGCAATTTCTGTTTACTATTTAACAATTTAATATCGCTTTTTGTAACTGATAATATTTTATCATCAATAAAATTAATTTTCGATATTATATCATTTTCAACATCTTGCTCCCATATCTCATAGCCATTTATAGAATATAATGCTACTTTACTTTTTATCTTTTCATCACTCAAATCTAAAACATTAATAAGCACTTTCTTTTTATCATTTGAAATATCACAATCTAAAGCTATCCCCTGTTCTAAAATAATATTGCCAACTAAATCACCTTTCAAATCGAATATGTTTATCTGATCCTTTTTCTCCCCAGCCTTTGTAAATACAATCAGACAATCTCCTTTTTCAATGATATCTTCTATCGATTTTTTAAAATCATAACGCCAAATTTCCTCGCCATTTAAATCTAAAGCAATAACTTGTCCATTTATAGAATCTAATATGTATATATTATGCATGCCAAATCGTACAATCGGATTTATAGCCTTTATATCCTTTTTCCACTTTACAGTCCCATTATAATCTAAAGAAATGATTTTATTTGGACTTACAATTAAAATTTCATCGTCATAAATTTTAATTCCTGAATATTTATTCATATCTATGTTCATGCTAGACATTAGTTCTAGAGTCTTTGTACTATTATTTAAAAGCAATCTATCTATATTAAACATCTTACTTGAAGCAATCAGTATGAGTAAAAAAAATAACAATACAAAAAATTGTAATCTTTTACTATGCCTCTTTGTTCTACTATCCCTCAAAACCTCCAACCCCTTTAATGAAGCTATTTACCTTATAATTTACTATTCTGTTTTCCTTTGTAAAATCCTTCTGTTTAAATTTTCAAATCTTTTTAAATATGAAACTTAATATAATCGAAACTAAAATAGGAATCCCTATTATACCATACAATGGATATAATATAGATATTAACCTTGAAAAACCAATTTTAGCCATAGGTATTGTTACAAACACAAATAATATTGAAAATAGCCTTTCGTCAATCTTAATAATTTTTGATACCCTTCTTATACATCCAAATCCATTTGCAATCGCCGTAGTAAACATTGCACCCCATAATATCAAACTGTAAATTTTTTCACCGTTTTCACCTAAATATTCGGCCACCTTTAACATAGGAAGTTCAAGATGAAAAACATCCGTATAGAGTATTAATAACGGAATAAGTATAAAAATTGCTAATACTAATAGACATAATCCTCCAAATAGTCCTCCTTTAATAGCTTCTGTTTTATTAGGTATTATAGACGATAAAGTGCTCATTACAACTAAAACAGATATACAATTATAGCTTACATAAATTACTGCTGAAGTTAGCCAATTACCAGTTATCGAGATTTCAGCCCCTCTATAATTACTAAATACTAATCCCTCTTTTAAAATCACAAGCATACTCATCGTAATAATACCTGCTAATAATAGCGGAACTATTATTTGATTTGCTATTGAAATGCCTTTAATACTGAATAAAAAAGTTACCATTGTGGCTATTCCCATAATAAATATACCAATACTGTATGATAAATGGAACCGTTCAAAAAAAATAGCACCACTACCGGCTAACATAACACAATATCCGCCGAATAAGAAAAATAATATTATAATTTCAAATACAGAACTTAATTTATTTCCGAACATTGAAACTAAAAAATCTTGATACCCTTTTAAATCATTTTTATATACAGAAACTAAAATAATACTCCCTATAATACTAAACAGTATTCCTGAAACTATAATCCCTAAAAAGCCTTTAACACCAAATACTCCAAAAAATTTCATTATCTCCTGTCCCGAAGCAAAACCTGCACCTATAACCGTTCCGATATATATAAAAGATAAATTTACCCATTTTCGATTCCTCATAAATAAGCCCCCTAACACTCCATTATTAATTTTATGTGTATGGGGGCTTGGATAATGATATATATTTAATTTTTCCTATTAATATAATGAGTATGAAGTAATTGGTGAGATTTATGCCCTAGAGGCTCTTTCAAAAACTCCTCATAAAGTTTATTTACTACAGGATTTAAATGAGACTTTCTTATAGCATATGAAATATCTACGTTATATATTGCTTCTATTCTCTTCTTCTTAATCTCATTTGTACTTGGTATAGGCTGGCCGCCACCACCTATACAGCCACCGGGGCAACACATTACTTCAATAAAGTGATAATCCGCTCTGCCTTCCTTAATCATATCGAGAATTATTTTAGCATTTTTAAGTCCATTAACTACCGCAACTTTTACTTTCATATTATCCATTTCTACCGCCGCTTCTTTATATTCATCTATTCCCCTTAATGCAGTAAATTCAATCTTCTCTAACTCTTTACCCGTTACCTTTTCATATACTGTTCTAAGTGCAGCCTCCATTACCCCACCAGTAGCTCCAAATATGGCACCTGCTCCTGTTGCAATTCCAAATGGCCTATCAAATTCTACTTCTTCTAAATCTTCCAATTGTATTCTCGACTCTTTAATCATCTTACCTAATTCTCTAGTTGTTAAAACAATATCTACATCTTGATATCCTGAACTATTCATTTCCTCTCTAACTGCTTCTGCTTTTTTAGCAGTACATGGCATAATAGATACTACTACTATATCTTTAGGATCTATACCAAATTTTTGAGCATAATATGTTTTAGTTAATGCTCCAAACATTTGCTGTGGTGATTTACAAGTAGAAACATGACCTAATAATTCTGGATAGAAAAACTCTATATATCTTATCCAACCGGGACTACAAGATGTCAACATAGGAAGTTTTCCTCCATTTTTTATCCTATGAAGCAGCTCGCTTCCTTCCTCTATTATTGTCAAGTCTGCCGTAAAATTTGTATCAAAAACTTTATCAAATCCTATAGCTTTTAAAAAGGCTACTATTTTTCCTGTAACTATACTACCCGGTTTAAATCCAAACATTTCTCCTAATGATACTCTAACTGCTGGCGCTATTTGCACAACTACATGTTTGCTTTTATCCTCTAATACATCCCATACTCTTTCGATATCTTCTTTCTCATATATAGCACCTACTGGACAAACATTAATACACTGTCCACAATATACACATGCAACATCACTTATTTTTTCATATAATCCAGGTAAAATCTTTAAATCATCACTTCTATTGATAGCATCTATTGCACCAACTCCCTGCACATCATGGCATACTTCTATACATCTTCCGCATTTAATACATTTATTAGGATTCCTTACTATTGAAGGATTAGATTCATCAATTGGTAGATTTTCTACTATCCTATCATATTTTATTTCCTTTATGTTTAATTCTTCACTTAACTTCTGAAGTTCACAATTTCCATTCCTAACACATGTCAAACAATCACCATCATGTCTTACTAGAATAAATTGCATTATATTTTTTCTTGCTTCTCTAACTTTTTTTGTATTTGTTCTTATTCTCATACCATCTCTAACTGGTGTACAACATGAAGCCGAAAAATTCTTTTGTCCTTCAACCTCAACTATACAAATTCTACAAATCCCCTTTATTTTCTGATCCGGGTGATAGCAAAGAGTGGGAATGTTAATGTTTACCTTCTTTGCAGCTTCAAGTATTGTTGTCCCTTCATCTACTATTACTTCTCTATTATCTATAAAAACCTTTACTTTACTCATCTAAAACACCTCCTTTAAAGGTGCATTTCCCTGCTCGGCAATACCCCTTCAAATGTTCCTCATATTCTTCTTTAAAATATTTCATTGTAGTTATCAAAGCTGTTGGAGCTGCCTGCCCTAATCCACATAATGAACACTGCTGCATAACGTCTGAAATATTTTTTAATAAATCTAAATCTCTCTTGCTGCCTTTACCTTCTGCTATTCGCTTTAGTATTCTAACTATATGATAATTGCCCTCTCTACATGGCGTACATTTACCACATGATTCATGCTCGAAAAATTCGGAAGTTACTTTTATAAAATCAACTACACATGTGTTTTCATCTACAACTAAAATTGCTCCAGAGCCTAATCCTATATCATGTTTTCTAAATTCATCAAAGTCGAGTCTTAAATCTAACATATCGGCAGGTATACAAACACCTGAAGAACCTCCTATTTGTAAAAACTTCAATTTCCTATCCTCTATAAGCCCGCCGCAAATATCATATATAATCTCTCTTAAAGTTATACCGAATTCAACCTCATAAACTCCTTTATTAACTACACTTCCAGATACGGAAATAAGTTTAGTTCCACTACTCGATTCTGTTCCATATTTTTTATAATTTTCGGCCCCTATTTCTAAAATAACTGGAATATTGGCAAGTGTTTCAACATTATTTACAAGGGTTGGTTTTCCCCATAAACCTTTATTAGGAGGATATGGAGGCTTAAATCTAGATCTTCCAGGTTCGCCTTCAATAGATTCTATTAATGCAGTTTCTTCCCCGCATACATATGCTCCGGCTCCCGATCTAATCTCGATATCAAAACTAAAATCGCTACTCAAAATATTGTCTCCTAAATAACCTTCTTTTTTCAATATATCGACTGCTTCAATCAATAGCTCTTTTGATTTTGGATATTCCCCCCTTATATATATAAACCCTTTTTTAGCACCTACAGCATAACCAGCTATTAACATACCCTCTATAATCTGAAATGGACATCCATCTAACAAAATCTTATCTTTAAAAGTTCCCGGCTCTCCCTCATCTGCATTACATATCACATATTTCTCATCACTTTCTTCCATAGATACAAACTGCCATTTTAAACCTGTTGGAAATGCAGCTCCTCCTCTTCCCTTTAGATTTGATTTCTTTATTTCATCAATGACATCTATTGGTTTCATTTTAAATAAAACTTTTTCTAAACTTTTAAAACCGCCTTTTTCTCTATAATCATATATTGATAAAGGATCTAACTTGCCACATAATCTAGAAATTAAATTTACCATTATTCGCCCCCCTTTCTCAATGAAGCTATTATTTCGATTATTTTATTTCTATCTAAATTCCCATATACTTTATCATTTATCTTTACTGCCGGAGCTAAATTACATGCCCCTATACAGCTTGTATATTCTAGTGAAAACATTCCATCCTGTGTTACTTCCCCCATCTTTATTCCTAAAACTTCCTCAAAAATCTTTACAATATCGGAAGAACCCGAAATATAACATGGTGCACTATTACAAATTTGAATAGCATACTTACCTCTTTTTTTAACAGATAACATTGAATAAAATGTTGCTACTCCATAAACCTTGCTTAACGGTATGTCTAACGATTCTGAAATCATTTTCAAACTTTCTGTTGGTACATAATTACCTTCTGTTCTCGATTGAATTTCAAGTAATATCTCGATTAATTTATCTTTCGTATTTCCTTTTTTATCAATTGCATCTGATACAATTTGCTGCAAATTCATATACATTCCCCCCTCACATTTTTAATAACCATTCTTCCATCGGCTCTCCATAAAGAGAATGAGATACAATTATAGCTCTAGCCTTTGAAGGTGTTACTAATTCGTAAGTGTATTTCATACCATTTGGCATATAAATGTCTAGTAATGGTTCTTTATAGCAAAGTCCAATACAGCCAGTCGTTTCTAATATTACATTGTGAATGTCTGCTTCGACTAAAACTTCCTGCATTGCCCTTAATACTTCATTAGCTCCTACACTTACGCTGCATATTGAATATCCTAGTACGGCTCTTATCTTTCCACTTTCCTTTTTACTTTTTATAGCTTCTTCAGCCGATTCTCTTAACTGCTGATAAAAATCGTTTAATATCATACCTGCAACCCCCCTTCGTTTGCTAAATATAAATTGCATAATTTATGCCAAAAAAAAATCAATAGTCAGCAGTTGATAAATAACAATCTATCAACTTACTAACTATTGACTAATATCAGCAAATTTCCAAATAATGCATTTATGCATTTAATCATGCTTTAAAGCATTGCTTTTTATATATTTCTGTATCTTCCTTACAACCGTCGACTGATTAACGCCTAATACTTTTGCCATTTCATATGTGGATTTACACTGCTTATATGCTCTTTTTATCAATTTCTTTTCAACTAATTCAACGGCTTCTCTTAAAGGCATTATCCCCTCTATATCTATTTTTTTAGAGCCATCATTTGTATTTTCCAATAGAAACATAGGTAAATCTTTTACATCTATTATATCCCCTGGCGTAGTAACAACTACTCTTTCAATCAAGTTTTCCAGTTCTCGTACATTGCCGGGCCAATTATAATCTTCAAGAATCTTTTCAACAGATTTAGATAATCTTTTATTACATCTATATTTTGAATTAAATATGTCTAAAAAATGATAACATAGTGGCAGAATATCGGTTTTTCTCTTTCGTAACGGTGGTATTTCAATAGGAACTACATTCAATCTATAATATAAATCGGCTCTGAATTCTCCTCTTTGAACCATTTTATACAAATCCCTATTTGTAGCCGCTATTATTCTCACATCTACATACTTTTCCTTTATTCCTCCTATTCTCATAATCTTTCTCTCTTGTATAACTCTCAACAATTTAACCTGCAAGTTTAAAGGAAGTTCTCCTATTTCATCAAGAAATAATGTCCCTTCATCTGCAAGTTCTATAAGACCGGGTTTCCCTTTCTTTTTTGCTCCTGTAAAAGCGCCTGTCTCATATCCAAATAGCTCGGACTCAATCAAATTTTCTGGTATAGCACCACAATTAATTTTAATAAAAGGCTTATCTTTTCTTATGCTTAAATTGTGTATAAAGTTCGCAACAATCTCTTTCCCTACGCCCGATTCGCCTAAAATCAAAACTGTAGAATCAACTTTTGCTACACTACTTGCTAAACCTAATACTTCTCCAAATTCGATACTATTAACTACAATATTCTCATTATAATAGTCTTTATATTTTATTCTTTTAGTTTCTTTATGGTATTTTTGCAGTTTTCTAGTTTCTTCTATTTGTTCTCTCAATCTATTTAATTCGTCTATATCCCTTATATTAGTTACTACCATTTTTACTGAAGAATCATTGTCAAATATAGGTGTCGCTGTTGCTAAATACTCTTTATCATTATGAGCATATTGAATAAAAGATATCCTTCGCTTTTCCTTCAACACCAATAAAGTTGCCGAAGGGAAAATAATATTTTTATTTTCCATGTCTTTAACCGATTCTTCTTTCTTAGTTTTATATCCTACCATTTTTCTCCATGCCGAATTTGTTTTTAATATTCTACCATTTCCATCCGTAACTACAAGCCCGTCATATGATGATTCAATAACTGCTTCTAATTCGTCTTTTAAATTTTTTGTCTCCTTTAATGTTTCTGATAACTGTTCAACCAGTTTACTCTTTTTAGAAATAAGATATGGCAGACACATATCTACTTCTGCAATCCCCTGCAATACAGCTATTGCCTTCTCTCTGCACGTATTATATCCACATGCACCACAATTTAGTTCATCTTCTTTAGTAAATTTATTAGTCATATTTAATACCCTCTGTATTTCACTTTCTGTAGGATAAGGTAATATGCTCCTTTTATTGCTATAATGTCTTGTAAAATCCAATCGTAATTTAACTTTATGTTTATTTATTTTTTTAGTACTATTTTTATATTCATAAATTTTATTAATTCTTTCATAATAGTTTAAACTACTATCGATTTTAGGACCATCTATACATCCTCTACACATTAAAACATCAACAAATTTGCCCTTAAATTTACCATCTTTAATAGCATTTATTAATTCGATGCAGTCTTTATCATTATCTATAACTACATATTCACTTTCATTTAAATTGTATAAAGATTTGAGATTTCTTAACAATCCTCCAGATAAAGGAAATAGTTTTCCTTCATCGCAGTATATGCTATCAAAATCCATTTCTTTAGCTTTTTCAATATTGACACCTTTAATTTTAAAAATATCTTTTAACTCATCAAATGTAAGTACACTGTCAATAATTCCATTAAATTGTGGTTCTAAAGCCTCACATTTCTTTGCTACGCAAGGGCCAATGAAGACTATTTTAACATCTTTGCCTTTATGCATTTCCCTGATAATCTTTCCTGTTGCAATCATCGGCGATACAAAAGGTAAAAGATATTTTATCATCTCTGGATAGTGTTTTTCTATCAAAGATATAAATGCAGGACAGGGAGAACTTAAAAAAAGATTATTTTCTTTATTTTTAATATACTGGCTAATAGCCTCAATAACATACTCTGCTCCTACTGCAACTTCCCACACTTCTGAAAAACCAACTTCTTTTAAAGCTCCAATTATCTTTTTATAATTATATTTATGAAAACTTACTACAAATGAGGGTGCTATGCAGGCTATAACCGTATCATTCTCTTTTAAGATGTTAAGCGTTTTCCCTTTACTGTCAAGTACTATTTTAGCTTCTTGAGGACAACTTTTAATACATTTACCACAATTAATGCACCTTGAATGGATTATTTTAGCCTGTCCACTTTCGATCTGCACGGCTTTAGCAGGACAATTCCGAACGCAAGAATAACATTGTTTACACTTATTTTGACTTATACTAATAATATCCTGCATAGATATCACCTCATTTTTTATTATTATAAATATATTTAAACTTATACTAATAATATCCTTCTTATACATCATATATTTAATATGTTTATAGTTTCCTATTGTTATAATAATATGTATTTTGATAGGCTATTATTATAGTAAAAGTAAAAAGCACAAAAAAACAAAAAAGCGGCCTAATGCCACTTATACAAAAAATAAAAGAATCCGGCAACGACCTACTCTCCCAGGCGGTCTCCCGCCAAGTACCATCGGCGCTGGAGGGCTTAACTTCTGTGTTCGGAATGGGAACAGGTGTGACCCCTCCGCCATTGTCACCGGATTTACAATCTTCGATTGAATTT
>NZ_FQXO01000089.1 GCF_900129995.1 Caloranaerobacter azorensis DSM 13643 | reverse complement strand
TTGAACTTAACCTAATGAACCGCCGTATACCGAACGGTACGTACGGTGGTGTGAGAGGTCGGTAGATGAATTAATCATCTACCTCCTACTCGATTTGAAAGTAATCTTAAGAAATTTTAAGATTAAATTTCACCTTAAAGTAAGGTTCATAAATTAGAATAGAAAAAAATGAAGTTTATATTAAAATATTATGATTACGAAGGGGTGAATTACATGGAAATTATAAAAACACAAAATTTATCTAAAGTATATGGAAAGGGTAATACAAAAGTAGAGGCTCTAAGAGATGTAAATATATCTATTAATGAAGGTGAGTTTGTATCAATCGTAGGAGCTAGTGGTTCTGGAAAAAGTACGCTACTTCATCTTTTAGGAGGACTTGATAGGCCTTCTAGTGGTAAGGTTATTATAGATGGATATGACATATATAACCTTAAAGAAAAAGAGTTAGCCGTATTTAGAAGAAGAAAGATAGGATTTGTGTTCCAATTTTATAATTTAATATCTGTACTAAATGTGGAGGAAAATATCGTACTACCATTACTATTAGATCATCAAAAGGTAGATAAAAACCATATAAGAGATATTATGAATATATTAGGGATTGAGGATAGAAAAACACATCTTCCTAGTGAACTGTCAGGTGGACAACAGCAAAGGGTATCAATAGGCAGAGCATTAGCATATAAACCATCGATAATACTTGCGGATGAACCGACAGGAAATCTTGACAGTAAGAGTACAAAGGAAGTTATGGAACTTCTTAGGCTGTCAGTTAAAAAATATCATCAAACACTTGTATTAGTAACCCATGATTTAGAAATAGCATCTCAAGCCGATAGAATAATAACATTAAAAGATGGAGAAGTTGTTAAGGATGAGGTGATAAGATGAAAAAGTATAGCGATATAACAGTTAAATACTTAAAAAATCAAAAGAAGCGGACTATTCTTACTATAATAGGGATAATACTTTCAGTAGCTCTCATTAGTTCTATACCAACTATGTTTTATAGTATGCAGAAAAGTGAAATAAAAATGGTAAAACGGACTGTTGGAGATTTCCATTTTGCATATTCTAATGTCGAGTATGATTTGTTAAATCGGTTAAAAAACAATCCTAAAGTTGAAGACATTTCAGTTCAAGTCGATGTAATAAAAATAACTTTTAATGGGAAGTACAAACTTACAATAACAGAATTAAATAAAAAAGGATTTGAAATGCTACCAATTCATATTAAGCAAGGGAGATTACCTCAAAATAATAGTGAAATATTAATAGAAAAATGGGCTCTTGAGAAAATGGATAATAAACCTGGTATAAATGATAAAGTAGTGTTTGATGTCAATGGAGAAAATAAACAGTATACAGTTGTAGGGATATTAGAAAATAGAATAAATTCTCAATATTTTGGAGAAACGAGAGGGTTTACTTTACTAGAAAAAATTCCTAGAGATAAGAAAATGAACATATATTTAAAACTCAAGAGTAAAATTTCAATAAAAAATAATATAGAAGAATTTGAAAAAATGAAGGGGAAAGGCAAATTTGCAACAAATGAGAGGCTATTGAGGCTTCTTCTTCAAAGTTCTGATTCTAAAGGGAATAAGGCAATATTTATAATATGCGGAATATTAATAGGCCTTGTAATTATATCTACAGTAGCGGTAATCTATAATGCATTTCATATATCTGTGCTTGAAAGAATTAAACAATTTGGACTTCTTCGTTCAATAGGAGCTACACCAAGGCAAATAAGGAAAATTGTTTTTAAAGAGGCAACTTTGTTAAGTGTTATAGGTGTTCCAATAGGTATAGTATCTGGTATATTTGGATTGAAGCTGGTTCTATTTATTGTCAGTAGAGGTGGAGGCATTTTAATAAAAGCTAATGAAGTAGAGGTATCACCATATATTATCATTGGAAGTATATTATTAGGGTTTATATCTGTATATTTATCAGCATTTCTGCCTGCCAATACTGCTTCAAAGATATCACCGCTTGATGCATTGAATAACAGGGGAAGTATTAAGAAAGAAAAGATAAAAAAGAAGAAAGGGATAATCTACAGATTTTTAAATATAGAATTTGCTATGGCATATAAAAATATAAAAAGGAATAGAAAGAGATTTAGAATAACTGTTTTTTCCATAATGATAAGCGTAATATTATTTATAGTATTTAGTACGTTTACCGATATGATAAATAAAATTATTGATGATGGTAATGAAATATTAAACATGGATTATCAAATATTAAAAGTATCTTCTCAAAAAGAGAATTATATGTTTACAGAGGAAGATTATAACTGGTTAAAAAGTATTAATGGGGTAAATAAGGTATATAGGGAATATAATACTTTTTATGGAAGTGCATTAATCCCGACAGATAAGGTATCGGATTTATATAAAGAAGTTTCAAAACCTAATATAATTGAACATGATAATGAAAAATTTAATATTATCAAGGTATCAATAAATGTATATGATAGCGGCAAATTAGACAGATCAAAAGATTATATTAAGTACGGATTAATAGATGAAGATAAACTTAATGCAGAAAATGGTGTTATATTAGTTGTAAATAATAGACTGTATAGTAGAGAACTTAAAAAATCTATTACTTTAGATATTGCAAATTTTAAAGAAGGAGATAACATACTAATAGATATTAACAATCCTAATCAGCAGAAAACATATCCTAAAGATGGAATTAGTCTTAAAGTTATGGCAGTCCTTGAGAGAGTTCCATTTGGCAATGAATATGCACAAAATGGAGTGAAAATGATTACAACAAAGGAAGTAGCTGAGAAGATAATAAGCAAGATAGATAAAGAGAAATATAAGGAGAATTTTAAAAGAGAGTTTTCGGGTATATATATTAGAGGATTTTTTATACAGCTTTATGAAAATGCCAATAGAGATGTAGTAACTAATAAATTGAGACAATTAGAACAGGAAGATTCAACTAATAGAGTAATAGATGTTAAAGCCGATATAAAAGAACAAAAAAGGGCTATGATGCAGATGAAGGTATTTTTATATGGATTTATAGTAGTGATAGCGTTGATAGGAAGTTTGAATATTATAAATACAGTAAGCACAAATATGATATTGAGGAAGCGGGAGTTTTCTATATTAAAGGCAATTGGAATGGACATGAGTCAGATTAAAAAGATGGTAGTAGCCGAGGGTGTATTATATGGATTATTAGGTTCGATATATGGTGTCATAATAGGATTACCTTTGTCGTATTTACTATATAATCAAATTAATGGAATTTCTATTTTTCCATGGACTATGCCGTGGAATCATATAATAATAGCGATAACAGGAGCAATATCAATAGGACTTCTTTCAATAATTATACCACTTAAACGTATTAAAAATGACAATATAATAGAATGTATTAGAATAGAAGAGTAATAATATTTATATAAATTTCTCATATTAATTATATAAATTGCTTTGACATATTTTATAAAAAATATTATAATAAGTTAAAAATTAAATATAGAAAAGACTATGAAGAGAAGAGTAGATATGGAACGTAGTTCAAGCGAGTCGGTGATGGTGGGAGACCGATACGAAGTCCATATTGAAGAACATCTCGGAGTCTCTAACCGAAATCATTAAGGAGAGTAGGCTTAGACGGAACCAAACCGTTATTATTTGGACAGTATAGAGTGTTTTCTGTACTGGTAGAGTTGGCTGTATGTGCAGCAATTAGGGTGGCACCGCGAAAGTAACCTTTCGTCCCTTGTTTTGGGATGAAAGGTTTTTTATATAGTGTAAAATGTAAAATTTAAAATTAAAAATTGAAAATTTTAGAAAAGCTGTTTTCGTAATACAAAAATAAAATTTCTTAATCCTACTTGATAATTGTAAACCAATTATTTTTATTTTACATTTTACATTTTCAATTTTACATTTAATAATAGGGGAGGTATGAAAATGAAGAGTGTATTAGTAAAAGAAATTTATAGAAACACGGAAAAGTATATAGATGAGAATGTAGTCGTTTCAGGTTGGGTAAGAACTATTAGAAGTTCGAAATCTTTTGGATTTATTGAATTAAATGACGGGAGCTTTTTCAAAAATATTCAAATTGTGTTTGAGGATAATTTAGATAATTTTAAAGAGATTTCAAAATTACCTATTAGTACAGCAATTAAAGTAGAAGGTTTGCTTGTAGCAACTCCTAATAATAAACAGCCATTTGAGATAAAGGCAAAAAGTATAACTATCGAAGCCGAATCAGATAAAGATTATCCACTACAAAAGAAAAGACATACTTTTGAATATTTAAGAACTATTGCTCATTTAAGACCAAGAAGCAATACTTTTTCAGCAGTATTTAGAGTTCGTTCATTAGTAGCTTATGCGATACACAAGTTCTTTCAAGAGAGAGGTTTTGTTTATGTGCATACCCCAATAATTACAGGTAGTGATTGTGAAGGTGCAGGGGAGATGTTTAGAGTTACAACATTAGATTTCGACAATTTACCATTGGATGAAAATGGTAAAGTCGATTTTAAGAAAGATTTCTTTGGCAAAGAAACGAATTTAACAGTAAGTGGGCAGCTAAATGTGGAAGCATATGCTTTAGCATTTAGAAATGTATATACATTTGGACCTACTTTTAGAGCAGAAAATTCTAATACTGCAAGACATGCTGCAGAATTCTGGATGATAGAGCCTGAAATAGCTTTTGCAGACCTTAAGGACGATATGGAATTGGCTGAAGAGATGTTAAAATATATTATAAACTTTGTTTTAGAAAATGCACCAGAAGAAATGGAATTCTTTAATAAGTTCATAGATAAAGGATTATTAGAGAGATTAAATAACATTGTAAATTCAGATTTTGAAAGGATAACTTATACTGAAGCTATAGATATACTAAAAAAATCAAACAAAAATTTCCAATACCCTGTAGAATGGGGTAATGACTTACAAACAGAACATGAGAGATATATTACGGAGGAAGTATTTAATAAGCCTGTCTTTGTAACAGATTATCCAAAAGATATAAAGGCTTTCTATATGAGATTAAATGATGATGAAAAAACAGTTGCAGCCATGGACTTATTAGTACCCGGAGTAGGAGAAATAATAGGCGGAAGCCAAAGAGAAGAAAGACATGATATTTTAGTAAATAGAATGAAAGAAATGGGACTTAAACAGGAAGATTACTGGTGGTATTTAGAGTTAAGAAGATATGGTGGAGTTAAACATGCTGGTTATGGATTAGGATTTGAGAGAGCCATAATGTATTTAACAGGCATGACTAACATTAGAGACGTTATTCCATATCCAAGAACTCCAAGAACAGCAGAATTCTAAATAATATAATAGCAAGAGCCCCTACTTCTATGAGTAGGGGTAATTTATATTTTTAAATATTTATGAAAATGAAAGCGAATGCTTGAAAAGATTTGATATTTTATAATGGGATAAACTTGATGTTAAAATATTTTCCTATTATAATGTATATTTTCAATAATCATTCTTGAAAATATTAATGATATAAAGTATTATTCAAGTATGATAAACATATAGAAAAGTTTATAAATCTGGCAGCTATGAAATTTATTTTTGTTTTAAAATTACTAAAGCTATATTCAGGACTTTATAAGTTATAAATAGAAAAACGATGTTTTTGTGTGAATTTTAGATAAAATTAATCAGTTGAATTAAGGACTATATTAAAGTTTTTAACAATGCCATTAAAAAATGGAGGGATAAAAATGGGCAGAAAAATTTTAATAGTTGGTGGAGTTGCTGGTGGAGCATCTGCAGCGGCTAGATTGAGAAGGCTTAGTGAGGAAGATCAAATAATAATGTTTGAAAAAGGATCTCATGTATCATTTTCAAATTGTTGTTTACCATATCATTTAAGTGGTGTGGTAGAAGATGCTGATAGTTTAGTTCTTATGAGTCCTGAAAAGTTTTTAAAACAGTATAATATAGAAGCTAGAGTAAACAATGAAGTATTATCTATTGACAGAGAAAATAAAGAAATAACTGTTAAGAATTTATTAACTGGTGAAGAATACAAAGAATCATACGACAAATTAATATTATCTCCTGGAGCAAGGCCAATAGTTCCGCCTATTCCAGGAATTGAAAAAGTAAATGTATTTTCAATTAGAAATGTTGTAGATATTGATAGGTTGAATAAGTTTGTAAAATCAATGAAAACTAAGAATGTAGTAGTAATCGGTGGAGGATTTATTGGAGTTGAGGCTGCCGAAAATTTAAAGGAGGCAGGATATGATGTAACTTTAATTGAAGCTATGCCTCAAATTATGAAGCCATTTGATTATGATATGGTACAGATTTTACATAAAGAATTATATGATAATGGAGTAAATTTAATATTAGGAGACAGAGTTAGTTATTTTGAAAAAGATACAGTTATTTTAGAATCAGGAAAGAAAATTGAAGCTGAAGCAGTTGTTATGGCAATCGGGGTAGCTCCAGAAACTGAATTAGCTGTGAAAGCAGGATTAGAATTAGGAGAAACAGGAGCTATAAAAGTAGATCAAAATTACAGGACTAATGATGAAGATATATATGCAGTAGGAGATGCTATTGAGGTATATCATGCATTAACTAATTCATATACTAAATTACCTTTAGCTGGACCGGCTCAAAAACAAGCAAGAGGAGTAGCAGACCATATAAATGGAATGCAGATAAATAATACAGGATTTATTGGTTCATCTGTAATAAAGGTATTTAGTTATAATGCTGCATCTACAGGTTTAAATGAAGGATTAATAAAGGCTCTTAATTTGAATATTAAATACGATGTAGTTAAGATAATTCCTGGAGACAAAGTCGGATTGATGCCTGGATGTGAACCAGTTCATTTCAAGCTAATCTATGAAATACCAACAGGAAGAGTATTAGGAGCTCAAGCAATTGGTAAAGGTAATGTAGATAAGAGAATAGATGTAATTGCTACTGCTATTAAATTTGGTGCAACTGTAAATGATTTAAGAGATTTAGAGTTATGCTATGCTCCACCATTTGGAACTGCTAAAGATGTAGTCAATCTCGCAGGATATGTAGGTTCTAACTTATTGCATGGTTTATTTAAGCAAGTACATTCATCAGATGTAAGAGGTTTAGTAGAAAGTGGAGCTTGTATAATAGATGTAAGAGAGAAAAATGAATATGAGCAAAGTCATATAATAGGAGCTAAAAACATACCGCTTAGTGAGTTGAGAGAAAGATTAGATGAAATACCTAAAGATGAACCTGTTTATTTACATTGTAGAAGTGGGCAAAGAAGCTATAATGCGGTATTAGCACTTCAAAATTTAGGATTTAAAAATGTTTATAACATATCGGCAGGATTTATGGGATTATGTTTTTACGAATATTTTAATGATAAGACAACTGGCAGAAATAAGATTGTAACAGATTATAATTTTGAATAAAAAAATTAGGGGCGTTTAAGCCCCTAATAAATTGTTAGCGACAGCGGCAATACACTACGGAGCGTTTGTTAAGGGAGTAGATGTATATTATAGAGCAATTAAATCAGGTGTAGCAGTAATTCCGGGTTCAGATTATGTAGAGCCTGCAAATTTGGCTACGATAAAATACACAAAAGACTTTATCTACCAGATGTTTTTGGATATGTAGGAACTATTGTACTTTCTTTATTAGGATATTTGTTAATTTATGTTATTGATAAGAAATATGAAGATAAGAGAAGAAGAGAAAACACATTAAAATTAGAAGAATATGCTGAATGGGAAAAAGAATTGCCTCAGCCAAAAAGATATAAATTCTTTAGTAAAGAGACTTATCACAAGTTTTTTGTTAAAAGATGGTCTTATTATACTGGTGCAGTATTCATAATGATTATGTTTATAACAATATTAGTTACAACAGGTACAAGTTGGGGAGTAACAGCGGTATTTGCACATTGGGCTGCTTGGTTTTATCAAGCATTAGGAATAGTAGACGTTTCAAACTGGGAATGGTTTTCTGGCAGAATGGATGCTATAAAAGGCGGATTTTTTAATCATCCGGGTTCAATGAGAAATATGGGAATAATAATAGGAGCTTTAATAGCCCCATTATTAGCAGGACATTTTTCATTCAAAAAAGATTTTAGATTAAAAGATGTTTTCTTTTATGCAATAGGTGGATTATTAATGGGATATGGAGCTAGAATAGCTTTAGGATGTAATGTAGGGGCATTATATTCCGGACTATCTAATATGTCATTATCTGGATGGGTATTTATGCCTTCATTAACATTAGGGGGTATACTTGGTGTTAAATTAACTAAAAAACTTAATATTAAGATTTAATGATTATTTTATTAAGGTATTGAAATATTTCTTATTACAGAAATTTTGCATCTAGAAAATTAATGGTTTATAGTTTTTAGAATTA
>NZ_FQXO01000036.1 GCF_900129995.1 Caloranaerobacter azorensis DSM 13643 | reverse complement strand
GGACTAGGAGAAGATTAAGGGCATGCCTTTGGAAACAATGGAAGAAAATTAAGACCAAATTTAAGAATCTTAAAAGATTAGGAGTCCCAGAGTATAAGGCATGGCAATACGCTAATACCCGAAAGGGGTACTGGCGTATATCTAATAGTCCTATATTAAATAAGACATTAAATAATCAGTATTGGCTAAATCAAGGATTTAAAACATTCTCTATGCAGTATAAGAAATTGAACTTAACCTAATGAACCGCCGTATACCGAACGGTACGTACGGTGGTGTGAGAGGTCGGTAGATGAATTAATCATCTACCTCCTACTCGATTAATTATCTAATAAACTTGTAAAAAGTTATTAAAAGGCGGTAACATAATGATAGAGGGGAGGTGGGGAAATGATTGAAATGATAAAGAAAGAATTAGATGTATTAGAGAAATATACAGAGATATTATCTGTAGCCTATACATATGATGAAGAAACGTTTATACATGAGCCTTTGATATACGGAGGGGCGGAAAGGTTTATTATATTAGGGCTTAAAAGTATTGTTGATGTGTGTAGAATGGTTATCGATTACTGTAACTTTAAAAGAACAGATGATTACAGAGAGATGATAAGGATACTAGAGTATAAAAAAGTTTATCCTTCGTGGCTTTCAGAAAGTCTAGTGAAAAATATAAAGTATATATTTACCTTGAAGTATGACTATTTAAAATATATGAATAAGAAGGAGCTATATACTTTATTAGAAGAAATTATAAGAGATTTTAGGCATTTTAAAAAATATGTATTGGAATATATAGTTTAGTAGATAAAATGTTAAAAATCGGTTAAAACAATGAGAGATAATAGAAAAATAAGCCATATTATGCTATAATCTATATGATTTTGATTGATATTGATTTAATGGAAAAAATAAAAGTCAAAGAGGGGGAGATTTTTTGCATAATAAGTTTTCAAAGTATTTAAGCTTTTTACTTATTTTCACGTTAATTTTAGCAAATTTAATTAATTTTACTACTCCTAATTTAGCTAAAGCTGAAGGCGAAGTTATTTCAATAGCAGAAGCAAGAATACTTCCTAATAACACTTATGCAACTATTGAAGGTATTGTTACAGCAGATTTAGGAAATAACATATATATTCAGGACGATACGGCAGGAATCATAGTAAGATTAAAAAATTTAGATTTAAATCCCGGAGATAAAGTTAGAGTTTATGGTAAAATTGGACAATATTATGGTATGGCACAAATATATCCTGATACTATAGAGGATATAACAGTAGTGCAAGAAAAAGTAGGTGTACCAGAACCGCAGTTGATAACTTCATCGGATTTAAATTCAGAAAATGGAGAAAATTTTGAAGGAGAATTAGTTAAAATACAAAATGTAACAGTTACAGAAGTAGATGATCATAAAAATTTTAAAATATTAGATAAAGAAGGAACTGCCATTGTAAAACTAAATAATACTAGTTGGCTAGAGGTTGGTAAGACTTATTCGAGTATAACAGGAGTTGTTACGTATAATTATAAAAAATATAAGATATATCCAAGAACAATAGAAGATATAGAAAAAGAAATAAATAAGGTTGCTCCGGTAATTGCTGAACCACCTTCAGGAGAAGTAGAAGCGGGTACGGAAGTTGTATTGACTACAGCTACAGAGGGAGCGACTATATATTATGCCGTATATGATGAAGTATACAATTTTGTTGAATACACAATGCCGATTACTATAAACGAACCAATGACCATACTGGCTAAAGCCTCTAAAGACGGCATGGAGGATAGTGAAATTTCAAAATTTTCTTATACTATAAAGGAAAAACAGAATGCTATTACAATAGCAGAAGCAAGAGGCAAAGATAAGGAAGCAGAGGTAACAGTACAGGGGATTATAACTTATGCTGAAAAAAATACGCTTATATATATTCAAGATGATACAGCAGGTATAAAAGTTGACACTCATGGGACAGGCGTCGATTTAAGTAGTTTTAAAGAAGGAGATATAGTATTAGTAACAGGATTAATCGACAGTTATAAAGACGAGCTAGAAATAAGTGTAGAGTCAGAAAAAAATATTGTTCTAATAAGTAGTGGAAATGATTTACCTGAACCAAAAGTTATAACTTTAAATCAAGTTGCAGATTATCAGGGACAACTCGTAAAGATAAAGATGGCGAGGCTTACAGATGTAACAAGCGATTCATATAGTTTTTATATAACTGACAGTACAGGGACAGAATTGAAATTGTATCATAGTAAAGCAAAAAATTTTAATAATGAAAATTACAAGGTTGGGGAATATTACGACATAATAGGTATTGCAGCGACATACTATAATCCTCAAATAAAATTACGTTATGGCAGCGATATGGTAAAACAAACACCACCAGAAGATCCAGATGCCAAGTTGCCGCTTATATATAATCTAAAACCGGCAAATATGGTATCGACATTCGAAAAGACACCAGAAATATCTGCTAAATTAGAAAAAACTGAAGCAGATATAGATTTTGATAGCATTAAAATGTATTTAGATGGTACACAAGTTACACCAATAGTAGATGGAATGACTGTAACTTATGCTCCAAAAGAGGAATTAGAATATGGAGAACATGAAGTAAGATTAGAAGTATCGGATGTAACTGGCAGAACAAAAAAAGTAGAATGGTATTTTGTAGTAGATAATAAAGATACAAAATATAACTTCTATTATGGCGTACCGCATTCTCATACATCATATTCGGATGGTAAGGGGACACCTACTGATGCTTATGAGCATGCGAAACAAAATGGGTTAAATTTTCTTATAGTTACAGACCATTCTAACTGGCTGAATGGTGTTACTGATAATAACTATGAATACAATCCTGATACAAATCAGTATGAAGAAGTTGAAGGATCAGAGTGGTATAAGACGAGAAAAGAGGCAGAAGCAATCGATAGAAAGTATTACGATTTTCTAGCCTTAAGAGGATTTGAGATGACATCAGGCGACTGGGGACATATGAATGTAATTAACAGTGTTTATTATGTTGAGGCAAAAAAACAGATGACAGGACTTGCTGAATTTTATGAATGGTTGGCTAAACAAGAAAATACGGTAGCAGCTTTCAACCATCCAAATTGGCCAGATGATTCATTTAATGATTTAGCTTATGTACCAGAATTGGACAGAATAATTAATCTTATTGAAGTAGGAAATGGTGCACCTCCATACAGCTATACTAGGTCAGAAAAACACTATTTCAAAGCATTAGACAATGGTTGGCATGTAGGTGCAATAAATGGACAGGATAATCATAGTTGGAATTGGGGAGATCCCGACAATCTAACAGTTGTAATAGCAGAGAGTTTAAATAAAGATGTATTTTTAGATGCAATGAGAAATAGAAGGACGTATTCAACTGAAACGAGAACTCTCAAATTGACAGTAAAAGCTAATGGACACTGGATGGGAAGTGTATTAGATGTTAAAAAAGGAGATCCAATTAATTTTGAAATAATAGCAGAAGATAGAGAAGTTCCTATAACAGAGGTTCAACTTATTACAAATGGAGGAAATATTATTGACAGAAAAAAAGTTGGCTCAAGCAATAGAGTTGAATGGCATCCTTCGGTAATTGCAGGTGGTGGAGCGGAATGGTATGTTGTTAAGGTCATCCATGAAAACGGAAGTTGGGGAATTGCATCTGCTATATATACTCCTGCATCAGAAAATGACGTTAAATTAAGTAAATTAGAGGTTAATCCAGATACTACTATGCCGGGTTATGAAACTACTATAGAGGCGACAGTTTCAAATATGGGTATAAGAGATGCAGTGAATATTGAAGTTAAGTTCTATGAAGAAAGTATAAGTGAAGAAAATCTAATAGGCATAGATAATGTAGAACTTATAAAGGCAGGGGAAAGTGCAGTATTATCTACAACATGGACTCCAAGTAAATCTGGTCCAGTTAAAATAATAGCCAAATTAACTGAAATAGAAGGAGTAACTACGGTTACAGAAATGACTACTACTATTAAAGTAGTTGCTTCGAATGGAAAAACTGTATTAATCGATTGTGCTCATGACAATGTTGATGTAACAGGAGCTATGCTGAATTTAATGGAATTACTCAGAAGATATGGATATACAGTTAAGTTGAATACTGAACCTATTACAGTTGAAACTCTTAAAGATGTAGATGTACTTGTTATAAATACGCCGAAAAATGCTAGTGCCGATTTTACAATGGCAGAAGAGGCTGTAATAGGAGAGTGGATAAGAGACGGCGGTGCAGCAATGATAGCATCTAAATCAAATTACAATTACGATAGCACCATGATGAACAGTCTGATGGAAGCTATTGGGACAAACATAAGATTTAACGATGACAATATATATGAACCAGAGGATTCTGATAAATACAGTGGTGGTATGGTATGGTCTGTATATGCATATAACTTACCTAAAACCAAAAGTAGACTAAATGAAAATATGGAAGCCATTAGAATATTCAGTGGATGTTCACTTGTTAACGCAGAAAATAATGCATTAATTAACAATCCAGACACAGGGCTTGAAATATTACTTGGAGGTAATGCGACATCATATAATGCTAATCCCGGAAAAGATGCCTATGTTTATAATGTAAAAGGAGAAATGAATGGTGAAGCCATACCGATAATAGCCAAAGAATATGTAGGAAAAGGTAAGATAGTTGCAGCGGGCAGACATTTCTATTCGGACTATGAAATAGTTAATGATGTAAGTAATACAGCATTAACATTAAGACTCATAGACTGGTTAGCAGGATATGATAGAGTTAAAACTATTAAAGAGGTAAGAGAAAATGCTAAAGAAGGAGATATTGTAACTGTTAAAGGAATAGTTACAGTTCCTACAGGTAATTTCTTTGATGTAGTGTATATCCAAGATGGAACATCGGGAATATGTTTATACGGCAGTCAAAGTAGAGAATTACCAATCGGAACTGAAGTCATTGCAACAGGTGCAGTTCACTACTTTGAAGGAGAGTTAGAATTGGCATTTGACAATTTTGATTATGAAGTTCTTTATGTAGGACCTGCCGAAAAAATAGAACCGATTGTACTTTCTACTAAAGAAGCTATGCTGCCACAATATACTGGTATGTTAGTTAAGACAAAAGGTAGAATAACTGAACATAGTGAAAAAGATAGCTACTTTAAAATAAATGACGGCAGTGGTGATGCATATATTCATGTAGATGGATATATAGGTGCGGATATGGGAAGATTTAAAGTAGGAGATTGGGTAGAAGTTACAGGTATTGCTTCTATAGGTGCAGCAGGACCTAGAATAAGAGTTAGATTCTATGATGATATGTCAAAAACTGACAAAATCGTAATTAATGATGATAATGATGATGAAAATTATGATAGAGACAAAGAAGATGGAGATGCAGATAAAACGAAGTATGGTAAAGTTACAATAACTAAAGACAAAAATGGCAACATGATAGGTATATTAGAAGTAGATAAAAATAAAATTGAAAAACAATTAGAAAAAGAAAATAGCAGCAAGGTAGAAATAAAAGTACCAGTAAGTAAAAATGCGACAGAGATATTAGTAAATATGGATGCAGAATTAGTTGATAAAATATCAGAAAAAGGTAAGGAATTAGTGATAAATACTAGAGACGTGATAGTTGGAATAGAACCGGGTTCAATTAAAACAGAAGAAGGAGATAAAATAGTTTTCAAGGTTAAGAGGATGAAAGGAGAAGAAGTTGAGGAAATACTTTTCCCAACATTATTAGAAGAGTATAGTCCAACTTCAATTGTATATGATATTAATTTGAATTTACAAAAGAAAGATAGGGTATCGAAAATTAGATTTAATAAACCAATTAATGTAATTATCAAGTATAATCCTGACAGAGTGTCAAATCTAAAGAAAATGGGAGTTTACTATTATAATGAAGAAACTGGCAGATGGGAGTTTATTGGAGGTAGAGTTACGGCAGATGAAACGATAACATTTACAACAGAACACTTCAGCAAATATATAGTAATAGAATATAATAAAGTATTTGAAGATGTAGATATGCCGTGGGCCAAGGATGCAGTGGAAATATTAGCAGCAAGACATGTTATAGATGGAGTAGACGATAAAAATTTCGCACCAAATGATAATGTAACGAGGGCTCAATTTGTTAAAATGTTAGTAAATGCATTAGATTTAAAATATGGTAAAAAAGAAGTAAACTTTAAAGATGTATCAGATGGAACATGGTATGAAAGACCTGTAAAAATAGCTGCAAGTTTGGGCATAGTAGAAGGATATAATGAAATGTTTAATCCTAATGGAGAAATAACAAGAGAAGAAATGGCTGTAATGATAGTAAGAGCATTAAAACTTGTTGCTCCGGAAGAAGATTGTATTATAGATGCGGTATTTAAAGATGAAAATGATATTTCAGATTGGGCGAAAGAAGCGGTAAAAGTAGCAGCAAGCAGAGGATTAGTAGAAGGAGTAGGGGGAAATAGGTTTGCTCCGAAAGAATCGGCAACGAGGGCTCAAGCAGCCGTGATAATCTATAGATTATTCAGTATATTAAGGAGAATATAAAGGGGCAGGGGGTAAATCCCTGTCCTATGGATTTATAAAAAATTATTTAATATAATGAACTTTTTGTCCCTTAATTGACTATAAATGTAGTACAATAGAATATGTAGAAATCTATGAGGAGGAGCCCTATGAATCCGCGAATAGGAATTTCTATTCACAATGTAGGTGTAGATTATATTGCTAAACATAACTTTAAGAGGGTTCAATTGTGCCATAAATTTTCGGGAGCTAAAGAGATAACTGCACTTTTAAAATTTTCTAGAAAGTTTCCTCTAAAGGTAACTTATCATGCTCCTGTATTTTATCAATCAGACCCTACTATAACTTACTATGTAAGTGATAATAAAAGATTAAGGGATGCTACTTTTGAGATATTAAAGACAAATTTATCTATGGCAAAAAGTCTGCCAACTAGTGAAATTATAATTCATTTTATAAATAGTAATATTGGAAGTCCGGATAATATAAAAAAATTAGCATTTAAGAGTGCTTTAAGACTTAACGAATTAAGTAGAGAATATGATTTTCCAATTCTTTTAGAATATGTAGGTTATAATGATTTATTTTATAAGGTAGAAGATTGGATAGATATTATAAAAGATTATGATAATCTAGGAATATGCTTAGATGTTGGGCATTTATATCTATCTTGTCAAATAAATAATATGGACTACTTTGAAGAGTTAGAAAAGCTGTTGCCTTATATCAAGATAGTACATTTATGGAATACTAGAGGATTTAGTGATGTTTATAAATATGGGCATATACCAGTTCATCCTAGTCAAAAACCAAGTGATGGCTGGATAGATATAGAAAAAACTATAGAACTCATTCATACTTGGAATGCCGATATTCCTTTAATTTTTGAACCTGACTTTAAATATTTAGATTTTAAATATGCTCAGGAAGGAATTGACTGGGTGAACGAGTTAGTCTATAATAATACGGAAAAGGATAGGGAAAACGTAGACACAGTTTAAAATTTTTTCAAACTATAAAAGAACACGGGGTGATGAAGATGAATTTTATGGGAAAGTACGAATTTTGGTTAAATAGTGAGCACTTTGATAAAGAAACAAAAGATGAATTATTATCTATCAAGGATAATGCAGAAGAAATAGAAGATAGATTTTATAAAGATTTGGAATTCGGTACTGGAGGACTTAGAGGGAAAATTGGTGCAGGTACTAATAGAATAAATAAGTACACTGTATCTAAGGCTACTCAGGGATTAGCTAATTTTATTATTGAAAATGGAAGCGAGTATATAAAAAGAGGAGTAGTAATAGCTCACGACTCAAGACATAAGTCAAGAGAATTTTCAGAGACGGCGGCATTAGTATTGGCTGCAAATGGAATTAAAGCATATTTATTTGAAGATTTAAGACCGACGCCTGAATTGTCTTTTGCGGTTAGATATTTAAAGGCTTCTGCTGGAATCGTTATTACAGCTAGCCATAACCCACCAGAGTATAATGGATACAAGGTTTATTGGGAAGATGGAGGACAGGTAGTACCGAGTTTAGCCGATAAGATAATAGAGAAAGTTAATGAAGTTTCTGAATATTCAATGGTAAAGATTATAAGTAAGGAAGAGGCGTTAAATAATGGATTATTAGAAATCATTGGAGAAAAAATCGATAAGGAGTACATAGATAAAGTTAAAGATTTAAGTGTTAGAGATGATATAGATAAAAGTATAAGAATAGTTTATACTCCATTACATGGTACGGGGAATATGCCTGTAAGGAGAGTTTTAAAGGAATTAGGATACATAAATGTATTTGTTGTTGAAAGTCAGGAACAGCCAGACCCTAATTTTTCAACTGTAGAGTATCCGAATCCAGAAGAGCCAAATGCATTTAAATTAGCTATCGAATTAGCAGAAAAGGTAGATTCTGATATTATACTAGGAACAGATCCAGATTGCGACAGAGTTGGAGTTGTTGTTAAAAATAAAGAAGGAGAATATAAGGTATTAAGCGGAAATCAAACTGGTGCACTGCTTTTAGATTATATTTTAAGTTCAATGACGGAAAAAGGGCTTTTACCTGAAAATAGTGTAATGGTTAAGACTATAGTAACGAGTGAATTGGGAAGGGTGATAGCTAAACATTATGATGTAGAGACTATAGATACTCTAACAGGATTTAAATTTATAGGTGAAAAGATTAAACAGTTTGAGGAAGATGGAGATAAGAACTTTATATTTGGCTATGAAGAAAGTTTTGGGTATTTGACTGGTTCTTTTGTAAGAGATAAAGATGCAGTTATAGCTTCTATGCTCATCTGTGAGATGGCGGCATATTATAAGAGTAAAGGAATGACACTTTACGAGGCTTTAATTAAATTATACGAAAAATATGGCTACTATATAGAGAATTTACATTCTATAAAATTAGAAGGCATTGAAGGAAAGAGAAAGATAGATGATGTAATGGAGAATTTTAGAAATAATTATCCAAAAGAAATAGGCAAACTTAATTTAAAAATATTTAACGACTATAAAGTATCTAAAAGTTTTAATTTCGATAAAGACAGTAGTGAAGATATTTTACTTCCAAAGTCAAATGTTTTGAAATTTATATTTGATGATGAATCTTGGTATGCATTAAGACCTTCCGGTACAGAGCCGAAGTTAAAAATATATTTTTCTGCTAATGGAAGGGATAAAGCAGAGGCGGAAAATAAGATCAAGAGTATTAAGGAAGAAGTGTTGAGTAAAATTGAAGATATATTGAGATAAAAAGATAGAGAAAAAATTCTCTATCTTTTTTCGTATAATAATTAATTATGTGAATAGATTTATAAATAGGGGGATGGAGGATGAAAAATATTTTTTTTAGTAAAGTGTTTGAAAATCCTATAATTGCAGCGGTGAATAATATAGAGAAGTTAGATAGAGCAATAAATTCGCCAACAGAGATTATTTTCTTACTGGTAGGGGATATTTTTAATTTGAAGAAAATAGTCGATGAAGTCAAAAGTAAAGAGATGAGCATATATGTTCATTTAGATTTAATGGAGGGATTTTCAAAAGATATTGTAGCACTGAAGTATATTAACGAAAATATAAAACCTGACGGTATAATTACAACAAAGAGTAATCTTATTAAATTTGCTAAAAATTTAGGGATATTTACGATACAGAGGTTATTTATATTAGATTCACTATCATTAGAGACTGGAATAAGCTCTGTATTATCTACTAAACCAGATGCTGTAGAAATATTACCTGGTATTATGCCTAAAATTACACAGGAAATACATAAAAAAACCCATTTACCTATTATAACTGGAGGATTAATCAAAGAGAAAGAAGATGTGATTAATAGCTTAAATGCAGGAGCTATTGGGGTGTCGACAAGCAAAGAGGAAATCTGGTATATGTGATTACAGAGAAATTGTAAAGGGTAGATTTAGCATCAAAATAGATAGAAAATTATGAAAAATCAGAAACTTATCATTAATATTAATATTGCAGCATAAATTTAAATGTAAGTAAATAATTTTTATTAATAATAGATGAAGGAGGTGAGATAGATGAAACATTTAGGTACAGTACTTGGTGCTGCTATAGCAGGTATTTTTGTTATGAGTGTATGGGGAGCATTCGTTCAGGCATATGGCATAGCTGGAGGATGGTTTGCAGGTCTAATTATAATAGGAACTATGTGGTACTTAAATCACTATGTAGGAATTCATAACAATGAAGGCGCTTGGGTAGATATGGCTTTAGGTATTGGTGTTACAGGTTTTATGAGAGATGTATTCATTAAAGGTGGTCAAGCAGGGGTTGAATCTTTACCAACATTGATAGTAGTCATTTTAGGAGGTATAGTTGGCGGTATTACTGCAGCTAAATTAGAGAAATATTTAGCAGAGAAAAATGGCGAAAAAGAAGAAGTTGAAGAATAGATTAGATATAAGTTAAATAAATAATTGAGAAGGGAGGGACAGGCAATATGACTATACCATTAATGATATCGACTTTTGCTGGCGGTTTCATATTTCCATTTTTAATTAGATTATTATGGGGTAAAATGGTTGAAAATTGGGGACCTATAGGCGGATGGATGGCAGCTGGATTTATAGTTGGTACAACTTGGACTTTAACACATGGTGTTAGTTTGATATTCCAATCCGGCGGTGCATGGGTTGACCAAGCATTTGGTGCAGGAGTTGGTTTATTAGCAGCTTCTGTAGTTGCAGGAGATAGATTTAGTAAAGCAGTGCCTAATATAATTTTTGCAATAATAGGCGGTATATTAGGAGGCTTTATACTTTCAACTTTTCTATAATGGACTTCAGTAAAACTTATATTTAAATACAAGGTTAATAGATGGGGGGAAAATAAATGGATAAAAAGTACATTTTAGCTTTAGATCAAGGAACTACTAGTTCAAGGGCTATATTGTTTGATCATGACGGAAAGATAGTTAAGGTAGCTCAAAAAGAGTTTACACAGATATATCCGAAGGCAGGATGGGTAGAGCATGACCCTATGGAAATATGGGGTACTCAAATTGGAGTGGCTAAAGAAGTATTAGAAATAGTAGGAGTAAAACCAGAGGAAATAGCAGCAATAGGTATAACAAACCAAAGAGAGACAACAGTAGTTTGGGATAAAAATACTGGTAAACCTATATATAATGCTATAGTTTGGCAGTGTAGAAGAACAGCAAGTATATGTGATGATTTGAAGATGAGAGGATTAGAGGATTATATTAGAAAAAATACAGGACTCGTTTTAGATGCATATTTTTCTGGTACTAAGGTTAAATGGATACTTGATAATGTAGAGGGTGCAAGAGAAAAGGCGGAAAAAGGAGAAGTGCTATTTGGAAACATTGATACTTGGTTAGTTTGGAACTTAACTAAAGGTAAAGTACATGTAACTGATTATTCTAATGCGTCAAGAACTATGCTTTATAATATAAAAGAGCTAAAATGGGATGAGAAAATTTTAAGCGAGCTTGGAATACCTGCTTCAATGCTACCAGAAGTCAGACCGTCTAGTGAAATTTATGGATATACTAATATTTTTGGTGAAACAGAGATTCCTATAGCTGGTATCGCTGGTGATCAACAGGCGGCATTGTTTGGACAGGTATGTTTTAATCCGGGTATGGCTAAAAACACATATGGAACTGGATGTTTTATGTTAATGAATACTGGAGAAAATATGGTTCCATCTAATAAAGGACTACTTACAACAATTGCTTGGGGAGTCGATGGCAAAATTGAATATGCATTAGAAGGAAGTATTTTCATCGCTGGTGCAGTAGTTCAATGGTTAAGAGACGAATTGAAGTTAATATATGAAGCAAAGGACAGCGAGTATTTTGCAACTAAAGTCAAGGACAGTAATGGCGTATATATAGTACCTGCATTTGTTGGTTTGGGAGCACCATATTGGGATATGTATGCAAGAGGAACAATAGTAGGATTAACTAGAGGGGCAAATAAAAATCATATAATAAGGGCTGCATTAGAGTCAATAGCATATCAAACTAGAGATGTACTAGAGGCCATGCAAGAAGATTCGAACATAAAATTACAATCATTGAAGGTTGACGGAGGAGCGGTTGCAAATAATTTCTTGATGCAGTTCCAATCTGATATATTGGGAGTACCTGTGCACAGGCCTGAAGTTACAGAGACTACAGCATTAGGTGCTGCATATTTAGCTGGACTTGCTGTAGGATTTTGGGAAAGCAAAGAAGAAATAGCTAAGAAGTGGAACGTTAATAGAACATTTGAACCAAATATGAATGAAATAGCTAAAGAAAAACTATATGCAGGGTGGAAAAAAGCCGTAAATAGAGCACTAAAGTGGGAAAAAATAGAGGAATAAATACTGTATATTTATAAATGAATATTTAGTGCTGGAGAAATGGAGAGCCGCACAAGCAGACCTATGGAGCGATAGGTTTAGCTTAGTGCGGCTTTTTTAAATTATCGAAAGGAGGATTATAGATGTATGATATTGCAGTCATAGGGGCTGGGATAATAGGTACATTTATAGCGAGAGAATTATCGAAATATAAATTAAACATTATTCTTATAGAAAAGAATAATGATGTTGCAGACGGAACTACAAAGGCAAATAGTGCGATTGTACATGCCGGATATGATGCTAAACCCGGAACTAATATGGCAAAGTTTAACTCTAAAGGGAACCCTATGTTCGATAAAATATGTGAGGAATTAGATGTTGAATTTAAAAGAGTCGGATCATTGGTTATAGCTTTCAATGATGAAGACATGAATACGATTAAAGAGCTTTATGACAGAGGTTTAAAAAACGGGATACCTAAGATGGAGATAATAAGTGGACAGAGAGTCAGAGAAATGGAACCTAATTTAAATAGCGATATTGTAGGGGCTTTATATGCACCAACATGCGGAATTATCGGACCGTGGGAGCTGGCTATAGCTCTAGCAGAGAATGCAGTAGAAAATGGTGTAGAACTACTATTAAATAGCGAAGTTTATAATATCGATAAGACTGATTTTGGATATAGAATATTCACTAAAAGAAAAGTGATAGATGCTGAATATGTTGTGAATTGTGCGGGTTTGTATGCTGATGAAATAAATAATATGGTGGCTAGTCCATATTTCAAGATAAAGCCTAGAAGGGGACAATATTTTATATTAGATAAGAGTGCAGGTAGTTTTGTAAATAGAGTTATATTCCAGTGCCCGACAAAACTTGGAAAAGGAGTTTTGGTAGCTCCGACAATTCATGGCAATTTAATAATAGGGCCAGATGCCGAAGATTTAGACGATAAGGAAAGGTTAGATACGACAGCCGATAGACTTCAATATGTAAGAAAAACGGCTATGAAAACTTCAAAGAATATTCCATTTAAAAAAGTTATAACCACATTCGCAGGATTGAGGGCAGAACCTAGTACAGGTGATTTTATAGTTGAGGAGTCTAAAGAGGCGAGGGGCTTTATTAATGTCGCAGGAATAAAATCACCGGGGTTAACGGCTTCACCTGCTATAGCGGAATATGTTGTAGAATTGCTAAAAGATATAAATGGCGGATTTAAAATAAAAGAAGATTTCAATCCAATAAGGAAAAGAATGATAAGGTTTGACAAATTGAGTGATGAAGAGAAGGCAGAATTAATAAAGAAAGATTCTAGATTTGGGAGAATAATTTGCAGATGTGAAAACATAACAGAAGGTGAAATTGTTGATGCTATCAGAAGGAAGGTTGGAGCTACTACTGTAGATGGAATCAAAAAGAGAGTTAGGCCCGGGATGGGAAGGTGTCAAGGCGGTTTCTGCAGCCCGAGAGTTATGGAGATATTAGCAAGAGAGTTGGGTACAGATGTATCAGAAATAGTTAAAGATAGTCCGAGTTCATATGTGTTAGTTGGAAGAACTAATAAAGGTTTAGAGAAAAATTTGAGGGGGTGAACGGATGTTAAGCTATGATATTGTCGTAATTGGTGGAGGGCCAGCTGGTTTAGCGGCTGCAATACAGGCGAAAAAAAGCGGTATAGATAGTATTTTGATTTTAGAGAGAGATCGAGAATTAGGAGGTATACTTAATCAGTGTATACATAATGGCTTTGGAATTCATGAGTTTAAAGAGGAATTAACGGGGCCAGAATATGCAGATAGATTTATTAAAGAGTTAATTAATATGAACATAGATTATAAGTTAAATACTATGGTTCTAGATATCAGCAAAGACAAAATTGTTAAGGCGATAAATTCTAAAGATGGTTTTATGATTATAAAGGCAAAAGCCATTATATTAGCCATGGGATGTAGAGAAAGGACTAGAGGAGCTTTAGCTATTCCCGGAACTAGGCCTTCAGGGGTATTTACAGCCGGAACGGCCCAAAGATTTATAAATATGGAGGGCTATATGATTGGTAAAAAAGTCTTCATATTGGGTTCAGGAGACATTGGACTCATAATGGCTAGGAGACTTACTCTTGAAGGAGCACAAGTCATCGGGGTTGCCGAAATCATGGCTTATCCGGGAGGACTTGCGAGAAATATTATGCAGTGTTTAAGGGATTACGATATACCGTTGATGTTAAGTCATACAGTTACTGAAATAAGAGGAAAAGATAGAGTCGAAGGCGTAGTTGTATCTAAAGTCGATGAAAATAGAAAGCCAATACCGGGTACAGAAAAATATTTTGAGTGCGACACTTTGTTATTATCTGTTGGATTAATACCTGAAAATGAACTTTCAAAGAAAGCAGACATAGAATTAAATCCAGTTACTGGCGGTCCAATAGTAAATGAATCTATGGAAACTACTGTTAGTGGAATATTCGCATGCGGTAATGTTCTTCATGTTCATGATTTAGTAGATTATGTTACAGAGGAGAGTAGAAGGGCAGGGGAGAATGCGGCTAAATATGTAAAAGGGAAGTTATATGATAGTGGAGAAATAATTAAGACTATTCCGGGGAAAGGAATAAGGTATATTGTTCCATATATCATAAGACTTGAGAACGTACGAGACTTTGTAAACTTATTTATGAGAGTAGATGATGTTTATAAGGATGTAAAAATGATAGTTAGTTCAAACAATATTACTATTAAGGAGCTAAAAAAGAGGCGTTTAGTACCTAGTGAAATGGAAAAGATTACGATAAACGTCAATCAATTAAGAGGAAAAGGATTATCAGATATAACTATAAGACTAGAGGAGGATGCTGATATATGAAAAAAGATATGATTTGTATTGTGTGTCCTATTGGGTGCCATCTGGAGATAGAAGAAGATGAAAAAAGTTTATTAGGTTTCAAGGTAACAGGCAATCAGTGTAAAAGAGGACAAGAGTATGCGATAGAAGAAATTACTAATCCTAAAAGAATATTAACTTCGACGGTAAAGATTAAAAATGCACATTTAAGCAGATTGCCGGTAAGGACAAATAAACCAGTCCCAAAAGATAAGATATTTGAGTGCATGAAGGAAATAAATAAGGTAGAAGTAACCGCTCCTATCAGAGTAGGAGATGTAATCATAAAAAATATATTGGGAACGGGGGCAGACGTATTAGCTAGTAGGGATATGTAGATAAAAATCTATTTAATTAATGTCTTTATCGTCTTTATGATTGCTGTAATCTTCTCTATTTTATCAGATGGTAAGTCATCTACCTCATAAAATAGATTATTTAATGCAGTCTTTTTATCAATTTTATAATCGATACCATTTTCTTTTGCTTCGATATTCTCTATATTTCTATGATAGTAATTTCTAATATTAGTAACTCCAAGTAAGTAATCAATAGATACATCAAAAAATTCGGCTATACGTCTGAGAAGTAATTCATCATTAGGAAATCTAACACCATTTTCATAGTTGCTTACAGATTGTCTGCTTATATTAAGTATTTTTGCCAAATCGATTTGACGTAAGTTTTTTTCTTCTCTTAATAATTTCAATCTTTCTGCAAATTTCATTTTATCACCTCTAGATTAATCCTAGCACAGTTAGTATATGAAAAAATATATAGATGCAAAAAGGGGAATAAAATGGTATAATATACACATATATTATTATAATGGGATGGAGGTTAATGTCATGGAGAGACTAAAGATGCTAGTGGAAAAAACATTAGAGCAAAACTGGGGGGAAAGTATTAAAATAACGGATCAAGATTTTAAAGAGGCAGTAGAGGAGATAGGAAAGGATGTGCTCTATAATTATTTAGTTTTTGGTAAGGATGTTCCGTTTGAACTCTTCTTACGAAATTTGCAGATATATATTTTGGGAGTTAAAAAATTGAATTATAATCAAAGATAAATTATGTTTAAAAAAGTCGAGTAATAGATAGATATATAATTGTCTAACTATTACTCGATTTTATTTTTCAGAGAGTAGTGAGATGTGCTAATTGTTGTAAAAAAGAGAAAATATTATTTACACCTAACTAAAATTTTAGTAAAATTTTAGTTAGGTAAAGGGGGATATGATGAATTTGAATAATTTAATAGATGAATTTATAAAAGTTTTCAAAACAGAAAAAGAGATATATCTATTTTTTGCACCGGGGAGAGTAAATTTAATTGGGGAACATACTGATTACAATGGTGGACATGTCTTTCCTTGTGCATTGAGTTTAGGAACGTATGCTGTTGCTCGTAAAAGAGACGATTTAAAAATTAGGCTTTTTTCAAAAAATTTTGAGAAAATGGGAATTGTTGAATTCGATGTATATGATTTAATTTATGATAATGAACATGATTGGGCGAATTATCCAAAAGGAGTTGTTAAAACGTTTAAAGATATGGGCTTTAGGATAGATACAGGTTTTGAAGTGTTATTTTGCGGGGATATTCCAAATGGAGCCGGTCTATCCTCAAGTGCATCTATTGAATTAGCTATGAGTATAATTTTAAAAGTCTTATTTGGTTTAGATGTTGATATGATTGAAATGGTAAAAATGAGTCAAAAAGCGGAGAATGAGTTTATTGGTGTAAACTGCGGTATCATGGACCAGTTTGCGATTGGCATGGGGAAAAAAGACCATGCAATTTTATTAAACACAAATACATTAAAATATGAATATGTTCCGGTAAAATTAGATGGAATTTCTATTGTTATTGCTAATACGAATAAGCATCGAGGTCTAGCAGATTCAAAATACAATGAAAGACGCAGTGAATGCGAAAGGGCTTTAAAAATATTACAAGAGAAATTAAAAATTACTTCATTAGGAGATTTATCTGAAGAAGAATTTGAAAAAAATAAACATCTGATACGAAATGAAGTTGAAAGAAAGCGTGCTAAACATACTGTATATGAAAATCGGCGTGTCATTAAAGCTGTCAAAGCATTAAACGATGGAGATATTGAATTATTTGGTAGGCTAATGAATGAATCGCATATTTCTTTGAGAGATGATTATGAAGTTACTGGTATTGAATTAGATACATTAGTATCGGCAGCATGGGAAAATGGTGCTATTGGTTCGAGAATGACAGGAGCTGGATTTGGGGGATGTACCGTAAGTTTAGTATATGATAATAGATTATCAGAGTTTATTGAAAGAGTTGGGAGAGAATATGAAAAGAAGATTGGATATAAAGCCGATTTTTATGTAGTTTCGATTGGTGATGGAGCTATGCAGATTCAGTTTGAGAGATAGCTGGGGGGAGTCATTAATGGATATCAATAGAGAAATAAAACGCCTTATTAACTATGGGATTTATAAAGGGCTGCTTTATAAAGAAGATGAAATTTATGTGAGGAATAGGATTTTAGAAATCTTAAAGTTAGATGAATATGAGGATGTAGAGATAGAAAAAGAGGAGTTGGAAAATCCTCAGCCGATTTTAGATAATATTTTAGACTATGCTTATGAAAGGGGAATATTAGAACATAACACAGTTACATATCGAGACTTGTTTGATACTAAAATTATGGACTGTTTAATTGCACGTCCGAGTGATGTAATAAGAAAATTTTACGAACAATACAGAGAATCTCCAGAATTAGCTACGGCAAACTATTATAACATGTCAAAAGCATCAAATTATATTAGAATGCATAGAGTAAATAAAAATTTAAGATGGAAGACGAATACCGATTTTGGTGAATTGGAAATTACAATTAATCTTTCGAAGCCAGAAAAGGATCCAATAGCCATTGCTAAGGCTAAAGATATGAAATCAACTTCATATCCAAAATGTCTATTATGTAAGGAAAATGAAGGCTATTCGGGTCGTATTGATTATCCTGCAAGGCAGAATCATAGAATTATACCAATAAAATTGTGCAATGAAGAATGGTTTTTGCAATTTTCTCCATATGTCTACTATAATGAGCATGCAATTATTTTTAAAGGCAGTCATGAGCCAATGAAAATTACAAAAACTACTTTTGAAAGATTGCTGGAATTTGTAGAAAAATTTCCTCATTATTTTATTGGTTCAAATGCTGATTTGCCAATTGTAGGAGGCTCTATTTTATCTCATGATCATTTCCAAGGGGGAAATTATAAATTTGCGATGGAGAAGGCACCAATTTTAAAAGAATTTAGTATAAAAGGATTTGAAGATGTAGAGATAGGTATCGTTAAATGGCCCTTATCGGTTATAAGAATAAGAAGCAAGAGAAAAGACAGATTAACTGAACTTGGGGGCATAATTCTTGACGTATGGAGAGAATATAGCGATGAGAGCATTAATATTATATCGCATACAAATGATGAACCTCATAATACGATTACCCCTATTGCGAGATATAAGAATAATAAGTTTGAATTAGATTTAGTGTTGAGAAATAATAGGACAAGTGAAGAACATCCTTTTGGTATATTTCATCCTCATAGAGATGTTCACCACATTAAAAAAGAAAATATTGGACTAATAGAGGTTATGGGGCTTGCTGTACTGCCTGCAAGATTAAAACATGAGTTGGAGTTAATTAAAGAATGTCTTTTAGGCACTAGAAATATCAATGAATACAAAGAATTAGAAAAGCATAGAGAATGGTTTGATTATTTGAAATACAAATATCAAAGTATTGACGTAAATTTTGATGAGATATTAAAATTTGAAGTAGGGAAAATTTTTGAAAGAATATTAATAGATGCAGGTGTATTTAAGCAGGATAATAGAGGATTAGAAGCTTTTGAGCGATTTATCGATTGTTTAAGTAGATAGTTTATTGAAAGAATTTGAAAATAATTTAATTTCGAAAGGAAGATTTTGATGGCTACTATAAGGGATATAGCAAAATTAGCTGGTGTTTCAATTGCCACAGTATCTCGTGTATTAAACTATGATACTAGTCTTTCTGTAACAGATGAGACAAGGAGAAGAATTTTTGAAGCAGCAGAAGAATTACATTATAAACCTCCTAAGCAAAGAAATAAAAAGGTTAAGAAAAAATTAAAGATTGGAATTATACATTGGTATTCTCAAAAAGAGGAATTAGATGATCCGTATTATTTGTCAATAAGAAAGGGAATTGAGAAGGAATGTTTTAGTAAGAATATTGAAACAATGACGATTTTTAAAAATGATAATAGATATATTACAGATGAGCTAAATGATTTAGATGGGGTTATAGCTATAGGTAAATTTAGCAGTGATGATATTGAAGAATTTCTGATGTATTCTAGGAATATTGTATTTGTAGATTTTTCTCCAAATGAAAAGATTTATGATTCAGTAGTGATTGATTTCAGGAAGGCCGTTTTGGAGGTGTTAGAATATCTGTTGAATTGTGGGCATAGTAAAGTAGGTTTTATTGGAGGGAGAGAATATGTGGGTAAAAAAATGAAGCCTATAGAGGATGAGCGTGAGAAAACATATCGTGAATTTGTACAAACTAGAAAGTTATTTGACCCTAAAAATATATATATTGGTAATTTTACGGCTGAAGATGGCTATAAATTAATGAAAAAAGCTATTAAAACAGGTCAATTGCCAACTGCATTTTTTATAGCTAGTGATTCTATGGCTATAGGAGCTATGAAGGCATTGTATGAATCCAATATTAAAGTACCAGAAGATGTCAGTATTATAGGATTTAATGATATTCCTACGTCTAAATATTTAACCCCGTCATTAACAACTGTTAAAGTACATACTGAGTTCATGGGAGGTACGGCTGTAAATTTACTATTAGAAAGGATTAATGGAAATAGAGAAATTCCTAAAAAAGTTGTTATACCTTGTGAGCTAATAATAAGAGAAAGCTGCAGATCTATATAGGTTTAATAATCATGTATTTTTTTTGGGACTTTTGTTATATGAATTTTTTGGATAAAATATATAATAAGCGTTTAATATAGAATTATGAAATTGAAAATTGAAATGTAAAATATTCGGTATAGGAGGAAAGTTAGATGCAAAATAAGATTTTGGGGTTAGTTATGAGCATATTGCTTTTATTTACGTTTCTCACTGATTACGGATATGCTCAAAATAATAGAGTAAATCCCCCGAGAGAAGTATTAGAAAAAAAGATAGAAGAGGTGGCTAAAAAAAGGGGAATCCCAACTGTTATATTAAAATCGATAGCGAGAGTAGAGAGTGTTTTCAAGCAGTATAATTCTAATGGAACAGTCTATACAGGCCGGAGCGGCAGTATTGGAGTCATGCAGGTTCATAATAAATATGGTTGGTTTGATACGAATAAACTTAAGTATGATATTGATTACAATATAGAAGCAGGTGCAGAAGTTTTATTAATGAAGTGGGACATGGCGCTAAAAAAACTGCCGAGAATAGGGGATATGAATCCTAATGTATTAGAAAATTGGTACTTTGTTCTCTGGGCATATAATGGCTGGAGTAAAAGTAATAATCCCAATATGATTCCATATAAATATCCGACATGGACTAAAAAACATACATATCAGCAGTTGATATATTTAGTAGCAGAAAAAGAATATGGGCAGAAAATAACCCCTATAGACCCTAAATTACTTCCTAAAAATGGGCTTCCAGATAAGAGTAAACATTATGATACTCCACAGCCGTTTCACTACGGCGACATTGAGATGTATAAAAAAGGAGATATAGTAAAGGCTGATGTTAAAACTTATTTGAGAATTAGAAAAGAACCTAATGGAGTAGAGATTGGAAGAATAAAGAATGGCACAGTTTTAAATGTATTAGAAGGACCGGTTTTAAAGGAAGGATATTTTTGGTATAAAGTCAAGCAGAAAGATGGAGATTTACAGGGCTGGGTCGTTGGTAATTGGATAGTAAAAATAGGGGAAAAAGAAGAATGTACGATAAAGGATATATCTGATAGCTGGGCAAAAGATTATATTCTTAAACTCTATGAAATGGGTATAGTAAGTGGGGATAGTAATAGGAGATATTATCCAGATAGAGGTATTACTAGAGAGGAGATGGCCGTTTTAATATCAAAAGCGCTAAAGCTCAAAGGTGAAGATTACCGGCTTAATTATGCCGATAAAGATAAAATTGAAGATTGGGCGGTAGATTATGTAAGAGCTGTATCTAAAGCTGGCTATTTAAATGGCTTTGAAGATAATACTTTTAAGCCTGATAGGTATATTACTAGAGAAGAAGCAGCTTGGACGATAGCAAAGATATTAGGAGAAGATGATACGGCTGTAAAATTGGAATATAGTGATTTATCTGAAGCTAATCCGCAGTTTATATCGGCAATAGAGGTAGCAGGTAAATACGGTATTATGTCGGGGAAAAAAGACGGAACATTTAAGCCAAAAGAGCCATTAACTAGAAGTGGTGCAGCAAAGATAATAGTAAGACTTTTAGAAGTTTTAAAACAGAAATCAAATAATTAGTAGGCTAATATCACCCCTTTTATTTTTAAAATATATCGAGTCTAAATAGAGTTGTGTTAGTAAATGTATAAAGTAATGTCAGATGTATATAATATTACAAAGGAAGAAAAGGGGTGATTAGTTTGAATAGAAAGAAATTTTATTATTCTATATTTGTAATTATATTGACGATATTTGTTGTTGTAATCATGTTGAATTTAAGAGTTGATATTAAAAATCCTGATGTGTATGACAAAGTTGATGGGAAAGAGGATTATGCGATGAAAGTCTATCAGACAGATGAGAATCAGAATCAGACAGAAAAAGAACCTGATATGGAAAAATCGGATTGGATAAAGCGAACAATTATAAATATACGTTCTAAAAAATAAAAGGGACTATGAAGTCCCTTAATTCTATGTGTGCCGGGCATGCGTAACAACTAGGTGGTGAAAGTCCACTGTGGGGGTTGACCGTGCCAACCACTAGCCAAAGGCAAGGGTGTCCATCGTGAGGTGGAATCTGAAGGAAGCCGGAGGCAAAATCCTGGTCCGAGGTACACGAATCACATTCGAGGCTGTATAAATCGGGTGAGTTTGCATAACAAAACAAAGCCCAAAACGGTCC
>NZ_FQXO01000088.1 GCF_900129995.1 Caloranaerobacter azorensis DSM 13643 | reverse complement strand
CCTCATTCAGCCTTAAATGGTAAAGTACCAATACCACTAACTGAGCTGAATAGATACGAAACAATGCCAGCAAAATGGGCTAAACTAATTGAATTAGCACAACTACATGCCATAGAAAATCAAAAGCATAGAAGCAATATTTTAAAAGAAGCTGCTTAATTTTAAAATGCACCTTGACAAATTAACAGTTAAAATTTAAAGTTAAATTACACCCTACGGGATATTTATGCCCTTTTTTGGGTAAAATCTTTAAAATATCATCTTAAAGTATATCCAATCTTTTCTCTAACTTTTCATATTTCTTTTTACACTATCGTTTCCTATTCCCAAAAGTTTAAATAAATTCTATTCAATTATATCTCTAATTAAATCCTCAACTATCAACTCTTGATATCCAGCATATCTATTTTCTTTTATAATCTCAATCAATTCAATTAAATCTTTATTTTTAATATTGTCTAGTTTCTTTAATCTAGTATCATCAATTATTTCCCGGGACATCGATTTAAAATAATCTTCTATACCATATCGCCAAAATATTAGATTGTCTCCATATCTATTTTTCAGTTTATCTGCAATCATTATCCCTTCTGGATCAAAATCTCCCGAATAGTATATCTTAACCCCTTCTTTGACTAACATGTCTAGCAAAACTAATGATGCTAGTTTTACTTGCCCATAACTGCACATAAGTGGCGGCTTAAATCTAGAAATTCTATAGAGAACTTCACTAAAAACAGTTGGATTTTCAAATACAAATATCCTACCAGTAGGACTAATTATTCTTTCTATTTTACTTAAATTCCATAATGATACATGCATAGGCTCAGAAATTTCATAGAAATCTTTCCACCCTGCCGAAATTACGCTGTCTCTATAAGATAGCAATCCACTACATACTGTAAAATTAGATATTTCGTCCTTTATTAGTCCTACCTCATAGTAGTACTCGGCTTTATCTTCTGCACTTTTCGGAAAATCTCTACCTAATAAATAACTAATACCGTATATTAAAAGTTTTCCAGCTTCTGTTTTTTCATCAAAAGCATGAGGATTTTTTGTAACTCTTGAAGCAAATATAGCTAATCTTTCTTTTGTTTTAGATTTTAAAAACGGTAAGCTATTTAAGCCTCTCATAGTTATTATTAAATCTTCTTTTAAGGCTTGTCTATCTTCATCGTATCTTTTCGTAATCACTCTATATGCATTATCTTTAAATTTAAAAACATATTTTAACCAATTGTACGATTTAGTACCAATAAATTCTTTAAATATTTCTTCAAAATATCTTTCTCTTTCTAATTTATATTTTTCCTTTTCATCTTTTTTGCTTATTATAGTACTGCCAAAATATTCTGCTAATACATCTTCTAATTTTATCCCTTTAAACCTTGAATTGTCTAATGAAGTTTGGAATTTTTCTACCTTTATTTTAATATCATTCTTATCATATAGTCCTATTCCTAAAAAACCCGATAAAGCATCTTTTTCTTCTTTAGTTAAATTTTTTAAAATTATCGTTCCTCCAATTTTCCCTAATGATCTGTATTTATCTCTTATTTTTGAAAAAGCTCTCTTAAATCCTTTATTTCTTTTAAAATACTCACTCGCTTCTACGACTAATCTGTCCATTATTATACACCTACATCCTCAACCAAAGTTTTAACCTTACCATTCCAAATATACCTAAGGACTGCTATTTCTTTTGCATTATTAGGTCTTAAAAGCTCGCATATAGATAGAGACTTAACAGTATCATAGTCTCCCCAAAGAATTTGTGAATTTATTATGAAGTTTAACTCTAGTTCATTTAATAATTTAAACATATCTCTTATGTTGTTTTCGTCTACTCCAGCAAAGGCCTCATCTAATGATATTATTTTAGGGCAATCCTTTCTAGCGCCTTCATATTTGGCATATACTGCTGAAAATAACGGTACATACATGGCCATAGCCTTTTCTCCACCACTAAATTTATAAAATGCATTGTTTGTAAGCTCTTTATTTCTTTCATTCGTCTTTTTAAAATACAGTCTAAATTCAAACCATTTACGATAATCTAAAACTTCCTTCATTATTTGATGGAATGTCTGCCTTGTCCCTGTTTCTAAAGCTGCTCTCCTAGCCTCTTCAATTTTAGATCTAAAATGAGCAGCCAATTCATTTATTTCACTATCAGTAAGTAAATCTCCGTCTTTCATCAGAAGCTCAACTAATCTGTTCGTATCCAATTGCTCCTCTGTTTCAGCTACTTTACTCTTCCATTTAAGGCTAAAAGATAATCCACTTGACGTATTCATCCCCTCCATTAGCTTATTCATCTTATCAACCCAAGCTCTACTGTGATAAATCTTACCTCTAATCTTTTTAGCTATGTCTTTTGTCAATATATCCTCAAAAATCTTTCTATCACTTTCTCTGATTAATCTTTTATTTTCATCAATTCCCTCTTGTATATAATCTAATAATTGATAAAATCCAATATATTTTCCTCTAACTCTAGCCTTAACTACATATCTTTTTTGTCTTAATACAATTTCTGAAATATCTAGATCGTCTACTTCTTTATCAAAAATAATTTCAATCTTTGGTGAATATTCGGTTAAATACTGTCTTATTTCATAAAACTTATTGTGCAGATTGTTTAGATAATCTTCTCTATTTTTATTTTTGTCTTCAAAATATTTCAATTCATTGTAAACACTTTTTGCTAATTTGTAAATATCCCCTTCTATGTCATCTGAAAAAACTAACCCAAGCAGATATTCTTCTCTAAAACCCGTCTCTAGAACGCCGCTTATCTTCTTTTGAAGTTCTATATTTTTATTTAAATCATTTAATTTTTGAATAGTTTGTTCTAATTTAGTTTCAGCCTTCGCTCTTTTTTCTGTAAGTTCATTAATCATATTAGGTATCTTTCTTAAAAGTTCTATACATTCATTTATTTCTCTTTCTATTTCTTTATAATTAGTAAGTTCCAATTGTTCTTTATAATTTTTTAATCTGCCTTCACTTTCTTTAATCTTTCTATCTATATTGTTAATGTCGTATCTTAGATTATCTATATCTATCTCTATTTCTTCTTTACTTTCAACAATATTACTTCTTATCATCAAAACTTTCAAAAGATTTGAATGTTTTCTCTCTAATTCATTTAACAAATCCATATACTCTCTTATGCATTCTTCTGCATTCTCATATGCCTCTAAATTTACTGGAAGATTAATATTTAGTGTAAGATTGTGTATATTTTGCTTTATCATATTTAATTCCTGATAAGTATTATCTAATATTCCCTGTTTGTTATCTAACTCCCTCAATATGTTGTCATAATTTAATGTCTCTTCTCTCACAGTTTGCAATGCAGTTTCTAAATCTCTTTTATTTGGAAAATTATTAAACTCATCTTCTAATTTTTTTAGTTTATGATTTATTGTCTCTATTTTTTCGTTTACTTCTTTAACTTTATATTCAATTTCTTGTTTTTCAACTGTCAATCGTTCTAATGTCTCTTTTCTAAATCGCTTTCTCGCAGTTGAACCGATATATTTTGCCCTGTATCTATTTGTAACTTTTCCTTTTATTATTCCTATACCATATTCTCCGTTATCTCTTATATACGTACCTTCATCAGAATAATCCATTAAAATACTCTTTACAGCATTATCTACATCTTCTGTTGTAATTCCATCAACATCAATCTTTTCAATGCGCAATTTACTAGATAACTCATAAGTAAGATACTTCGGTGATGGGAAGATATATTTATCTGCCATATCTTCATCCATCTCAAGAACCTTATCTCTATATCTAGATGGAATTATTAATGCATCTAATATACCCATTTCTAATAGCGTTTCTTCTAATCTTCCTCTTTCTTCTTCTGTCAGCTCTTCTCTAAAATCTACAGCCATATAAAAAGGAATAAATGGTATTTTATTTTTGCTCAACCTTTCTCTATTTAATAGTACCTTTTCTTCTCTTATTGGCTCTGGATCTCTTTTTTCTTCCCACTCTTTTATTTCTTTTAACTTTTCTTCGTATTCTTTAACGTATTTACTTTTGATTAAACTTAAATCCTGTTTTCCTTCTTTTAATAAATCTTCGACTGTATTATATTCTTTTCTAACTAAAGCTAAAATGTCATCAAAGCTAGTTTTATCACCGTAAGTATTAACAGCTTGAGAAATATTACTTAATGCATTATTATCTATTTTAAAAATACTATTATTTTTCTCCCAGCTGTAAATCCGTTCTATAAATTCTTCTTTTATTTCTGAAAACAACAAATTTGCACTTTCTAATCTCTTTTCTATTACATTTTTATTACCTTTAGTCCTCTCAAAATCTTCTAGAGCCTTCTCATAAGCATCTCGCTTAACTTTTTCTCTTTCCAACTCTCTTTTTACTTTTATTACCTTATCTCTATAAGCTTTAACCTGATCTTTTACATAATTAAATTTATATTCGCATCTTATATCTTTTAATAATTCCTGTTTCATATAAAATTGTTCATCAAACTTCATTTCATCAGCTAATGAGTCTAATTCTTCGATATTTTCACGTATTTTACTAATACTATATTCTTCGTCTTCTTCTAGTTTCTTAATTTTCGCATAAAGTTCTCTTTCTCTATCTTTCTTCCTTTCAAGCTCATCTGCCTTTTTAGCTCGTTCCTTTTTAAAATCGATTAGTTCTCTTTCTAAAAAATTTATCTTTTCTTTTAATCCGAAACTGTCGTGCTTTCTTAATTCTTGTTCTTTCAACCTCAAATTATCTTGTTGAATCTTAAGTTCCTTGATGTTTTCAACAGCACTTGAAATTTCTTCTTCATAATGACTTTTTTTGTCTTCTAATTTGCTCTTTTCTTTTATTAGACTTTTTAATTTATCATAAGAATCGACATAATCTCTTGCCTTTTCAAATAACACAAAATTATTATATGCTTCATAAACTTTCTTGAGTTTTTTCGCTTCTCTATTAGATACTTCTAATTGTTCTAATTTATTTTTTATGTTATCCATGTTTTCTATTGCTTCAGACATTGGTCTTAAATCTTCATCTGAAAGTGGTTGCAGTGAATTATTGAGTATTTCATATATTACTGTAGGTCTAAATTCTCTAGAAAGTTTTGGTGTTCTAAGTTGAACTAATAATTTAATAAGCTCATCATACTCCTCTAGTTCGTCAAATCCAAATAAATACTTATTAACCATAGCCATATAGTCTTTTTGTTTGGTTTTTACTTCTCCACCGTCTCCTATTCTATTTTCTAATTCTCTTCTGCTAAGCGGAACTTTCTGATCAATTTTTTTATATAGAAAAAAGTCTTTTCCTATTCTTCTGCCATCAGTAATGGCAAATCCCCAAAAATCTAGTCCTTTCCCCTTTTTAGCTTTTAATCCCATTCCTATAGTTAAGTAATTTTTTGTCTTTTCCTTTTTAAATTCCATGTATATATAGCTAATATTTTCATCTTTCCCCGAGTCTTCATCTCCTAAAACATAATTCTCTAATTTTCTAGCTCTTGAACCAAATGGGTCTAGTCTATCCGGACTTTTATTCCCATCTAACAAAAGCGGTATAAAACTCTGCATTGTTACCGATTTACCTGATCCATTAGCACCTCTCAAAAGAAGCTTACCGTCTGAAAAGTTAAATTCTTCATCGTCATAATACCAGAAATTTATTAATCCCGCCCTATTCATAATCCATCTATTCATATCCAATTTAATCATTCTCCTTCTCTTTATTGTTAAAATCTTTAGGATAATCTCCTACAATTTTACCAACTAGAGGTAATATAATAATCTCATTGTTATCCTCATCTACCCTCAACATACTAAAATTCTTCATGTAGTTTATAACCTCTTTAGATAACTTTTCTAGCTTCATCTCTCTATATTCCTTACTCCAGCCAATACTATATTTCTCTTTTACCTCTTCAATAATATTGTCAAATACAGTTTTATGTACAATTATAATATCTTCCGCATTTCTTGAAAGTTCTTTATTTCTAACCTTATTAACTATAATTTTATTTACCTGTAAAACTATATCGCTAATAGCTCTATTTTCAGGAAATGAATTTTTATATCTCTTTTCCTCATCTAATACTAAAAAAGTACCATTTCTGTGAACATGTAAATCTACTTGCAGATATTTTTCTAAATCGGCCTGTATCATATTTCTGTAATTCTTAATATATAAATAATCTTGATCGTCTTCCCCATGTCTATATACAGCCGGAGACATTATTATCCTTCTATATACCCTATTTCTTCTTATACGTCCTCTATCGGTATCCATATCCAGCCATTCGTCTCTTTCTAAATCTTCTAATGTACTGTATTTTAATATATTGCCAGAAAAATTTCTCATAAAATATTTAGATGTCCCGGTATTTTCATATAATACCTCTGTTGATTGATCGGTATAAAATCTTTCTTCGTCTCCATCATTGACTTTAATAAATCCAATATCTATTGCAAATTTTAATACCTTTATTAGATGCCTTCTATGAGAATATAATGTCCATTCTATTTTCTCATCGCCAGGAAAAGTTCCTTGTATAAATTCTGTAAGCTGCGAAAGTAAAAATTGCTCTTCCTTTTCCTTATCTTCTAAAAACATTAATAGTAAACATAGAAAAGCATATTCTAATTTATCATCAAACGCATATATTCCCATCCAAGGTTCTGCCTTCCCTGGAAGTTTTTCCAGTTTTATTAAATCTGAAGTCAATATTATTTGATAACCCAATTTATCTGATATAAAACTTCTAAATTTGGAAATAGAATCTCTTATTTTATAGTACTTTTCTTTATCTCTATCCTTTAATATCCAATATTCATATAATAATTCCCTTAATTCATTCATATATCATTCTCCTATTCAAACTTTAAAATATAAGACGGCATTTCTAGCTGTCCATCTTCACAATCTAAAGTACAACGTTCATTATTTTTAGATTTTATTAATTTAAATACTCGTCCATCTTCAGTCTTTGCCTTCCAATCTGGAGAACTGTTTGCCCTAGATATCCATTTTAAAAGAGTTGTCCTAACATAAGGCTCTATTTTAGGAAGTTTAGATATTTCTATTTGATTATCAATTATGTAACCTTCTATTATTTTTCTTTCTTGATTTCGCTTCTCTATAGTCTCTTTAAGTATTTTCTTCTTTTTCTCTGTATTATCTTTTATCGGCGTCCTATCTCTCTTTTCTCTGTAAGTCCTAACCCTAGGTTTAATTATTACCTCGTATGGCTTTTCATCATATACCCCGCTATTTATACTTTCTGTTTCTCTATGCTTATCTATTCTTATATGCTTCATATGAGGTATTCCAAAGGCATATGCCGATATCATATGAGCCTCCTCCATATCTTTAGCCTGCAAGAAAATATTACAAAGTTTTTTATATTCTTCTTTTCTATTTGCAGCTGTATTTCTGCTCTCTACTATTTGAAATGCATACCTAGTTATCTTTCTTATAATTTGATTAGTAATTCCAAATAACTTCGATGCCTCGCTTTCTTGAAAATTGCTTCCTAAAAACCACTCTTTGATACTTAACCATCTTCCTAATATATTTTCTTTAATATCCTTTTCGGATATTTCCATATCTAATCTAGGAATAGACTTACTGTACTCAACGACTTTATCAAGCACTATTTTTTCTGTATCTTCGTCAACATCTTTTATTATATATTCTATTGCATACGAATTCTGTTGAAGTTCTTTTACAAAGTTCCTTAAATATTCTATAAATTTATCTTTAAAAATCAAAAATTGTTGTGTCTTCATCATTTCTTCTGCTTTAACACTATTTAAATGTCTAATATAGTCTTGATAATTTTGATTTAATCTTTTAAAATCTTCATTTAATGACATCCACCAGCTTCCAACCTCTTTCATGTCTCTATTTTTCATATCTTTAAATTTTTCTATCTCTTTCTTAAAACGTTCTAAAAGTGAGGGCTCCAATGAAGCCCCTTCAATTTTCCAATTTTCAAGTTTCAATATCATTCTTTCAATTTCAACCGTATAATCTGTTATTTGGTATCTAAACTGCTTATTTTTGAATTCTTCTATTGTTGAAGCTTTTGATGTATCTTGGACAGCATTTAAATTTTTCCACTCAACTAAAGCATCTAAATCTTGCCTGCACTGTTCTATTGTATAATCCTTGAATATATCGTGTTTTTTCAGTTCTTCAAATACTTCTTCTTTATATATCCAATATTTCATTTTTTGAGCCTGCAGGTAGAAATATCTGATTATTGTTCTATATCTCCATGCATTTTCAACCGTTAAATATTTTGTTTCTGTTACTTGTTTTAATAATTTCTCATTTATCTCCATAAATTCACCTTTTCTATTTTGGTTTTAAAAGTTTGATTTTATCTACAATCATTATACAATTATTACTAATTTTCTACAATATAAACATAAAAAATCTGATTTCAGAAGGAATATTTTTTTATTAGTAGAAATAACTAATAATATATGGCTATTTAAAATCAAATAAATGAGGTAAAAAATTTAAGACATATAACGCCAACTTTAATAGGTTTATAGCAAAATTAAACAGAGAAATAATGACTACAAAAGACAAAAACAGAAAAAGATATTTAGAAAAATACAGAACATATCTTTACGAAAAAAGAAATAG
>NZ_FQXO01000026.1 GCF_900129995.1 Caloranaerobacter azorensis DSM 13643 | reverse complement strand
ATGTAACAATATGCTTAAAATGTTACATATGCAATATTAAACAAATCTTGATTTTAACAGTTTTTAAACAAAATAAAGAAAAATTTTTTAATATTTTTGATTGAATTTTTATGTAACATTTTATAAAATATATTGAAAATCATTACATAACAGAAAGGAGTTCATTTATGACAGTTGAACCAATTAGAGATAAAACTAAAATTAAACAGATGTATCAATATTTAAATGGAAAAGATTTAAAATATGGACTATTATTTAAATTTGGTCTTAATACTGGTTTAAGAATTAGTGATATTTTACCATTAAAAGTAAAGGATATTTTTAATATCAATGGAGAATTTCGAGATTACTTAGTTATAAAAGAAAAGAAAACTGGAAAGGAGAAAAAAATCAAATTAAATAATGCCCTTCGTAAAGCAATTAAAATATATATAAAAAATAAAAATCTTTCTTATGAAGATTACTTTTTTCCAAGTAGCAAAGGCGGCCATATTGGTCGAATACAAGCATATCGTGTTTTAAAAGAAGCAGCAAACGTAATAGGAATCGAAAATTTTGGAACTCATAGTTTGCGTAAAACATGGGGGTATTGGACTTACAAAGTATCCAGATATAATATCGGTCTTATAATGGATACTTTTAATCACAGCTCACAAAAAATAACCCTTCGTTACATCGGAGTAAATCAAGATCAAAAAGATGAATTGTATTCACTTGTACAATTTTAATATAAAATACATTAAAAACACTTCCTGTTTTATATTTCAAAAAGAGGAAGTGTTTCTTTAAAAAACAGTGTAGAATAGGGTAACTTTTTTCACATTTATAAAGGAAAAATGGGATTTATGTCGAATATTTATCGTTGAAGTATAAAGTAACATTTTAAGCATATTGTTACATTATAAATTTTAAAAATTACCAATGTATCTAAAATTTTAATTTGTTCTCTTATTTCACCAAATATTTTTGCAAAAATAAATATATTTATTCATCTGCTATATAAGAATTTATATCTATAATTTCTTCATTTTATCAAGTAATTAAATTTAACTATCAATTAATATTTTCTTTTTTACATATTTCTAAATTTGATATTTTATACATAAAAAAACAGTAAGCTGATTACTTACTGTTTTTTACAAAATAATCACTATTTAATATATATTTCTACCAATTTTTAACTTGACAGCATTTTTCTACTCTTTTAAATATTCTTTTATTTTCATCCAATATTTTAATTTTTCATTAAAAGAAATTGCTCTAGCTGGGCTTGTTGACGGTAACCTAAATAATTGTTTTCCTCTTATAAGCTCTTTATCAACTTTTCTTTTGAAAATTTCTTCTGCCTTTGACCCATTAAAAAATATAAACTTTATATTAGGATATTTTGAAAAAAGCATACCAAAATCATTGATTTCTGGTCTTTTTATATTAGAATCTAAACTTCCTTCTCTGTAACAAGACTTAACTACATCCCATAAGGCTATTTTATGAGTTAATAAAAATCGTACTTTTCTCTCATAGTCTTCTTCAACTTTTTCATCAAACATAGTATATATTATTTTCCAAAACTGATTTCTTGGATGCCCGTAATATTGATTTTTTTCTAATGATTTCACTCCCGGTATTGAACCCAATATTAAAACTTTAGAATTTTCATCAACTATTGGCCCAAAAGAATGTATATGCATATTTTCACCTACTAATCTAAAATAAAATATTTCTTATTTAACTCCTGTAAGTATATCTATTATGGTATTATAATCCATACCTTTTTTTAATTCAAATACTCCATATTTAAAACGTCTCTCGGCTTTCTTTAAAAATACAGCTTTAGCAAATTCATTTTTATCTAATATTACACCTTCTTTAAACAATCTCTCTATAACATTCTCACTAGATTCTCCCTTTTTTATTTCAAATAACACTATATCTTTATCTTTTTCGACTTTAACTTTTTCTTCAACCTTATTTGAGGTATCCTTATTTTCTTCTTTTTTAGACTGATTCTTTTCTATAACCTCTTTTATATCTACCATACCCAATTCTCTTGCTCTTCTTTTTATTTCTTCATCAGTATAGTCTATATATTTCACATTAGGTTTAGATACCATAGCAATACCAGCAGAAATAAACATAGTTCCTGCTAAAAATAATAATATTGGAATTAGCTTTTTATCTAAAGTAGCCATAACTTATCCTCCTGAACAGTTGAATTTTAAATTTCTTTCATTGTTCTGTTTTTAAAGCATTTTCGAAATATATACTTGTACTTGGAAAAGCTACTTCCACTCCTTCTTCTTCTAATATCCTCATTATCTGAAAATTAACATCATGTTTAATATCTAAATATCTTGCCCAATCCGATGTATTAGCAAAAAAATACAGCAAAATATCTAAACTGCTATCATTAAACCCATCAAATTTTACAAATATTGTATCTTTATCTACTCCCGGATGATTTTTTAACATTTTTTCTATTCTATTTATGCATCTTTCTAATTTCTCTCTCGGAGTGCTATATGTAACCCCTAATTTAAAAGTAATACGTCTTATGCCTCTCCTTGAATTATTAATTATTGGCTTTTGGACAAGCATCGAATTTGGAACAGTTACTACCGCTTTATTGAATGTTCTAATTTTAGTACTCCTAAAACTAATATCTTCTACAACCCCTTCTATATCTGATGTTGTTATCCAATCACCTATATCAAATGGTTTATCCATAATAATAACAATTCCACCAAATATGTTTGATAAAAAATCTTTAGCAGCCATAGCAACTGCTAAACCCCCTATACCTAAACCAGCTATGAAACCACTAATATCATAATCAAACTCTTCAGCCACTATTCCCAATGCAATTACTACTGTTATTACTCTCATTATTTTAGAAAAAAAAGGTTTTAATACCTTACTAGTCTTTAAATTGAATTTATCTCCCATTAGTTCGAAAAGTATTGAATATGTTCCTTCTAGATTATAAAACCCCCATGCAATAGTTATTATTATAGAAGAACGAAATGCTCTTGAAATAAATTGTCTAGTTGAAAGACTTAAAGGAAATAGTTTAAGTGCAAAATAACTGCCCAATATAACTATAAATGTTCTTAATGGACTACTAAAGGCTTTAACTAAATCATCATCAACTTCTGACTTCGTTTTACTTGTAAACTTCAAAGCTATTTTCAAAAAATATTTTGTAAAAATATTTCTCATTATTATAGTAAATAAAAATATAAATACAGCTAACAATAATTTTTGAATTGACATATCTAAAACTACCATACCTAGTTCCTTAAATGCCTCTACATAATTCATAAAAACCACCCCTAAAGTTAAACCTTTTGCTTATCTCTTATACAACTTACTTAGTTCGACAGCAACTTTTGAACCAACTACTGCATTATTATAAACTAACTGGATATTAGATTCTAAACTTTTTCCTTCAGTAATCTGTTTTATTTTAGATAGTAAAAACGGTGTTAAGTCTTTTCCTCTTATTCCTCTTTTATTTGCTTCAATAATAGCATCATCTATTACTTTATTTATTATATCGTAATCCATCTCATATTCTTCAGGTATGGGATTACCTATGACTAATCCGCCATTTAACTTTAAATCCCATTTTATCTTAATAATTTCTGCCAATTCATTTACAGAATCTACTCTATAATCAACCCTAAATCCACTTTTTCTAGTATAAAAAGCTGGAAATTCATCTGTCTTATATCCTATCACAGGTACTCCATGAGTTTCTAAATATTCCAAAGTTAAACCTATATCTAATATAGATTTTGCTCCAGCACAAACTACAGCTACATTTGTATTTGCAAGCTCCATAAGATCAGCAGAAATATCAAATGTTTCCTGTGCTCCTCTATGAACTCCCCCTATCCCACCGGTTACAAATACTTTTATGCCTGATAATGCAGAAATTATCATAGTTGAAGCTACTGTTGTAGCTCCATCAAGCTGTTTTGCTATTATAAAAGGTATATCTCTTCTACTTACTTTAAATACATTTTTAGCTTTTCCCATATATTCGATTTCTTCTTCGCTTAAACCTACTTTTAATTTACCTTTTATTATTCCAATAGTTGCAGGAATTGCTCCATTTTCTCTTATTATTCTTTCTACTTTCTTTGCAGTTTCAACATTTTGAGGATAAGGCATGCCATGAGATATTATAGTAGATTCTAATGCAACTACAGGGTCGCCTTTTTCTATTGCTTTTTTCACTTCAGAATTTATTTCTAAATATCTATTAAACATATATTCATCTCCTTTTTTCTGCTTTAATGATATTATATCAAAAATATTTATATACAAAAAACTTCGGGCTTAACCCGAAGTCATATTTATACCATTTTACTCAAAAATGCCTTCACTCTAATATGTTTAGGACTTTCAAAAATTTTATTAGAATCGCCTTTTTCAATAATTTCTCCATTATCCATAAATATTACTCTATCTGAAACTTCTCTCGCAAATTTCATCTCATGTGTAACTATGAGCATAGTCATATGCTGCTTTGCAAGCTCCTTAATTACATTTAATACTTCTCCTACAAGCTCTGGGTCTAAAGCCGAAGTCGGTTCATCAAACAGCATTATTTCAGGTTCCATTGCCAATGCCCTAGCAATTGCAACTCTCTGTTTTTGTCCCCCTGAAAGCTGATATGGATAATAATCTTGTTTATCAAGTAAGCCTACTTTTGAAAGCAGCTCTTTCCCTAATTCTACTGCTTTATTTTTATTAATTTTATTAACTACAATAGGAGCTTCAATAATATTTTCAAGCGCAGTTTTGTGAGGAAATAAATTAAAATTTTGGAATACTATACCTATTTTCTTATATCCTTTTTTAGTAATTGGTATATTATCAACTTCTATATATCCAGAATCTATTTCTTCTAGCTGACTTATACATCTCAAAAGAGTACTCTTTCCGGAACCTGAAGGCCCTATTATCGATATTACTTCTCCTTTATTTACATTAAAAGATATATTTTTTAATACTTTAAGACCTTTAAAGCTCTTATTCACATTAACTACTTTTATCATAATACTCTCTCCTAATCAAATATAGAATATCTGCTTTCTATTCTCCTAAATATAGCTACAATTATAGAACTTATCCCCAAATAAAGTAATGCAGCTATAATAAACGGAGTTATTGAAAAATCCCTCGTAAGTACTTCTTTAGCTGCTCTTAATAAATCACCCATACCTATAGCCGCTACTAATGCGGTATCTTTCACAAGATTTATAGCTTCATTACACGTTGGTGGTATAACTCTCCTTACTGCTTGAGGAATTATAATTCTAGTCATAGTCTGTCTATAATTCATTCCAAGTGATTTAGCCGCCTCAAACTGTCCTCTATCTATCGATTCAATTCCAGCTCTAAATATTTCAGTTAAATATGCTGAATAATTTAATACGAAAGTAAGAGCAGCTGCTGTAAATGGCATCAATGAAACACCTATTACAGGCAGAGCATAATATACAAAAAATAACTGCAAAAGTAAAGGAGTTCCTCTAAATATCCATGTATATATCCCTATTATTTTTGACAGAATACTATATTTTGACATTTTAAATACAGCCAATAAAATTCCTAAAGGCACACAAAATATAGCCGTTATAATATATAAATTGAAAGTAGTTATCGCGCCTTTTAATATAAATCTTGTAACATCTAAAATATATGTCATACTCCACTCTCTCCCTATTTAATAACTATATCTTCACCAAACCACTTCTTTGATATTTCAGCAGCCGTTCCATCCTTTTTCATTTCATCGAGTACTCTATCTAATTCTTCTCTAAATGAAACATCTTCTTTTTTTATTCCAACTGCATATGATTCATCTCCAATATTTTCTTCAAGTATTCTGTATTCATCTTGCCTTTTAGCAATATAATATCTTCCAACTATTTCATCTATAACAACTGCATCAATCCTTTTTGCTTTTAAATCTAGTAAAGCCTCAGTATTATTTGAATATTTCCTTACATTCTTTAAAGTTTCAATTAAGTCCTTATCAGAATTTAAAGCTTGCTCACTGCTGCTCCCAAGTTGAACACCAATTATTTTCCCCTTTAAATCATCTTTACTATTTATATTTGAATCTTTATTAACGATTATAATCTGTCTATTTGAAAGATAAATTTTTGAAAAACTAATCTGCTTTTTCCTCTCTTCTGTTACGGTTAAACCATTCCAAATTAAATCAATATCTTTCTTTTTAAGACTTAATATTACTCCATCCCAATCTACAGGCTTAAATTTAACCTCTACACCCATTCTTTTTGCTGCTTCTTTTGCCATATCTATATCAAATCCTACAATTTCGCCTGACTTGTCCCTAAAACCCATTGGCGGGAAATTATCATCAAGCCCAACAACAAAATATCCCTTTTCTCTGATTTTTTCTAATGATTTATCTTCAGTATTTTTTTGATTGCAGCCCGTAAAAGAGATTAATAATAAAATGAGTGCTGAAACTAATAATACATAATTCTTTTTCATTTGTGTCCCTCCTTATTTTTATGTTGATAATATAAATTATACTTTATCACTTTATAAAAGTAAAGTGTCAAAGTCAAAAAAGTAATATTTTTATTATCTGTAATTTTATGTATATATCAATAATGGACACGAACTAACCAAAATCTTATACCTTTATCACTCCAACCTAAATCCCACGGTACTCTGTATCTATCTATATTATGACAATTTACTAACGGATACCCTTTAGAATCTGCTCCTGCAACAACAGAAATATGAGTTACCTTTCCTTTTTTACCATAGGCTATAAAATCGCCAGGAAGCAATCTATAAGCAGCTTTATAGACTTTTTCATAATTACCATAAGCTATTAACGAACCTCTGCCGCTATAAAGCATATAATCTTTAAATGCATGTGCATTAACCCAAGCTTTGCTACCACCTTTATTATAATTCCATGCATAAGTCTTTTTAAATTTTCCTCCTTCAAACAAAATTTGGGAAGCAAAATTTGCACAATCGCCTCCTCTAGAATTATAATTTATATATTTACTGTTATATCTGTAGCCTGTTTTTCCAGAACCGGCTGCTCCACAGTACTTATCTGCATATTGGACTGCTGATTTTCTCCGTTTACTAATTTTAGATGAATCTCTAGGTTTATGTGATAATATATAATTTTTTATCTCTACTGTCTTAATATCATCTAATTTCAACGAATCTGCAAATGGATCGGTGTACCACTCTCTTGCAATAAACCATTCATCTTCTTCGCCTTTAACAATCTTCACTGAATGATATGTACCTATTATAAATAGATTTATACTACTTTCGTTCCCATAAACATATTTATATTCAGTGGATACCATTAAATTAACATAAACCTCTTGTCCCTTTTCCCTCACCTTTTTAATTATAATTTTGGGATTTATACTTACAAACTCTACTCCCTGCTTATCGGCCCATTTATGTAAATACTTCATTCTTTTAAGCTCATGTTCATAAGCCCATCTACCATATTTTGTAGATGTATCATATAGCATAGAAAGTAGATTCTCATCTTGTTTTAAAATAGCTTGACTTCTTAAGTCAAAAATTTTTTCAATTTCATGAGTAATTTCTTTATTAATGAATATTGGTATATGTCTTAAAAATAAGAATCTAACCGATATTAAGAATATAAATAGTATAATTAATATTAATATAACTTGATATAGTCTCTTCTTTGAAATGATTATAAACATAAATGCAACCCCCGTTATTCCTTCATTTTATAAGATTATATTAAAGTCACTTGTAATTTATCCACTATTTTATCCACATTATCAACAATATCCACATCTAGTAGTGTATAACTTATGTAAACTTATAAATGTTCTATTTACTTTGGTTTGATAATATTCAACTTTACATAATAATTATTTTTCCACAATACCCAATTTATCCACATGTAATTATTAACAATCTATCCACAATGAGTCTTATATCTGCTTCTCGGAACTATCTACATTATTTTATTCATTTTTCACTTCTTTAAAATATCTCATAATACCTATATATATAGCCCATGCTATTTTTTCTTGATATTTACTATCACTTAAAAGTCTTTCTTCATTAGGATTAGAAATAAAACCGCATTCTATTAATACGGAAGGAATGTTAACCTCTCTGATTAAATATATATTGTCTCTATCTTGTGGAACTCTTTTGTTATTTTTATCTAAAACATTCCTTAATTCTTCTTGTAAAATTTCTGCTAACTTCTTACTATCTTCACATCCTTTTTTATAGAATGTTTGAGCTCCGTAATATTTAGACTGCGGAAAACTATTTAAATGAATACTTATAAATATATCTCCTTCACTTTCGTTTACAAATATCTTCCTATTTCTTAAATCCTCATTTTTTTTCTGTCTATAAGTTTTTGATTTTTCTGTATACAACCCTTTATCTTCTTCTCTAGTTAAAATAGCTATCCCACCTGTCTGTTCTATTAATCTTCTTAATTTAAGAGCTATTTCTAAATTAATATCATCTTCTTTTTTCCCGAGTTTACCAACCGCTCCTGGATCAATTCCTCCATGCCCCGGGTCTATAATTATTACTTTATTATTAATAGGTAGATATAGAGACGTTGTTACAAAATTATTTGTATTTAAATAATAAATAAGACTTATTAATATTAAAAAAAATACAATTATCCACTCTTTTTTTATAATTATTACCTTCATAGTATTCCTCCTGTTAATTTTCTCATTTAATAATATTTAAATAAGCTTTGTCTATATTACAATACTTTTACTTAACTAATAACAATTTTCATAATATATTGATAGACCAACTAATTCTAAAAAAAGAGATAAAAAAAACACTGGATAAAAATCCAGTGTTTTTCTATCTTTTTGAGAATTGTGGAGCACGTCTTGCTTTCTTCAATCCGTATTTCTTTCTTTCCTTCATTCTTGGGTCTCTTGTTAACATTCCTGCTTTCTTAAGTATTGGTCTTAATTCTGAATCAGCCTTAAGTAAAGCTCTAGCAATACCATGTCTTATAGCTCCAGCCTGACCAGTAAATCCGCCACCTTCTACTTTTACAATAACATCATATTTTCCTAAAGTATCTGTTATAACTAATGGCTCTCTTACTATAACTTTTAATGTCTCATAATCAAAATAATCATCTATGCTTCTTTTATTTATTATAATATTACCTTCACCAGGTACTAATCTTACTCTAGCAACAGAAGTCTTTCTTCTACCAGTTCCGTAGTATTGCACCTTAGCCACTTACAGTCCTCCTCTCCTTAAGCACTATATTTCGTAAACCTCAGGTTTTTGTGCTTGATGGTTATGTTCTGAACCTCTATAAACTCTTAACTTTTTAATCATCTTTCTTCCTAATCTATTCTTTGGTAACATACCTTTAACAGCTAAGAATACTGCTTTTTCAGGATTTTCAGCCATTAATTTTTTATATGGAACCTCTCTTAAACCGCCAGGATATCCTGTATGATATCTGTAGTATTTTTGCTCTAATTTCTTACCAGTTAAAACTATTTTTTCTGCATTAATGATTATTACATGGTCACCAGTATCAACATGTGGAGTATATATTGGTTTATGCTTTCCTCTTAAGATTTTTGCTACTTCGCTAGCTAATCTACCTAATGTCTTACCTTCCGCATCTATTATATACCATTTTCTTTCTATCTCTTGTGGCTTAGCTAAAAAGCTTTTCAACCTCTTTCCCTCCCTATTTACCAGAATTGCTTTGAGATTTATATGAAAAATCCGGGGCTAGTGGATTTCCATTATTCTCATACTCTATATATTGTAATACAACGAGCCTTGTGTGTCAAGATACTGCTAGTAAAATACTTTATCTAGATACAATCCTTGAGGCTGTGCTGTATGCCCTGCTTCGTTCCTATCTTTTGATTCTATAATTTTAGGTATATCTTGTATTTTTTTCTTGCCGCATCCTACCTCAATTAAAGTTCCTACTATAATTCTTACCATATTATATAAAAACCCATTTCCTTTAACTTTTAACTCAATTAAATCTCCATTTTCAATTATTTCTAAATTGTAAATAGTTCTAATTGTATCTTCCACACAACTTTTAGACGACATAAACGCTCTAAAATCATAAGTTCCAATAAAAAACTTAGCACCTTCTCTAATCTTATATAAATCTAAAGTATAAGGTACATGATATGAATAATCTCTCAAAAGAGGACTTCTTGTTTTGCTATTATAAACTAGATATCTATATTGTTTTCCTTTTGCAGAATATCTTGCATGAAAACTTTCATCTACTTGGGTAGATTCTTTTATAGATATATCAAAAGGTAATACACTATTTAATGCAAATTTAAATTTATCTGCAGGAATTCTAGAATTAGTATGAAAATTTGCTACCTGTCCTCTTGCATGTACCCCTCTATCAGTTCTACCAGAACCTATTAATTTTACATCTTCTTTTGTTATTTTTTTTATTGCATTTTCAATTTCCTCTTGAATGGTTCTCAATTCAGGCTGTTTTTGCCATCCAAAATAGCGAGTTCCATCATACTCAATAATCAATTTTATGTTCCTCATTGAACATACCACCTACAAATATCTATATAATAATATTATTACAAACAAGATAAGCATTATACTCATAGCTATAAAGTCTCTCGTGTTTAATATTAACTGCTTCATTCGCGTCCTATTTTCTCCACCTCTATAACATCTTGCCTCCATAGCCATAGCTAACTCATCTGCTCTTCTAAAAGCACTTATGAATAATGGAACTAATAACGGAACTAAACTTTTAGCCCTATTTAAAACGTTTCCACTTTCAAAATCTGCACCTCTAGCCATTTGAGCCTTCATAATTTTTTCTGCTTCTTCAAGTAGAGTAGGAATAAATCTTAATGCTATAGTCATCATCATTGCTAATTCATGAGCTGGAACTCCTATTTTTTTAAATGGATTTAACAATTTCTCTATACCATCTGTTAATGATATTGGAGAAGTTGTCAGTGTAAGTAATGATGTACCTACTATTAAAAAAATTAATCTAAATGCCATAAATGATGCTTTATTTAAACCTTCTATTGTAACATCTAATGGACCTATTTCAAAAACCACTTGTCCCCTAGTCATAAACAAATTCAATAAAAATGTGATTATAATAATAGGAAGTAGAGGTTTTAACCCTTTTAATATGTATTTTACCGGGATTTTAGACATTGAAATAACCATTATAATAAACCCTAATACAAATAAATACGGTAAAAATTTATCTATGAAAAATAATGCTATAATAAATAGAAACGTTATTATTATTTTTATCCTAGGGTCTAGTTTATGAATAACTGTATTTCCAGGATAATATTGACCTATAGTAATGTCTTTAATCATAATTATTTCCCCTTATAGCTCTTAGAATTTCTTCTTTAGCCTCATCTACCGTTATTACATCGTCTCTAATATTTACCCATTTTTTCTTTAGAGCTTTCATAAAATATGTTATTTGAGGTATTCCTAATCCCAATCTCTCAAGTTCTTCAGATTTACTAAAAATCTCCCTAGGCGTTCCATTCATCACTATTTTACCTCTATACATAACTATTAATCTATCAACCAATTTAGCTATATCTTCCATACTATGCGAAACAAGTATTATCGTAATCTTATATTTTTCATGTAATCTTTTTATTTGACCTAATATTTCATCTCTACCTTTTGGATCTAATCCAGCTGTCGGTTCATCTAGTATTAAAATCTCTGGCTTCATAGCAAGTATTCCCGCTATTGCAACTCTTCTTTTCTGCCCCCCACTTAACTCAAATGGAGATCTATCTTTTAAAACCTCATAATTTAATCCAACCATTTCCATCGACTCTTTAACTCTTTTCTCTATCTCCTCTTCAGATAAACCTAGATTTTTAGGCCCAAAAGCTATATCCTTTGCTACCGTTTCTTCAAAAAGCTGATATTCAGCATACTGAAATACTAAACCTACCTTCTGTCTAATTTCTTTTAGACTTACATCTTTTGATGTTATGTCTAAACCATTAATGAAAATTTTACCTGATGTAGGCTTCAAAAGACCATTAAGGTGTTGAATAAAAGTAGATTTACCAGAACCCGTATGTCCAATTAATCCTATAAACTCTCCCTTATCAATTTCTAAATTGATATTGTCTAAAGCCTTTGTCTCAAATGGACTTTTTGGATTATAAATATGAGTTAGATTTTTTATAACAATACTCATAGTACACTCACCAATTCCTCAACTGTTAGTATATCATTAGGTATATCAATACCTTCTTTTCTAAGTTTATAAGCCAATTCAGTTACTTGCGGCACATCTAGGCCCATTTTCTTCAATTTTTCAACTTGACTAAATATTTCTTTAGGAGCACCCTCCATTATAATCTGTCCTGCTTCCATAATGATTATCCTATCTGCTAAAACAGCTTCATCCATATAATGCGTTATGTGTATAATAGTTTTCCTTTCTTTTTCATTAAGCCTCTTTATTGTATTCATAACCTCTTTTCTACCAGATGGATCAAGCATAGCTGTCGGTTCGTCTAAAATTATACATTCGGGTTTCATGGCTAATACACCCGCTATAGCTATTCTCTGTTTTTGTCCACCTGAAAGCAAGTGTGGTGCATATTCTTTATATTCCAACATTTCAACTGCAGCTAAAGCCTCATCTACTCTTTTTCTTATTTCTTTTGGTTCTATCCCTTGATTTTCAGGTCCAAACGCTACATCCTCTTCTACTATGGTTGCAACAATTTGATTATCTGGATTTTGAAATACCATCCCAGCGGTCTGCCTAATATCCCAAATTTTATTCATATCAGTCGTATCAATTCCATTCACATAAACTTTCCCTTTAAATGGTAGTAAAAGTGCATTCATTAATTTAGCAAGAGTAGACTTACCTGAACCGTTGTGCCCTAAAATTACAACAAATTCACCTTTATATATTTCCAAATTGATATTCTTTACTGCTGCTATACGTTCCTCTTCATTATTGGTATACTCATATGTTACATTATCCATTTTAACCATTATTTCTTTCATATCTATCCCCACTCATGTAAACTAAATAGAATCTCTGATCTAAATAAATTATTATAAGAAAACAGGGACTAAGTTAATTCGGCAACTTAATCCCCTATACTATTTATACTAATTCTATTATTACCATTTCTGAACCATCGCCTCTACGAGGTCCAATTTTTAATATTCTTGTATAACCACCATTTCTTTCAGCATACTTAGGTGCTATTTCATCAAATAATGTTTTAACAACAGTTTCATCATATACAAATGCTAAAACTTGACGTCTAGCATGTAAGTCTCCTCTTTTAGCAAGAGTTATCATCTTTTCAGCTAATCTTCTTGTTTCTTTTGCTCTAGCTTCTGTTGTTTCTATTTTCCCATTTTTCAATAGGCTAGTTACTAAATTTCTTAACATTGCTTTTCTATGGTCAGTTCTGCGACCTAACTTTCTTAATTTTGCCATCCCTCTTCCCTCCTTACTTCTTAGTCATCACTCTTCTTTAGACTCAATCCGAGTTCTGCTAATTTACGTTGAACTTCTTCAAGGGATTTTTTACCAAGATTTCTAACCTTCATCATGTCTTCTTCTGTTTTCTTAGTTAATTCATCTACTGTATTAATACCCGCTCTTTTTAAGCAGTTATATGATCTAACTGATAAATCTAGCTCTTCTATTGTCATCTCTAATACTTTTTCTTTTTTGTCTTCTTCCTTTTCGACCATAATTTCAACGTCATTTACATGGTCAGTCAGAGTAATAAATAAGTTTAGATGTTCACTCATAATTTTAGCACCTAATGAAGTAGCTTCATCCGGCTTAATGCTGCCATCTGTCCAAACTTCCAAAATTAATTTATCATAATCGGTAATCTGACCAACCCTTGTATTTTCAACTTTGAAATTTACTTTTCTAACAGGAGTAAAAATCGAATCAATAGGTATTACCCCTATTGTATGATTCTCTTTTTTATTTTTCTCTGCTGGAACATATCCGCGCCCTTTAGCCATTTCTAGTTCCATATAAAGTTTTCCATCTTCATCAAGCGTAGCTATGTGTAAATCCTTATTTAATATTTCAACTTCTGGCCCTGTAATAATATCTCCTGCTGTTACTTCTCCTTGACCTTCTGCTTCTATTCTTAATGTTACCGGTTCATTAGTATGCATTACAGCTGCTAAACTCTTCAAGTTTAATATTATCTCAGTAACATCCTCAACTACTCCAGGAATAGTAGAAAATTCATGTAATACTCCCTGAATCTTTATTGATGTAACAGCCGCACCTGGTAAAGATGAAAGTAATATTCTTCTAAGTGAATTGCCTAAAGTAGTTCCGTATCCTCTCTCTAAAGGCTCTACTACAAACTTACCATAGGTATTATCTTCGCTCATTTCAACAATTTCAATTCTTGGCTTTTCTATTTCAATCATATACTAATAACCCTCCCTATAAGCTTTTTTGTGGTACTGAGGGCAACTGATTCTAATCTATCCATTACTTAGAGTATAACTCAACGATTAAGTGTTCTTCGATTGGTAATTCTATATCTTCTCTTGAAGGCTCTCCAATAACCTTACCTTCCATTTTTTCTGCTGTAAATTGTAACCATTTTGGTACTCTTCCTTGATGATTTTCAATTAATTCTTTAAACTTAACTGATGATCTACTCTTTTCTTTTACTGCAATAACATCGCCTACAGAAACCAGATATGAAGGAATATCTACTTTCTTACCATTAACAGTAAAGTGTCCATGAGTAACTAATTGTCTAGCTTCTGCTCTAGTTGAAGCTAATCCTAATCTATATACAGCATTGTCTAATCTCATTTCTAATATTTTTAATAGGTTTTCACCTGTAATACCCTTCATTTTATCTGCCATTTCGAAGTATTTTCTCATTTGTTTTTCTGATATTCCATAATATCTACGAACTTTTTGCTTTTCTCTTAATTGGATACCATAGTTTGATAATTTTCTTCTAGATTTGCCGTGCTGTCCTGGAGCATAGTTTCTTCTATCAATTGCACACTTATCTGTATAACATCTATCTCCTTTTAGATAAAGTTTAAGTCCTTCTCTACGACAAAGTCTGCAAACTGGACCTGTATATCTCGCCATTTTCTACACCTCCTATATCTATATAATTATACTCTTCTACGTTTAGGTGGTCTACAACCGTTATGTGGAATTGGAGTAACATCTTTTATAAGACTAACCTCTAATCCAGCAGCTTGTAATGATCTTATTGCTGCCTCTCTACCTGCTCCTGGACCTTTAACGTATACTTCTACAGTTTTTAATCCATGTTCCATAGCTTTTTTAGCAGCAGTTTCAGCAGCCATTTGAGCAGCAAATGGAGTTGATTTTCTTGAACCTTTAAATCCAAGCTGACCTGCGCTAGCCCAAGCAATAGTATTACCTTGAGTATCAGTTAAAGTAACTATTGTATTATTAAATGTTGACTTAATATGAGCCTGACCTCTTTCGATATTCTTTCTATCTCTTCTTTTAACGCGAGATCTTCTATTTTTTTTAGCTACCACTTACAGTCCCTCCTTTATCTATTACTTTTTACGCTTCTTACCTACTGTTTTTTTAGGACCTTTTCTAGTTCTTGCGTTAGTCTTTGTACGTTGACCTCTAACAGGTAATCCTCTTCTATGTCTAATACCTCTATAGCAGTTAATATCTTTTAATCTCTTGATATTTAAAGCTATCTCTCTTCTTAAGTCTCCTTCTACCACATACTCATTATCTATAATGTGTCTTAATTTACTTACTTCTTCTTCAGTTAAATCTTTCACTCTTGTATCTGGATTTATACCAGCTTTAGCTAATATTTCGTTTGATCTTGATCTTCCGATACCGAATATATAAGTCAATCCTATTTCTACTCTCTTATCTCTTGGCAAGTCAACACCAGCAATTCTGGCCATTAATCTCTACACCTCCTAATACTGTGAATCAATTAGTTTTATCTTTATACAACCTTTTATCTTAAGCAGCCGCGATATTAATTAACTCAAATAATTATTATACTAAAAAACATAATAAATAGCTAGTATATTATGTTTATAATTTAACCTTGTTTTTGCTTATGCTTAGGATTTTCACAAATAACCATTACTCTACCTTTTCTTTTAATAATTTTACATTTTTCACAAATTGGTTTAACTGATGGCCTTACTTTCATATAAGTCCCTCCTTGCTACTTTTTACGCCATGTAATTCTACCTCTAGTTAAATCATACGGAGATAATTCAACCGTTACTTTATCTCCCGGAAGAATTCTTATAAAATTCATCCTCAGTTTGCCTGATATATGAGCCAATAATTCATGTCCATTATCAAGCCTTACTTTAAACATCGCATTTGGCAGAGCCTCTACAACAGTACCCTCTACCTCAATAACATCTTTTTTGGACATTAGGCAACCTAACCTCCTATTCAAGGAAATTATATCTCTTCATTGAAAGGTTTCAGAGATTTTCTAATATAAGCGTTATTAAATTTTTCTCCCTTTTCAATTTTTTCACTTATGTTTTTTAATACAGTTTTATATACTATTAAGTGTTTTATCTTCTTCTTCTTTGGTTTATCAAGTTTTCTTAAATCACCATCTACTATCAATACATATTTATCATCCAAAATATCTATAACGACAAAAACTCTACCCTTGTCTCGACCAGCCTTCGATCTAACAACTTGCCCTATTTGAATATCACCAGTAGTCTCCATAAAATTCACCTCTTATTTGTTATAAAGCAGTCAATATTTCAGGCTCACCATCTGTAATGGCTATAGTGTGTTCGTAGTGAGATGACAGTTTCCCATCAAATGTAACTACCGTCCAATTATCTTTAAGAATTCTAACATGGTATGTTCCTGCATTCACCATCGGTTCTATAGCTAAAACCATACCTTCTTTCAATCTAGGACCTCTTCCTGGCGGTCCAAAGTTAGGTATTTGTGGGTCTTCATGCATTTTTTGTCCGATACCATGCCCAACAAAGTCTCTTACAACTGAAAAACCATTACTTTCCACATACTTTTGAATTGCATGTGATATATCAGAAAGTCTGTACCCTACTTTTGCATATTTTATACCTTCATAAAAAGACTCTTTAGTTACTTTAATAAGTCTAAGTGCTTCATCTGATACATTTCCTACAGGATGAGTCTTAGCACTGTCACCATAATACCCATCTACAATCACACCAATATCTATACTTATAATATCACCATCTTTTAGCCTTTTTAATCCAGGTATGCCATGAACAACCTCTTCATTAACTGACGTACAAATAGAAGCTGGATAACCGTTATATCCTTTGAAAGCTGGTCTGCCATTATTTTTCAATATGAACTCTTCAGCAATTCTATCTAATTCCTTCGTTGTAATGCCAGGCTTGATAAATTGTTTGAGAAAGGCGTGAGTTTCAGCAACAAGTCTACCCGCCCTTCTCATTTTTTCAATCTCTCTTTTAGATTTTATTATAATCATTATTTACCGCTCCCTAAAGCACTTACGATATCTTCAAATACTTTATCGATATCCTGCATTCCATCAATGTTTGCAAGTATACCTTTATCTTTGTAATAATCGATTAAAGGTTTAGTCTGTTCAAGATATACCTCTATTCTTTTTGTTACGGTTTCCACAGTATCATCTTTTCTTTGATAAAGCTCTCCTCCACATATGTCACAAATTCCTTCCTGCTTAGGAGGATTAAACTTAATATGATAAGTCGCTCCACATTCTTTACAAATTCTTCTTCCTACCGCTCTTTCTATAAGTGCTTCTTTATCAACTTCAATATTTATTACTTTGTCTAATTGCATATTTAAGTTCTTTAATTCAGTCTCAAGCGCATCTGCTTGAGCTACAGTTCTAGGAAAACCATCTAACAAAAATCCATCTTTACAATCACTTTCTGTTAGTCTGTCTTTTACAATAGCCACAACTATATCATCAGGAACTAAAAGCCCTTTGTCTATATACTCTTTCGCTTTTTTGCCTAATTCAGTACCCTCTTTTATATTTTTTCTAAATATATCTCCTGTTGATATATGCGGGATATTATATTTTTTTACAATCCCTGAAGCTTGGGTACCTTTACCAGCTCCAGGGGGACCTAACAATATTAATCTCAAAACAATCATCTCCTTATGGAGTAATCAAAAGCTACTTTAAGAATCCTTTATAGTGTCTCATTAACATTTGAGCTTCTATCTGCTTCATAGTTTCAAGCGCAACACCAACTACTATTAAAAGTGCAGTACCACCAAATCTAATATTTAGATGTGTAGTAGATAAAATAATAGTTGGAAGCGCAGCTATTAAAGCAAGTGTTATCGCTCCTACTAATGTAATTTTTGAAATAACTCTGTTTAAATATTCTGCTGTCGGTTTGCCCGGTCTTATTCCAGGAATAAATCCCCCATATTGTTTTAAGTTGTTTGCATATTCATAAGGATTAAATTGAACTGCTGTATAGAAATATGTGAAGAAAATTATCAATATAGCATTCAATATTGAGTAAATTATAACCCCAGGGTTGCCACTTAATGATAGATACTTATTAACCCATTCAGCAAATCCTCCTTTAAAGAAGAATGCTAAAGTTTGAGGAAATGCCAATAATGAAGTCGAGAAGATAACAGGAATTACTCCCGCCATTAGAACTTTTAGTGGTATATGAGTGCTTTGACCACCGTACATTTTTCTTCCAACTACCCTTTTTGCATATTGAACAGGTATTCTTCTCTGACCTTCTTGTATTGCAACAACCCCTGCAATTATTAACACTGAAAGTATTAAGAATATTAATATCTCAATAACATTCGTTTGTTTTATCTTTAAAAGATTAATCATTTTCGCTATTCCACCAGGTACTCTTGAAATAATACCTGTAAATATAATAAGTGAAATACCATTACCTATTCCTTTATCTGTAATCTGCTCACCTAACCACATTAGGAAAGCTGTACCTGCAGTCAATGTAGCTACTACAATTGTTATTGAAAGAAAATCCTTACTTATTAAAGCCCTGTTGAAGAAACCTACACTATAACCTATAGCCTGTATTAATGCTAGTACTACTGTACCATATCTTGTATATTTAGCAAGTTTCTTTCTTCCTTCTTCCCCTTCTCTTGCCAACGCTTCAAGACTAGGAATAGCAATTGTAAGCAATTGAATAATTATCGAAGCTGTAATGTAAGGATAAATATTTAATGCAAATATCGTAAAACTTTTAAAAGCTCCACCAGCCATTAAGTTCATAAAATCTAAAAGCCCGCCGGCTTCACCTTTAAACATTTCAGCTATTACTTGCTTATCTATTCCCGGTACCGGAATATTAGCCCCCAATCTAAAAACAACTAGCATTAATAAGGTAAATAACATTCTTTTTCTTAAATCAGGAATTTTCCATGCATTTTTAAGAGTAGTCAGCATATTAAATCACCTCTACCTTTCCCCCTACTCCCTCAATCTTTTCAACAGCAGATTTACTAAATTTATGAGCTTTTACAGTTAATTTTTTATTTAACTCACCATCACCAAGTATCTTAACTCCATCCATTACCTTCTTGATTATACCTGTTTCAAGAAGTAATTCTGGAGTCACTTCTGTATTATCTTCAAATCTATTTAATGTTTCTATATTAACTATTGCATATTCTTTTGCAAATCTGTTAGTAAAACCTCTCTTTGGAAGTCTTCTATATAATGGCATTTGACCGCCTTCAAATCCTGGTCTTACTCCGCCACCTGAACGTGATTTTTGACCTTTTTGACCTCTACCAGCAGTTTTTCCTTGTCCAGTAGCAGTACCTCTACCTAATCTCTTACGTTTCTTTGTACTTCCTTCATTTGGTCTAAGTTCATGTAACTTCATCCTAAACACCTCCTCTTTAACTATTCAATTACTTCAACCATGTGGCTTACTTTTTGTATCATACCTCTGATTTGAGGAGTATCTTCCTTCTCTATTATTTGACCAACTTTCTTGAAGCCTAACGCTTCAATTGTTCTCTTTTGCTTTTGAGTTTTTCCTATTTTACTTCTTACCAATTTGATTTTTATTTTTGCCAAGGTGTATACCCCCTTACCCTAATAACTCTTCTACTGATTTTCCTCTTAATCTTGCTACTTCTTCAGCTGTTTTTAGCTGTTTTAATGCCTCTATCGTAGCATTAACCATGTTTCTAGGGTTGTTTGATCCTAATGATTTAGTTCTTATGTCTCTGATACCAGCTAATTCTAACACCGCACGTACAGGACCTCCTGCAATAACTCCTGTACCTTCTGCAGCTGGTTTTAATAATACTCTAGCAGCACCAAATTCTCCTATTATTTCATGTGGAACAGTAGTCCCTACAATAGGAACTTTTATTAAGTGCTTTTTAGCATCTTGTATAGCCTTTCTTATTGCATCTGGTATTTCTAATGCTTTAGCCATACCTACTCCAACATGACCATTTTCATCTCCAACAACAACCAATGCGCTAAATCTAAAGTTTCTACCACCTTTAACAACTTTTGTAACACGATTTATGTTAACAACCTTTTCTTTTAAATCTAATTCGCTAGCATCAATACGTCCGCGTTGCATTAATTCCCCTCCTTTAACTAAAACTTAAGTCCTGCTTCTCTTGCACCTTCAGCAAGTTCTTTAACTCTTCCATGATATAGATAACCGCCTCTGTCGAATACAACAGTCTCAATACCTTTTTCTAACGCTCTTTGAGCAACCAATTTACCAACTAATCTAGCTGCTTCTTTATTTCCTGTATATTTAACACTTTCTTTAATCTCTTTATCTAAAGTTGAAGCCGCTACTAAAGTATTTCCAGCTACATCGTCTATTACTTGTGCATATATATGTTTAGCACTTCTAAATACGTTTAGTCTTGGTCTTTCAGGAGTTCCATGCACTTTATTTCTAACTCTAAAATGCCTTTTCTTTCTATTTTCGTTTCTACGTACTTTTTTAAACACTCTTAATCACTCCTTTCCTGCTATTTACCAGTCTTACCTTCTTTACGTCTAATAACTTCGCCCTCATATCTAATACCTTTGCCCTTATAAGGCTCTGGTTTTCTTAAATCTCTAATTACCGCAGCATAATTACCAACTTTTTGTTTATCTATACCTTTAACAACTATTTTATTGTTAGCAGGTACTTCTATTTCAATGCCTTCAGGAGCTTCCATCTCTACCGGATGTGAAAAACCAAGGTTTAATACAAGTTTATTGCCTTGTTTTTGTGCTCTATATCCAACACCTACGATTTCTAATGTCTTAGAATAACCTTTAGTTACACCTTCGATCATGTTAGCTATTAAAGTCCTTGTTAATCCGTGTAGTGATTTATGCTTTTTATTTTCAGTAGGTCTTACTACTTTTATTTCATTATCTTCTATGTTTATTTTCATGTCTCTATGAAGCTGCTTTTCAAGTTGACCTTTAGGCCCTTTTACAACTATATAGTTATTATCGCTTATTTTTACTTCAACGCCAGCAGGAATTGTTATTGGTTTTAACCCTATTCTAGACATGACTACACCTCCTGTTCTCTGGTTTAAAAACTTTACCAAACGTAGCAAATAACTTCTCCGCCTACGCCTGCTTTTCTTGCTGCTTTGTCTGTCATTATTCCTTTTGAAGTTGAAAGAATTGCTATACCAAGTCCGCCTAACACTCTTGGTATTTCATCTCTTTTTGCATATACTCTTAATCCTGGTTTTGAAATTCTCTTTAATCCTGTTATTACTCTTTCATTATTCTTTCCATATTTGAGCTGTATTCTTATAATGCCTTGCTTATTATCATCTATAATATCATATCCCTTAATGAACCCTTCATTTAATAAGATTTCAGCTATTGCCTTCTTCATATTAGAAGCTGGGATGTCAACAGTTTCATGTTTTGCATTATTACTATTTCTAATTCTTGTAAGCATATCTGCAATTGGATCAGTCATTACCATTAAGGTCTACCTCCTTCCATATTAGCTAACTTTACCAGCTTGCTTTTTTAACTCCTGGTATCTGCCCTTTATATGCTAATTCTCTAAAACAAATACGGCATATTCCAAATTTTCTTAGATAAGCATGTGGTCTACCACATATTCTACATCTATTATAAGCTCTTGTACTGAACTTTGGTTTTCTTTTCTGTTTAGCAATTAATGATTTTTTTGCCACTTAACTCCCTCCTTCTTATTTTTTAAAGGGCATACCCATTAGTTCAAGTAATGCTTTAGCTTCTTCATCTGTTTTAGCAGTAGTTACTATAGTTATATCTAAACCTCTTACACGGTCAATTTTGTCGTAATCAATTTCTGGGAAAATAAGTTGTTCCCTAACACCTATTGAATAATTTCCTCTTCCATCAAAAGATGTGCTTGATACACCTCTAAAGTCTCTTACTCTTGGAAGTGCAATGTTCATGAATTTATCCAAAAAGTAGTACATTCTTTCTCCTCTTAGTGTAACTCTTGCACCAACTGGCATACCTGCACGTATTTTAAAGTTTGATATTGCTTTTTTTGCTCTAGTAACAACAGCTCTTTGACCTGCTATTAAAGTTAATTCTTCAACAGCAGCCTCTAATGATTTAGGATTATCTTTTGCATCGCCAATTCCCATGTTTAATACAACTTTTTCTATCTTTGGTACTTCCATAATGTTTCTATATTTAAATCTTTCCATTAAAGCTGGAATTACTTCGTTTACATACTTCTCTTTCAAACGTGATGTCATTTGGTGTACCTCCTTTCAGCAGTAAGAACTAATCTAAAACTTCACCGCATTTTTTACAAACTCTCACTTTTTCACCGTTTTCTAATACTTTATATCCAACTCTAACACCTTTTTTATCTTTTTCACAATATAACATTACATTTGATACATGAATTGGTCCTTCTTGGTGTATAATTCCTCCTTGCGGAGATTTTTGACTAGGCTTTGTATGCTTAGTTTGCATATTTACGCCTTCTACAATAACTCTATTGCGTTTAGGCATTGCTGTTAATACTTTGCCTTTTTTTCCTTTATCTTTACCTGAGATTACTACTACTGTATCTCCTTTTTTTACATGCATTACCTACACCTCCTCTTATAATACCTCAGGTGCTAGTGATATTATTTTCATAAAGTTACCTTCTCTTAATTCTCTTGTTACAGGTCCGAAAATACGTGTACCAACAGGTGATTTGTCATCTTTAATTATAACAGCTGCATTTTCTTCAAATTTTATATAGCTACCATCTGATCTTCTAACACCTTTATTAGTTCTTACAACAACCGCTTTAACAACGTCTCCTTTTTTAACAACACCTCCAGGTGTTGCACTTTTAACAGAACATACTATTATATCTCCGATATTAGCATATTTTCTTTTAGTTCCGCCTAAAACTTTTATACATAATAATTCTTTTGCTCCTGAATTATCAGCAACTTTTAGACGTGACTCTGCTTGAATCATGAGATAACCTCCTTTCAAATCCTTAGGATTACTTAGCTTTTTCTACTATTCTAACTAATCTCCATCTCTTATCTTTACTTAAAGGTCTTGTTTCCATAATTTCTACAATATCGCCAATCTTGCACTCATTATTTTCATCATGAGCTTTAAATTTTGTAGTTCTTTTTATTTGTTTTCCGTATAATGGATGTGATACGAATGTTTCAACTGCAACTACAATAGTTTTATCCATTTTATCACTTACTACACGACCTATTCTAACTTTTCTATTCCCTCTACTCACGTTAAATAGTCCTCCTTTCTGGAACTACTATGCGTTCATCTTATTTAATTCTCTTTCTCTTAAAATAGTCTTCACTCTTGCAATATCTTTTCTAACCGCTTTTATTCTCATCGGATTATCCAATTGTCCTGTCGCTAATTGAAATCTAAGATTGAATAATTCTGACTTAAGGTCAGTTAATTTAGTATTCAATTCCTGAGTTGTTAATTCACGCAATTCTTTAGCTTTCATTAGCTTCACCACCTTCTTGAGCTGCCTCTTCACGAGTTATAAATTTACATTTTATTGGCAATTTATGTGATGCTAATCTCATAGCTTCTCTTGCAACATCTTCAGGCACGCCTGCCATTTCAAATAAAATTCTGCCAGGTTTTACAACAGCTACCCAATACTCTGGTGAACCTTTACCTGAACCCATACGAGTTTCAGCTGGTTTTTGAGTTATTGGCTTATCTGGGAATATTTTGATCCAGATTTTACCGCCCCTTTTAACGTGTCTAGTCATAGCTCTTCTGGCAGCCTCTATTTGATTTGAAGTAATCCAAGCTGGTTCTAAAGCTTGTAATGCAAATTCACCATAAGCTATTTTATTACCACGAGTCGCTTTACCCTTCATTCTACCTCTGTGTACTCTACGATGTTTCACTTTCTTAGGCATTAACATATTTTTTCCTCCTTCCTAAGGGATTAAAACTACATTTCTTTTTTATCTTCCTTTTTATCTGCTTTTTTAGTTGGAAGTACGTCTCCTTTGTATATCCATACTTTAACGCCTATTTTACCATAAGTAGTATCTGCTTCAGCAAAACCGTAGTCTATATCTGCTCTTAGAGTTTGTAAAGGTATATTTCCTTCACTATATCCTTCTGTTCTCGCCATATCAGCTCCGCCTAATCTTCCTGATACAGCAGTTTTAATACCTTTCGCACCTGCTCTCATAGTTCTTTGAATAGCTTGCTTCATAGCTCTTCTGAAAGATACCCTTCTTTCAATTTGAGATGCTATATTTTCTGCTACTAATTGAGCATCTAATTCAGGTACTTTAACCTCTTCAACATTTACTACTACTTTTTTCTTAGTTAATTTTTCTAATTGTTTTCTTAACTCTTCTACTCCCTGACCGCCTTTACCAATAACCATTCCTGGTTTAGCAGTATTTATCGTAACTCTTACTCTATTAGCCGATCTTTCGATTTCTATTCTTGAAATTCCAGCTATATATAATTTTTGTTTTAAAAATTTACGAATATTATAATCTTCCACTAAAAAATCCGCAAATTCTTTTTTTCCAGCATACCATCTAGAGTCCCAATCTTTTATGATACCAACTCTAAGTCCATGTGGATTTACTTTCTGACCCATTTCAGTCCCTCCTTATCTATTCTCTTTCCCTAAGCACTACTCCTATATGACTAGTTCTCTTCAAAATCGGATATGCTCTACCTTGCGCTCTTGGTCTCCATCTTTTTAATGTAGGACCTTGATTAGCATAAACCTCAGCCACATAAAGATTATCTCTATCCATATCAAAGTTATTTTCAGCATTAGCAAGTGCTGACTTAACTACTTTTTCTAATAATCTAGCTGATTTCTTAGGAGTAAACTTTAAAATAGCAAGAGCTTCATTAACATTTTTGCCCCTAATTAAATTTGCTACTATCTGAACTTTCCTGGGTGAAATACGAACATACTTAGCGATAGCTCTAGCTTCCACCTGAATTCCCTCCTTCATCTATCCAATATCTATCTAACTTTAGTTGTTTTCTCTGTATCTGCATGACCTCTATAGGTTCTTGTTGGAGCAAACTCTCCTAACTTGTGTCCAACCATATCTTCAGTTATATAAACCGGCACGTGCTTTCTACCGTCGTGAACAGCTAAAGTGTGTCCAACCATTTGTGGAAAGATAGTTGAACGACGTGACCAAGTCTTTATAACTCTCTTTTCATTCTTTTTATTCATTTCTTCTATTTTCTTTAATAACTTAGGATCACAATAAGGACCCTTTTTTAGTGATCTACCCATCTATGATCCTCCTTTCAAAGCCACATTATTTTTAACCGACGCATCTTAGTTTATATAAAACTATATTATTTCTTTCTTCTTCTAACAATGAATTTATCTGATGGTTTATTTTTCTTACGAGTTTTGTATCCAAGAGTTGGTTTACCCCATGGAGTAACAGGTGTTGGTCTACCAATAGGTGCTCTACCTTCACCACCACCATGTGGGTGATCGTTAGGATTCATAACACTACCTCTAACTGTAGGTCTTATACCCATATGTCTCTTTCTACCAGCTTTACCTATAGTAATATTCTCATGATCTATGTTTCCAACTTGACCTATTGTTGCTCTACACTCTAACCTTATCATTCTTACTTCTCCAGAAGGAAGTTTAACTAAAGCGTAGTTACCTTCTTTAGCCATAAGCTGTGCTGAATTACCAGCTGATCTAACTAATTGTCCACCCTTACCAGGTTTTAATTCTATATTGTGAATTGTAGTACCAACTGGTATATTTCTTAAAGGTAATGCATTACCTATTTTAATATCAACATTCTCTCCTGACTCGATAACATCTCCAACTTTTAACTTGTATGGAGCTATAATATATCTCTTTTCACCATCTGCATAATTAATTAGCGCTATATTTGCAGTTCTGTTTGGATCGTATTCTATAGCAGCAACTCTTCCTGGAATTCCATCCTTATTTCTTTTAAAATCTATAATTCTATATTTTCTCTTAGCTCCGCCACCTCTATGACGAACTGTTATTCTACCTTGAGCATTCCTTCCAGCTTTTTTATTTAAAGATACTGTTAATGATTTTTCCGGCTCTTTTTTTGTAATTTCTTCAAAAGTGGAAACAGTCATCTGTCTTCTAGCTGGTGAAGTAGGCTTAAAACTCTTTATACCCATTTCCGTTCCCTCCTTCTAACTAATTCTACCGCTAAATCATACCTTCGAAGAACTCTATACCTTTGCTATCTGAAGTTAAAGTAACAATAGCCTTTTTCCAGTTCGGTCTTCTACCTACATGGATACCCATTCTTTTAACTTTACCTTTCATGTTCATTGTATTAACTTTTTTAACTTTAACTCCAAATATTTGTTCAATCGCATTCTTTATTTCAGTTTTATTAGCCCTTTTATCTACTACAAAGGTGTATTTCCCTTCTGCCATATCATTCATACTTTTCTCTGTAATAACAGGCTTTATTATAATATCGTGTGGGCTACGCATTATGCATACACCTCCTCCACTTTTCGAACCGCATCCTTAGTTATGATGAAAGAATCGCAGTTTAATATATCATAAACATTAAGTGTATTTACTAATGTAGTCTTTGTGCCTTGTATATTTCTTGCTGATTTTATTACATTTTCATCTTTTTCGCTCATAACTATAAGAGCTTTCTTCTTTGAATTTAAATTATTTAATATAGATACCATGTCTTTAGTTTTAGGTCTATCCATTTTTAATTCGTCTAATACTATTATTTCTCCATTTACAACTTTTGAACTTAAAGCTGATTTCATAGCAAGTCTTTTAATCTTCTTTGGTAATTTATAGCTATAATCTCTTGGTTTTGGCGCAAAAACAACTCCGCCACCTTTCCATATAGGTGATCTTATACTTCCGTGACGTGCTCTACCTGTTCCTTTCTGTCTCCAAGGCTTTCTTCCGCCACCTCTCACCTCTGATCTTGTTTTAGCTGATTGAGTACCTTGTCTTCTATTAGCAAGATAATTCTTTACAGCTTCATATAATACATGCTCATTAATTTCAACACCAAATACGCTATCACTTAACTCTATATCACCAATTTGTTGCCCAGATACATTATATAAAGCTACTTTTGGCATTTTATGTCCTCCCTTCTATAAAAAGTAACCTTCTTAAGCTTTAATGCTTTGTTTTATTGTTAATAATCCACCTTTAGGTCCTGGAACTGCACCTTTTATAAGGATTAAGTTCTTCTCTGCATCTACTCTAACAACTTCAAGATTTTGAACTGTTACTCTTTCATGTCCCATATGTCCTGGAAGTTTCTTAGTTTTGAATACTCTTGATGGGAATGAAGATGCACCTAATGAACCTACTGCTCTATGATATTTTGAACCGTGACTTTCAGGTCCTCTTGACTGATTATGTCTTTTTATAACACCTTGGAATCCCTTACCTTTTGAAATTCCTATTACGTCAACTTTATCTCCTGCACTAAAAACATCTGCTTTAATTTCTTGTCCTACTTCATACTCATCTATATTTTCAACTTTAAACTCTCTTAAATATTTCTTGTATTCAACACCGGCTTTATCAAAATGTCCTTTAAGCGGTTTATTAACTTTCTTTTCCTTTACATCACTAAAACCAACTTGTATTGCATTATATCCATCTTTCTCAACAGTCTTTTTTTGTACAACTTTAACCGGTCCAGCTTCAACTACTGTTACTGGTATAACTGTTCCATCCTCTGTGAAAACTTGAGTCATACCAATCTTTCTTCCTAATATAGCTTTCATCTCTACACCTCCTATAATCTTACAGCGGATTACACATGCAGTGTAATCATACTAAGAATAATTATAATTTAATTTCAATATCAACGCCTGCAGGCAAGTTAAGTCTCATTAACGCATCTACAGTCTTTGGTGAAGGGTTTGTAATATCAATTAATCTCTTGTGAGTTCTTTGCTCAAACTGCTCTCTTGAATCCTTATACTTATGAACTGCTCTTAAGATTGTTATAACCTGTCTTTCTGTTGGTAGAGGCACAGGACCTGATACTGTTGCTCCTGTTCTCTTAGCAGTTTCTACAATCTTACGAGCTGATGAATCAAGAATCTCATGATCATATGCTTTAAGTCTAATTCTTATTTTTTGTTTTCCCTTACCATTATTTTTTGACATAAAATTCCCTCCTTTTATCGCATGTTATATTTTACACATGCGACGTGGAATCACCTATACACTTAACCGGGTGTTTTGTATATTTTTTTTATCAACCGGCCTCGTGGTAAGGTAATACCAGTCGCCCGATTTTAAATCGGACATTCTCGGCAAAAATTCCCTTAAAATTTAAGCAACCTTTTGCCTCATCGCATGTCAATTGCACACTATATCATTTTATATTAATTTAAAAGAAAACTCAAGCCCTAATTAACATTTTTTTAGTTTTTTTTAGATATTAAAAGAAGGGTCGCCCCTTCTTTTAATATCTTGTATTTATATTATTCAATAATTTCAGTAACAACACCTGCTCCTACAGTTCTTCCACCTTCACGAATCGCAAATCTTAATCCTTCCTCTAATGCTATTGGTGTGATTAACTCTATTGTAAATCTTGCATTATCTCCTGGCATGCACATCTCTACGCCCTCTTCTAAATTAATTGTTCCTGTTACGTCTGTTGTTCTAAAATAAAATTGTGGTCTGTATCCATTGAAGAATGGTGTATGTCTTCCACCTTCTTCTTTTGTTAATACGTATACTTCTGCTTTGAATTTTGTATGTGGTGTGATTGTTCCTGGCTTAGCTAATACTTGACCTCTCTCTATTTCGTCCCTTTGTACTCCTCTTAATAATGCTCCTATGTTGTCTCCTGCTTGTGCTTCGTCTAACATCTTCCTGAACATCTCTACTCCTGTTACTACTACTGTTCTTGGTTCGTCTGTTAATCCTACTATCTCTACTTGGTCTTGTACTTTTAATGTTCCTCTTTCTACTCTTCCTGTTGCTACTGTTCCACGTCCTGTTATACTAAATACGTCCTCTACTGGCATTAAGAATGGTTTGTCTGTATCTCTTTCTGGTGTTGGTATTGTTTCGTCTACTTTCTCCATTAATTCTACTATCTTATCTCCCCATTCTCCATCTGGATCTTCTAATGCTTTTAATGCTGATCCTACTACTACTGGTGTGTTGTCTCCGTCAAATTCATATTCGTTTAATAATTCTCTTACTTCCATCTCTACTAATTCTATTAATTCTTCGTCATCTACCATGTCTGCTTTGTTTAAAAATACTACTATCTTTGGTACTCCTACCTGTCTTGATAATAATATGTGCTCTCTTGTTTGTGGCATTGGACCGTCTGCTGCTGATACTACTAATATCGCTCCGTCCATTTGTGCTGCTCCTGTTATCATGTTCTTTACGTAGTCTGCGTGTCCTGGACAGTCAACGTGTGCATAGTGTCTATTTGGTGTTTCGTACTCTACGTGTGCTGTTGATATTGTAATTCCTCTCTCTCTTTCTTCTGGTGCTTTGTCTATATTTTCAAATGCTACTGCTTCTCCTGTTCCATATCTCTTATTTAATACTGTTGTTATCGCTGCTGTTAATGTTGTTTTTCCGTGGTCTACGTGTCCTATTGTTCCTATGTTTACGTGTGGCTTTGTTCTCTCAAATTTTGCCTTTGCCATTCCTCTTCCTCCTTTAT
>NZ_FQXO01000070.1 GCF_900129995.1 Caloranaerobacter azorensis DSM 13643 | reverse complement strand
TTCATTTTCTTATTCAGAGCGAGAAGTATTACATAATATTACAATAAAAGCATCAAAAGGAGAAAAAATTGCAATAGTAGGGCATAACGGTGCAGGAAAAACAACATTAATCAAACTAATAATCAGGCTATATGATGTAAATAAAGGGAAAATACTTATAAACAATAAAGACATAAAAAAACTTTCAGTTAAACACTTAAGATCTAAAATAGGACTAGTTTTTCAAGATTATCAATTATATTCAGCTAGCATAGCAGAAAATGTACTACTCCGTGAAGTAAAAAATCCAGAAGATGAAGACAAAGTTTGGTTTGCATTAAAACAAGTTGGACTATACGAAAAGGTGAAGGAACTTCCAAATGGCATTCATACTTTAATTACAAAAGAATTTAGTAATGAAGGTATATTCTTATCAGGAGGAGAAGCACAAAAATTAGCATTGGCAAGAATCTACATAAAAGATTACGACGTAGTTATCCTAGATGAGCCTTCAAGTTCATTAGATCCTTTAGCAGAAAAGCAGATGTATGAAAATATGATGGATATTACTAAAAATAAAATAGCGATATTCATAACACATAGATTATCTACTACTGTTATGGCAGATAGAATATACCTTATAGATAATGGTAGAGTGATTGAACAGGGAACACATAAGGAACTAATGGAGCTTAATGGAAAATATAGAAGGATGTTTGATGCTCAAGCACAATTTTATAGGGAACAAGCAGAAGATGGGTTGGCTGTATTGTAAGCAGGTATTTAAAAAAATACCTGTTTTTTAAAGTCAAAAATTAACTATTAGTATAAGAATTGCCACAATATATTGTATATAAAAAATGAATAGCTACTATCAAAAAAATAAATATAATTGTAATAAAATTTTATATTATGTCTAAAATCAGATAAAAAGGTAGAAAATTTTTTATCCACTATATATACACATGGTTTTCAACAGTAAAATATGTACAAAAATACTTTTTCCACAGACTTATCAACATTATCCACAGAACACCGCATATTTTATCCACAAATTATTAATGATTTTGTTGTGGATAAGTTCTATTAATATTTATACAACTGATTGTATATCGAAGAATCAATGGGTATATTTGTACTAATAGATAGAAAAATATAATTTATTGTCTAATTAAGTTGATAGCTATAGGGTATTAATTGTTTGATATTAATGTGTTTTACATTAAAAATTTTTATTTTGAAAATTTTTTGTTAATTACTTGATATATATGGGTATTATAAAAATATAAAACTTCAAAGGATAAAGTTCTTGAACAAAATCTTTAAATCAAATAGATTAAGGTAGATTTTATTGAAATTCATTACGGAAATTATATAGATTAGTTTATGTTTATTTAAGGAATATAATTTCCTATGAATTAAAATAAAATCTTTAGATCAAATAGATTAAGGTAGATTTTATTGAAATCCATTATGAAAATTATATTTAAATTAGTTTATATTAATTAAGGAATATAATTTCCTATGAATTATAAAATATATTAAAGAAAAAATTTTTGGGGGGATTAGTTAAAAATTTAAAGTCTTTTTGACGAAAGACGAAAATCAATTAGTAAAATACTTGATTTAATAAATTATATAAGTTGAAAGGGGTTGGAAATACATGAAAATCATAGTAAGTGGAAAAAATATGGAGGTTACAAATGCCCTAAGGGATATAGTTGAAAAGAAGATGGAAAAGTTAGATAAGTATTTCCATAAAGATGTTGAGGCACATGTTACAATGAATGTTGAGAAGAACAGACAGATAATAGAGGTGACTATACCTTTTGAAGGTGGTATTATCAGAGCAGAAGAAGCAAATGGAGACATGTATACTTCAATTGATAAGGTGATAGATGTATTAGAAAGACAGATTAGAAAGCATAAAACTAGATTACAAAAAAGAAATCGTAGTGGAGGAACAATAAGATTTGAGAATATAATACCTTTAGAAGAAAATGAAAATGAAGAACCAAAAATTGTAAGGACTAAACGTTTTGCTATTAAACCTATGGATGCTGAAGAAGCTGTATTACAGATGGAACTTTTAGGACATAATTTCTTCGTTTTCAGAAATGCAGTAACTGATGATGTGAATGTAGTGTATAAAAGAAAAGATGGAAATTATGGTTTGATAGAACCAGAAATTTAAATTAGATTATAAGAAACGGTAGAGCGATTTACTCTACCGTTTTATGTGTTTTTTGAATTTTAATAATTATATTTGTTGAATAATAGTATTTGAACTGATAATATATTGGTATAATTATGAAATTTGTTTAATTTAATTGGAGGGAATTTTTGAATGATAGACTATAAAGTTACTGATGAACAGATTAAATATGCAAAAGATTTGGTTCATAGTTGTAATTTTGGTCAAAGAGGGAGGGGAGATGGAAATTGTGAACAGCAGTTTGTTGGAATATTAGGTCAAACTGTTGTAGCAGATTTATTAAATTTAGAAAGACCAAAAGGTGGAGAGGGGTTCGATGGAGGATATGATATAGAAATAAATAATAAAAAGGTTGATATAAAAACTATGGGAAGAACTGTTCCAATGCAAGAACATTATGTACATAACTTTATTGGCTATCAGGCTAAATATAATGTAGATTATTTAATCTTTTGTTCATTTAATAAAACGAATAATATATTGACAATATGTGGATATATTTCTAAAAGTGATTTATTAGAAAAGGCTAAATTTTATGAAGAAGGGACTATTAGAACAAGGGATAATGGGACAAGTTTTAGAACTAAAGCCCCTTTATATGAAATATGTCAAAAAAACTTACATTCTATAGATTGCATAGAAGACATTTTGGATGGGATAAGATAGGAGGAAGATGATTGAATAACTTAATGATTGATAAAGGGATTGAAGATATAATAAGAAAATATAACGAATTAGTAAAAGGCATTGATTCTAAAGCAGAATCTAGCATCAGTAGAGCATACGGTGGAGTTATAAGAGCAGGAAAAGGTAAGTTAGTGGAAAGTATGGCAAGGCAGATGGTTAGAATTGCATGGGAATACGGATTAGATAGAGATATATCAAGGTTAGAAATGAATGCGAAAAAAATTAAAGTGCCAATTAATCAGAAATATGTTAACAATTTAAAAGAGAATAATGTTAAACAGTATATATCGAGTAATATTGAAAAATTTTACTATAATGCAGGTACTGATGTGCATGTCTATATTGACAATGTTTTTGTAATGGCTATTGAATGTAAAGCTTATACAGAAAATGCTATGTTGAAAAGGATATTAGTTGATGCTGAATTATTAAAAAAATATGCGAATATAAAAAAGTATGTACTTTTACAGCTTGAGAGCCAACTTGGAGGCGATTATTGTGAATTAAAAGACATAGATTCGACTATTGGAAGTCCGTCTACTCGTACGCTACTTTCATATTTTGATGTTAATATAGATATAATAACTTTATTAAAGGGTGAAAGAAAAGTAGACAGACCAATTCATAGAAAAGAGTTTTTTAAAGAATTAACTTACGATTCTGTAAAGAAAGCAATTTTATTCTTTATAGAAGAATTAAGAGAATTTAAATAGAGAGGGAATATTCCTCTCTATTTTTTTTAATCTAAAAAGTTTTCTTGGACATGACATTTATCATTTTCTAAAGAATTTATTCTATTTTGTGCAACTTTGCAGTATTCTTCAGATATATCTATACCTATATACCTTCTTTTATTTTTCTTTGCAACGACTGTTGTTGTTCCAGCACCATTAAAAGGGTCTAATATTATGTCATCTTGATAACTAAAAAGTTTTATAGCTCTCCTTGCTAATTCTTCGGGGAACATAGCCGGATGACCATATTCTTTCATTCGCCTTTCAGGTGCGATAGACCATTTAGCAACAACCCAACTTTTAAATTCTTCAGGTGTTAAATCTATTTTATCTTTTGGTCCCGGTTTCTTCAAATCCCCTTTACAATATATTTCAATAAACTCCCATGTATACTTAAGGTACGGACTCGATGGACTTAACCAAGAACCCCATGATGTATATTTACAATTGTAATTATTTTTTTCCCAGAGTATTTCTCCTTTCCAAATCATTTTGTTTTTTATAAAAAAGTTGCTGAATATATGATGAGTAGGGATATAATCTGAAAATAATGGCTGAACATTTAAAATGAATCTTCCGCCATATTTTAAAACTCTTATACATTCGCTAAATATACTTTCAATTTTTTTAAAATAATTTTCCCAATAGTGACTGTCATCATTATTATCATATTCTAATCCAAAATTGTATGGTGGTGAAGTTAGAATTAAATCAATACAGTTATCCGGTAATTCTTTTAAAACTTGTTCACTATCACCGCAGATTATTTTGTTTAAAAATTTTTCTGGGCATTCGTTATTTTCGGTTGAAAAATTATGTCCTGCGGTATAAAATTGTTTATTTCTTTTTTTTTCTTTTGATTTTCTATTTGAAACTTTTCTTTCCTTATTATAGTCTACAAATACTCTTTTGCCGCCTTTAATACCGTAACTTCCAATACTTTTTATATTTTCTAGTATAGTATAAAAAATGCTTTCATTTGTAATGTCTACAGATTTAATTAATTTTTCAAATTTGTCTAGATTTAATTTATTTAAATGTACAATAAGGTTATTATTTGAATATTCGATATATAAATCATCTTTACTAAATTGCTCGTCAATTTTCTGCAATAGATTGTATTCTTCAAAAGTTAATCCTTTGTTTATAGGGAATTCGATATCCTTATATTTCACTTTTTTCATTACAATATCTTCCTCCTATGTATGAAACTTATGTTATACTGTTGAATTATTTAATTAGACAAAAAATTTTCTGTCTATCTTTTATTGTTTGATAGTAATTATATCATATAATTATGATATTTAAAATAAACTGATTGGAGCAGACTGCTGGTAAAAGTATCTTACTTGTTCCTTACAAATTTTAGTGATAAAATATAGAGATAAGGGAAGAAAACTTAAAGGGTGATGAAAATGAAAGGATTATTGAAAAAAATTTTTGGAACATATAGTGAGAGGGAAATTAGAAGATTAAATCCATTAGTTGAAAAAATAGAATCATTAGAAGATGAAATGAAGAAACTTACGGATGCACAATTGAAGCAAAAAACTGACGAATTTAAAAATAGATTGGCAAATGGAGAGAGTTTAGATGATATTTTACCGGAAGCTTTTGCAGTTGTCAGAGAAGCTGCCGATAGAGTTCTTGGTATGAAGCATTATAGAGTGCAGTTAATAGGTGGCGTTGTTCTTCATCAGGGAAGAATAGCTGAAATGAAAACAGGTGAAGGTAAGACTCTAGTAGCTACTTTACCTGTATATCTTAACGCTCTTACAGGAAAAGGCGTTCATGTAGTAACAGTAAATGATTATTTGGCTAAAAGAGATAAAGAGTGGATGGGTAAGATTTACGAGTTTTTAGGTTTATCTGTAGGATGTATAGTTCATGGATTAGATAATAAGGAAAGGCGTAAGGCTTATAATTGTGATATAACATATGGTACAAATAATGAGTTTGGGTTTGACTATTTAAGAGACAATATGGTTATATATAAGGATGAAATGGTGCAGAGAGAATTAAATTATGCAATAATAGACGAGGTCGACAGTATTTTAATAGATGAGGCGAGAACTCCTCTTATTATTTCAGGAACGGGAGATAAATCGACTAGTCTTTATTTTGCAGCTAATTCTTTTGTGCAAACATTAAAGGGAACAAAAGTAGATCCTAATGAGAAAAAAGATCGCTTCAATTTCGAGATGAAGGAAGAAAAAGGAGATTTTGTTATAGATGAGAAGGCACGAACTGTTGTGCTTACTGAACAGGGTGTAAAGAAGGCAGAGAAATTCTTTAATATAGAGAATTTAGCCGATCCTGCGAATATGGAAATTTCGCATCATATCAACCAAGCTTTAAAAGCGCATAATCTTATGAAGAGAGACAGAGATTATGTGGTTAAAGATGGAGAAGTTGTAATAGTTGATGAATTTACAGGAAGGCTTATGTTTGGTAGAAGATATAGTGACGGTCTTCATCAGGCGATAGAGGCTAAAGAGGGGCTTAATGTAAGAAGAGAATCAAAGACATTGGCGACTATAACATTCCAAAACTACTTCAGAATGTATAAAAAGTTAGCAGGTATGACTGGTACGGCAAAAACTGAAGAAGAGGAATTTAGAGAAATATATGGAATGGATGTAATAGAGATACCTACAAATAAACCGGTTATTAGGATAGATTATCCTGATGTTGTATATAAAACTGAAGAAGCTAAATTTAAGGCGGTTATAAAAGAGATTAAAGAAAAGAATGCAAAAGGTCAGCCTGTTCTTGTAGGTACTATTTCTATAGAGAAATCTGAAATACTAAGCAAAATGCTTAAGAAAGAAGGAATAAATCATGAAGTGTTAAATGCTAAACACCATGAGAGAGAAGCCGAAATTGTTGCTCAAGCTGGTAGATATAAAGCAGTAACAATTGCAACAAATATGGCAGGTAGAGGAACTGACATTGTATTAGGTGGTAATCCTGAATTTTTAGCTAAAAGTGAAATGAGAAAAAGAAATTATAGTGAGCATATAATTTCCCTTGCAGATAGTTTTGAGGATACTGATGATCCAGAAATTTTAGAGGCAAGAAAGGTATATAAGGAAATATTAGATAAAACTAAAGAGGCTTTAAAAGATGAGCAAAAGAAAGTAATTGAAGCTGGAGGACTTCATATTATAGGTACAGAAAGACATGAATCACGTAGAATCGATAATCAGCTTAGAGGACGTTCTGGGCGTCAGGGAGACCCAGGTTCTTCTAGATTTTATATCTCGCTTGAGGATGATTTAATGAGATTATTTGGTAGTGATAGAATTAAAGGATTAGTCGAGTCTTTAGGTATGCCAGATGATGAACCGTTAGAACATCCTCTGCTTTCAAAATCAATAGAGACAGCGCAGAAAAGAGTAGAAGCTAGAAACTTTAATATAAGAAAACACGTTCTTCAATATGATGACGTTATGAATAAGCAGAGAGAGGTTATATACGCTGAAAGAAGAAAGGTTTTAGAAGGCGAAAACATTAAAGAACATATAATTTCTATGGTAGAAAATATTATAAATGAAGCTATCAATATTTATACAGGTGATGCTAAATATCCTGAAGAATGGGATTTAAAAGGGCTTGAAGATTATTTAGCAAATATATTCTTGCCTAAAGGAATTCTTAAAATAGAGAATTTAGAATCTTTAACTAAAGAAGGGTTAAAAGACATAATAATGGATTTAGCTACAAAACTGTATGAACAAAAGGAAAAAGAAGTAGGAGAAAAACAATTAAGAGAACTTGAAAGGGTAATCCTGCTTAGAGTTGTAGATACTAAGTGGATGGACCATATTGATGCTATGGATCAATTAAGACAGGGTATTGGTTTAAGAGCGATGGGGAACGAAGACCCTGTTAGGGCATATCAGATTGAAGGATATGATATGTTCCAAGAAATGATAAAAAATATTCAAGAGGATACAGTAAGATATTTATTTAATTTACAGCCTGCTGAGAAAATAGAGAGAGAAAGAGTAGCTAAGATAACTAATGTAAGTCATGGAGAGAGCGGTAAGCCTAATACTGTTGTTAAAGGCAAAAAAATAGGAAGAAATGACCCGTGTCCATGTGGAAGTGGAAAGAAATATAAGAAGTGCTGTGGGAAGAATGTTTAATGGGGACTAAATTTAAATTAAAAATTGAAAATGAAAAATGGAAAGTTAAATTTCTATGTCGTTTGTCAATTGCTATTCAATGATCAAATGGTGAATAAACTATTAATTAATAAAAAGTGAGGTGAGATAAAAAAAGTGGATGATAAAACTTTTGAATTATTGGAAAAGATGTACGTGGAAATATTGGAAATAAAACAAGATGTTAAAAGTAATGCAAAAGCAATAGCACAGAATGCACAGGCAATAGCGCAAAATGCAAAAGCTATAGCTAGAGTAGAAAGTATAATTGAAAATCAGATTGAGAAGAAAATAGATGCACTATTTGATGGATATAAACAAAATTCAGAAAGAATTACTAGATTAGAAGAAAAAGTTGATAGATTAATAGATAGAGTTGAAAGGCAAGAAGTAGAGATAAAAGTAATTAAAACGGGATGTTAAAAATTTAGAATTGAAAATGTAAAATGGGAAATATAAAATTAATTCGCTGTTTAATACTTGAAATGCGAATAGCGAATAATTTTGTCAACTGTCAACTAAATAGAAAGCGAGGTGTTATAATGCTAGATTTAGTAGAATTCAGAGATAAGATATCTAGTTTTAGAGAGCAAATACAGGAAATAGGTGTTTCTCTTTGACATAGAAGGGTTAGAGGGTAAAATAGAGAAACTCGAGGAGAAAATGGCAAAACAAGATTTTTGGAACGATCATAAAAAAGCACAAAAAGTAGCTCAGGAGCTTAAGAATATAAAAGATAAAGTTAAGGAATATAGGGACATTATTAATGAAATTGAAGATGCCCAAGTGCTTTTAGAATTAGCTCAAGAGGAAGAAGACCTATCTTTAATTGATGAGATAAAAAAGACAATTAATAGTATCGAGGAAAAAGTTAATGATATAAGGATAAAAACACTTCTTAATGAAGAATATGATAAAAATAATGCTATATTATCGATACATTCGGGTGCTGGCGGATTAGAAGCTCAAGATTGGGCACAGATGCTACTTAGAATGTATCGAAGATGGTGTGAAAGAAAGGGCTATGATATTCAAGTTCTAGATATATTACCAGATCCGGAAGCTGGGATTAAAAGTGTAACTTTACTTGTGAAGGGACTTAATGCTTATGGCTATTTAAAGTCTGAAAAAGGAGTTCATAGGCTTGTCAGAATATCTCCATTTGATTCATCAGGAAGAAGACATACGTCTTTTGCATCGGTCGATGTAGTTCCAGAAATAGAAGATGAAGTAGATATAGAAATAGCTCCTAATGAAATAAGAATTGACACATATAGAGCAAGTGGTGCGGGAGGTCAGCATGTAAATAAAACTGAATCGGCTGTTAGGATAACTCATATACCTACTGGAATTGTCGTTCAATGTCAAAATGAAAGGTCGCAGCATAGCAATAAAGCGACGGCTATGAAGATACTAAAAGCCAAATTGGTAGAGTTAGAGAGGCTTAAACAGAAGGAAAAGATTGAGGGTTTGCAGGGTGAATATAATCAAATTGCTTGGGGTTCTCAAATAAGGTCTTATATATTTCATCCATACAATCTTGTAAAGGACCATAGAACAGGTGCAGAAGTTGGAAATGTGAATAGCGTTATGGATGGGGATATAGATTTGTTTATAAATGAGTATTTAAAGTCTAAAACTAGATAAGCCATCAGATTTTCTGATGGCTCTATTTGTTACAAAATAAAAATATTCAAAATATAAAGAGGATTATGTAAAAAAATGTAGAATATAATAATGAAAATTTGAATTAAGGGGTGTTATTCGGGTGGGGGTATTTAACAGAAAAAAATCAAAACTTACTTTTTCGAAAAAATTATATAAAAAAGATAAAGAGAACTCTTCAAGGAAAAAGGGTATACTGCTGTTTAAAAGGACAAAGAAAGATAAAAAGAAAACTTTAAGAAAGCATAGAATTAAAAATCAAATAATGGCGATTGTTTTAATTCTTACAATAATACCTATTATTTCTGTAGGATTGATAAATTACTATTTTCAAGCTAAAAATGTAGAAAAAAGTATGGAATCTACAAATCTTACTATTGCTAAGTCTCTTGCAAGACAGGTAGATATATTTATCTTAAGTTCTTTTAATATTTTAGATACTTTAACTGCGGCCCATGATTTTATGAATATGAGCGAGTTTGATTGTTCGACTGTACTAAATTCTACAGTAACTAAAATAGATCAAATACAAATGTTGTACATATATGATATGCAAGGTAATGAAATTGTATCTACAGCCAATACAAAAGATAAAAGAAATGTAAGTAAAGAAGAATGGTTTAAAAAAGCTTTAAATGGGAAAAGAGCTATTTCTGACTCTTATATTGATGAGACTAATAGAATTTCAGGAGTTAATATAGCTATGCCTATGAAAGACATATTTGGGAAACAGACAGGTGTTATAGTTGCAAAAATAGCGTTAAATGATTTGGTAGAGTTATCCAAAGCACATAGAATTGGGAAAACTGGTATAGCTTATATAGTTGATAGAACAGGAGTTGTAATTGGACATCCTGAGTTTAGAGAAAAAGTATTGAATAGATTTAATGCAAAGGAGAATGGAATTGTAGGTGCAATTAAGGCGATTAATGGAGAAACAGGTATTGAATTATCATATAAGAATGATAAAAAAGTAGATGTAATAGGAGCATATACAGTAGTACCTTCAACTGGTTGGGGAGTTGTAGTCGAGCAGAATAGAGATGAAATAAAACAGAGTTATTTAAAAGATTTATATAGGACATTGTATATTACATTAGCGGCAATTGTTTTAGCCATTGTGTTTACATCTATTGCAGCTAGAGTATTCTCAAATCCTATTGTAAAATTAGTGAATGTAGCGGATAGAATTAAAGAGGGAGATTTAACTAAAAGGGCAGAAGAAAATGTTAAAAACGAGATTGGAGACTTACAGAGAGCGTTTAATCAGATGCTTGATGCATTGTATATGATAATATCTAATGTTAGAGATGCTGGAGAGGAAATAAGTATATCTTCTGAAGAGTTGAAAAATAGTGCTGAACTTACTGTTAAATCTTCGGAGGAGATTTCAAGTATTATTGAACAAGTTGCTGCAGGTACAGAGAGACAGCTTAAAAGTGTAGATGAAGCCGATGAAATTGTAAATAAAATGGCAGAAAGCGTGAAAAATGTAGAAGATAAAACTAAGTATATTTTACAGGCTGCAAATGTTGCTTCAGATATAGCTAAAGCAGGTTCTAATGATGTAAAGATGTCAGAAGAAAGTATGAACTTAATCACAAAGAGGGTTAGAGAATCAGCTGATAAATTGAAAAAGTTAAAGCAGCACACAATGGAAATTGGCAATATAGTTACATTTATTGATAACATATCAAAACAGACTAATCTTTTAGCTTTAAATGCTGCTATTGAGGCAGCAAGAGCAGGCGAATATGGAAGAGGTTTTACAGTTGTTGCTGAAGAGGTAAGACAGCTTGCGGAACAGACAAGCAGTGCTTCAAAAGATATAGTTAGGATAGTGAATGAGATACAAAACGAGATGAATGAAGTTGCAAAATCTATGGATGAGGGAATAAATGAAGTTGATAGAGGAAGAGAAATAATTAATAATACGACAAAATTCTTCAACAATATTATTGCTGAGACAAATAAAGTGTCTAGTATTGTTAAAGAGTTTTACGGTATAGTAGAAGAATTATCTCAAGAAATGAAAGAAATAGAGACAGCATTTATTCAAGTTGGAGAAGTTTCTCAAGAAACGGCTTCGGGAACTCAAACTGTATTAGCGAGTACAGAGGAGCAGCAGTCAATTATTCATCAGATAAATGAATCTGCTGAAAAATTACGTGATATGGCTTGTAGATTGGACATGCTGATAAAAGGCTTTAAATTAGATTAGAAGGAATGAAATGCGGCGTTTAGCCGCATTTTGTATGCGTGCGCCGGGCATGCGTAACAACTAGGTGGTGAGAGTCCACTGTGGGGGTTGACCGTGCCAACCACTAGCCAAAGGCAAGGGTGTCCATCGTGAGGTGGAATCTGAAGGAAGCCGGAGGCAAAATCCTGGTCCGAGGTACACGAACTACATTTGAGGCTGTATAAATCGGGTGAGTTTGCGTAACAAAACAAAGCCCAAAACGGTCCGAAGGTTTATGCAGTAAATGTGGCGGATATATGGGAGGAAAGTGGTTACGCTTACCCCGGGAGGTCTCAAGGATACGTCATTTAGATGAATTTCAAAATGGCAACCTATGCAGTGATGTAT
>NZ_FQXO01000046.1 GCF_900129995.1 Caloranaerobacter azorensis DSM 13643 | reverse complement strand
ATTTCTTTAGGTGTTTTTCCTTTAAATAGATTAGCATCCTTATTGAATTCTGCTACTTTCTGCAGAGTTCTCCCATTCCCGTTTAAGAATGTCTTAATCCCAAAACCAATTCCATTCTTTGCTGCATCCGCCGAACAGTCAGATCTAGATAAATTATCTGCCTGAAACGCCATACAAAATATGTTTTCAACAACTCTATAAGCAAGATAAGGAGTACTGCTTTCGGAAAATAATCTTGATAAGGCTCCTATTGATTTAAGCATTTCAGCATATATTTTTTGTCTGTCCTTTTCCTGCAACTCTAAAAACATCCTCTCACCTCCCTATGACTTTATATTTTGATTTGATTTCATTTGCTAAATCTTTCTTCTGCTCTTTATTAAGCAAACTGTATATATGTGCTATCTCTTGAAATTCTCTTTCTCTAGGATTATACCTTTCATCAACTATACAGACTAGATAATCAATTGAAACATTGAAAAATTCTGCTATCTTTTTTAATGTCTCTAAATCTGGAGTTCGTTTATTATTTTCATACTGCGACCACGTGTTTTCACTTACTGAAAATTCGTTTGCCATATCTTTTTGCTTCTTTTCAGCAATTTCTCTTAAATATCTAATTCTGTCACCTAGAAACTCCATTACATAACCACCCCCTTCTATAAGAATGATATCACTTTTGTACAAAAAACAGTTGCAACTTCTCATTGTGTGAATTCTCGCTTTGAGAAGTTTTGGCCGTGATTTTTTGTTATATGTTTTTCATAAAAACCTAACTATTTTAAAATATTTCAGAATTCACTATAAAAATCCTGTATTTTATCTTATGCCCAAATATATTAACAAAATAATAAGAAATCTTCTTTATATGGCAAATGAAATAGGATTCTGCCATAAATACTTATTTTGAAATTTAATTACTAGTACTGCAATTAGAACTGTAAAAATTAAAACCCCTGCTGATTAATCTCAACAAGGGGCTTTAATTTGGACTTTTCATATTATTTATAAGATAAAATCTAGGATATCTTTTGTTTTTTGCCTGAACTATCTTCTACATATATTCTTCTCCACTTTATTATTAATATCATGTAAACTTTTCAATTAACATAAAATTTATTATTCTTTATCAAATGAAAACATCCTCTTTAGAAAAAATATTTTTAGTTAATATAAAATAATAAATTAAAAAGAAAATATTTAAAATAATACAATTTAATATACTTCAGTACAAAGGAAGTTGAAATGTTTTATTAATGAAATATTATATACTTCATATACTTCACTTAACTTCAAGTTCTTCGTTTGCACTGAAGAACTTGAAGTATTAATATTATAACTTCTAAAAATTTAATGTCAAATTTTCACCTCATTTTTTTATAAATTTTTATAAAAAAATTATATAAACATTAATAATATTTTTATAACAATAGAAAATATAATGCTAAACTAAAATAGCACTATATGTTAATTATTTCCTAAATTAATATTCCCCGTATTATAACATTCTTTTTTATAACAGCACCTCTTAAACATCTAAGAAATTATATAATTCAGACAAAAATTCTTTTCTCAACTATATTTCCTACTTTCCCTTATTCTTAAACTTCTTCAATAAGTTTCATATCAAAAAACATTTCTGGCTTCTTAACTCTTCTGAAATAATAGTTTTTTCTTTAAAATTTTATAAATCTTTATAAATCAATTACTCTCCCTATATCTATATCTTTTGAAATCAATTAAATCTAAATATTTTAATGTATATGTTATGTTAAAAAAGATTTATTAGTTATATACTTCTATATTTTCCTTAATACAATATCTCATTTAATCAATAATTACAATTATGTTTTATATACTTCAATATACTTCATTACAGAAGAAGATAAATCATTGAAGTATTTCATTTATGAAGTATTATATATACTTCATATACTTCATTTAACTTCAAGTTCTTCGTTTGTACTGAAGAACTTGAAGTATTAATATTATAGCCTTTAAAAATTTAATGTCAAATTTTTACCCAATATTTTTTTATTACAATTTCATTACAAAATAATTTCAAAAATTTATTTAAATTTATCTGACTTAAAATTTGATATTACCTTTTTTATAAATATAATGACTGAAAAATATTAAGAAAGGATGATATAATATGTACACTATTAAATGTAAAGACATTAATCATCTGATCAAAAAGAAACTTACCCATGACGTTGGAGTTCTAATATATCAATATTTAAATGACATAGAAGATAATATTCAAAACTCTTTAAATGCTAATGCTTTAATAAATTTCTACAATTTTAAAAATACTGTTAAACAAAATCGCTGCATATGTCCCTTTCATATAGGTGCTGACAACCCGACTTCTTTAGTTTTTGATGATAATAAAAAGTCTTTCATATGCTACGCATGTGGCGAACACGGTACTTACCTAGAATTTATAGCAAAAATGCAAGGCTTTACTAAAAACAGTATAAGTGAAGCAAAAATTTTTGCTGCAAATAACCTTGCTAATATGAATCTCGGTTTTGATTCAATAAGTGATTTTGAAGAAAAGTTAAGAGAATTAATCTTAGATAGATATAATCAAACAAAAAGTCTTATTCTAAATGATTATTATGATATATCCTTAATAGACTATCAAGCAAAAAATACAAAGAGAAAATCTGTTTCTAACTTGCAGACAGTTCAAAATAATAATCACAGTAACTTAACTACTAATATAAAAGAATTCAAATTAGAAATACTCGATATAGAAACACAAATAAGAGAACTAAATGCAGATGCTGTTAGAAAAAATGGAGATTTTTCGTACAGAATTGCAATTGAAACTGCAAAAAACAGTAAACTTATAAATGACTTTCTCAATAAACCTAATTTAAATTCTAAAGAAAAACTTTATGATTTTATGTATAAAAAGTATGATATTCCAAAAGAGTTTGCTGACAAATACGGTTTAATTTGCTTTGAAAGATCAAATCAATCTTTATTAAAATATCCGGATTTTTTTACATTAAATGATAGAGTGCTTTTCCCTTTTAAAGATCATGAAACAGGTATTATAGTAGGCTATCAAGCACGTACTATTGATTTAAATTCAAAAAATAAAGTAAAATACATTAATATAACTGACTTTGGGAATCTAAAAACAAAAAATAATAAAACTTATAGAAGTATTATTCCCTTTAACATAGGCGATTTCCTTTTCAACCTTAATGAATTAAAGAATAAAAATATTAACAAATTATTTATAACCGAAGGTGTCGCAGATACTATAAAACTAACATCCCTAGGTTATAACAGCATTTCTTCTGGACAAGCCAATTTAACAGATCATCAAATTTATTTGATAAGTAAATATTTTGGAAAAGATACAAATATATATCTTTTCTTTGACAATGATGCAAATAAAGTAGGACAAAACAACAGTATTAAAATTGCATATCGTCTCTATCAATTTGGATTTTCAAACATTCATATTGTCAGAACATACGCTGAACTTGGAACAGATGTAACAGATGTTGCTGTAAGAATAAGGAATGACAACATTCTTAAATCGTTGATTGAATTATGGATAAAAGAAGCATATAAATTTAAACCAGCCGATAGTGAACTCTTAAACGTCTTATATCAGACTGGATTATATTCTGATACAGAAATATTAGAAATTGATCCACGAAATATTAAAAAAATATGTGAAAATAGTGGAATTTTCAAAGAAATAGTAACTAAACTTAATTTTCAAGAAAAAGAAATAGCAACTTTTAAATCAATATTAAACGAAAAAAAAGAATTATTAGAACTATTAAACGATAAAATTAATAAATTAATTGAATTGAATCTAAAAGATAAAAATTCTAATGAAAAATCAAAACAAAATTCTAATATTCCTTCTATTTTACCTGAAAAAACACTTCAAAATAATTGGAATTCGATAGACAATATTTCAAAAAAACAACTCAATATTTTAAAGAAGAAATTTGATTATGCAACTATAAAAAAAATTAATGACTTTTGTACAAAAAAGCAAATAAGAACCATCATAGGGAATATTATAGAAAATAAGCCTTTTGACATAAATGATTACTTACACTTTAATAAAAATTTCAATAAGTCTATAGACTATACAACAGTTGATAATGATTTTCGTCCGATTATAAACGATGCTGATTGCCCATTTTAAAATAATTTTCAAAATCATAAAAATTTAGCCCTGTTGATATTCAACAGGGCTAAATTTACAATTATTATCTTGAATTTAAATTTTTTATAATAAACTCTGTCTACTAAACTTCTTATTATACCTTTAAATACTATAATATTTTCTTGATAATCCTATTTCAGCCTACAAATACTTAATCAATGACACTACTCCTAAATAATCCTCAATTAAAATAGCATCTTTCGCATCGATTGGTATCCAAGATGAACCAAATTCTTCATATTGTTTTGATATTATAATAACTTTAGCATCATATCCTAAATAACGTAATTTTTTAACTTCAACTAATGCTTCTCTGCTAGGATTTTTATTTACAGCCCATCTACCGCTTTCGTCATATAAATCAAATTCTGGAAGTTCATAAACTAATCTTTCAAAGATATAATCTTCATCTACATCATAGCCTTGTTCAAAATTTCTTTTTAATTCTTCACTGCCAAAACTATAAATCCAATTTGCCTTTTCATCATCAAAAGCCTGTTTTTTAATAGTTATTTCTGCCCATATTGATTTTGCTATTTCTAAACTATACTCTAATTTATCTTTATGACTTCTTTGCCACTTTAATAACTCTTCTGCTGTTTTTGGTTTGTTGAAAAAATGCAATCCCTCATCTTTATCTAGTTTTTCTTCCTCATTTACATAATAAAGCATGGTAGTTAATTTAGGGATCCCTTCATCATCAAATCCACCAAATCCTACATATACAACTGATTCATCATTTTCATTTTGCTGAACTAAATCTAAATCTTCATCTTTTATTTCAGTTTCAATACATTGAACTGTTTTCTTTAATTCTTCATTTAATGAATATCGAAAAAAATACTTATTCTCTTCATCTAATAAATAATATATTTTTATTTTCTTCATAATTTAATTCCTCCTTTATTAGTTCTTATATTAATGTCTAAATATTAATTTCAATAATTCTTAATCTTAGTTAGACGTTTTAAAATAATCTAGGTTTAAGCCATTTGCTCATAAGGACATCTATAAGTAACAGTCTCTAAATCTATATCCTTTGCTTTAAATACTAAGGCATGATTACTCCAAAATTCCAACACTTTTTTCTTTTCCTCTTCTGTTTTAATATTTCTATCTTGAGGCTCTTTTACGGCATATTGACCTGGAAACATCGTTATTAAATAATATTCATTTTGATTTGTATAACTTTGATTTAAAATAACTACACATTTGTTAGTAGGTTTGCTTTTTCCGTCTAAAGTAAATTTAGAATAAATATCTCTATTTTTTCTCTTAGCATAAACAACTTCATCTTTATCAGATATTTTGCATAAATCTGAATATCCAATATCAATTGGAAATTCAACCACCATTTCAACAAACCTATCTTTTATGTTGTTGAAAGTACCTTTAAGTTCCATATATTTAATTAATTTTTGATACGGTATAATAAATTGACTTTCATGAACTTTCATATGTTTTTTAAATTTATTAGTTTGAATTAATTTAATTTTTCCTTTTTCTTGTCTAGTAACATTTAAAGACCTAAAATTTTTCATATTAAATTCCTCCTTACTTTTTAATTTGTTTTTTATAACATAACACATGAAATTTATATCTTATTAGATTTTTAATCTTTTATATATATGCTTTCTGTGGCCACATTTGATAACCGGTTATCCCATTGTATACTTAACATAACACATAATTTGAATAAAACTTTTAAATGTAGATTTTAAGTTCATTAAAAATGATTTTATTCCTTGCTTTATTTAACATAACACATGAATTTATATAAGTTTCTAATGTAATATTTAACCCCTTTACTTTTTGCCATATTTAACATAACACATGCTTTTAATTTTAATATTTTTAACTAATATCTGTTTGTGTGTTGATAACATAACACATAAATTTAACTTTTAAGGCTAAAACCAAAAAGTTTTTATATTAAAATAATTCTGAATTTTTGCTGTGGTAAAATAATATAAAACTTGATATGTCTGAAAAAATTCTGCTGAATTTTAAAAAAACAATAAAAATATAACTTATATATAAAAAGTAGCCCCTGTCAAAATTAACAGAGGCTACTTTTGATTGTATTATTTGCTTTCCTAAGTAAAATCCTCAAATTCAATTTTTATCGAATTCATTTTAATTTTAAAATTTATAATATTGGTTTGTAATATTAAATGCCTTTTTAACATCATCATTAGAATTACAATATCTATAAACCATTAATATTACCAGATATGCTTGAAATTGTGTTAATCTATTTAATTTCTTAATAAATTTATCAGTATTAATTTTATATTTCTTATCAATACCTCTATATTTTATCGCATTTAAAATACAATTTATTAATGAATATTTTGGCTCACTATAATCTACATATGTCATACACCGACATGCATCAATAATAAGCCTTGCTTCCTTGACATTAAAATAATTTTCTAATTCTCTCCTTGTAAAAATTAAAAGATCATGAAGAGTCGTTAACATCTCAATCTCAGGATTATTTGCAACTTTATTTATAAAATCTCTTTGGCTTATAAAATTTCTAAGTTGTAAAATATAATCTTGATTTCGATATAGCATAATAACCACCCTTTCTTTATTGTTAATTATGCTCCTTCTTGAAATTAAATTCAAACAATAGTAAATACTTCTTCTATGTCCTTTTATTATGAATAGATAATTAAAGATAAATGCTAAAACTTTAATTTTCTGCATTGATAACGCAACACATAAATTAAATTTTCTTGTAAAAACAATAGTTTAATTTAATAATTTGTTTAAGCATCAATCTGGCTAAGTTCACAATATTTTATGAAAACCTAGCCAGATTGACATTAATTATTCATCTCTTACTTCTTTTATTTCTTTACTTTGTTTCTGAATTTTCCCTTGCCATACTTAACATTGAAATACATGTAGCAATTGATTTAGTTTCATATTTCGCAACTATATTTAGTGTAAATTCTACAAGATCTATATCAGTTAAAGTTTCTAACTGCTGTTCGCTTAACTTCTTATGTTCATAAAGCACATATAAATACATTATAGCATCACTAATTATATCTAATAATTCTCCTGCCTTCTCACAACGTCTTAATCGAAGAATTGGGAAAGTATTACCTTTTTTATAATTAGTCCTTACTATTTTGACTACTTTCTTTATCATACTTTCATTATATAATTGTACTAAACTATCTTCTTTTTTTAATTGTGTGTTGTTCATAAAAACCACCCTTTCTTTTTAATATTAATGCAGTTATTATTAATGGCTTTAAAAAACTTTGATAATTTTTATATTATAAATTATCTTAATCTTCTATTAAGCAATAAGATTCTAAACATATTTTAACTAAATCAAAATAACCTTCTTTACTTGAAATTTCTATTAAAGCCTTTAAATCGTCTATGCTTAATTCTATTAATTCTTCCTCAGCCATTTCTCCACGTTTAATTAAAAAATCAAGATGTTGTATTGAGTATAAGATAAGATTTATTATGTCTGCTACATTTTTACAATCACTAACTTTGCTTAACCAATCATCTGCCTTTTTTCTTTCTAAATACAAAAGGCGTCCTATTTTTTTAATTACTTTATTGTCATAAATTTCATTTAAAATTGATGCTTGATTTTGTGATACTGTTTTTGACATATGAATCAGCCTCCTCATTTTTTTATTTTTGAATTATTTCTATTAATAATTTTTTAACTTAATAATTTATTGTTTTTTATAACATAACACATGTTTTTTATAACATAACACGTAAAATTTACATCTTATTTGCCCTGCCTATTTTGCATATAGACTATTCTTTAAAATTTTTATATAGCATCATTTTTCTTTTGTGCTTTTAACATAACACATGTTTTTATATAAGTTTTTTAATGTAATATTTAAACCATTTACTTTTTTGTCCTATTTAACATAACACATGTTTTTAACTTATTACTTGTGTATTGATAACATAACACATACAATCAAAATTTAAGTTTTAAGCAAAAAAAATTAAATAATTGAATTCTAGAAATTCATTTTATTTTTTCTATTTATTTTTCTATATAAGAATTTTGATTCTAAAATCCATTTTTAAATTTCTAAATTCAACTTTTATATTTTCATAAAAAATTTCTCGTGAATTTTTAATTTTTTCTTGACTTTTAAATTAATGTTTCAATATAATTCCTTAAAATTAAATAGAAAGGATGATGATTATGATAAAAATAGATATTAAAAAATTTAAAAGTATTTCATTTGAAGACTGTATAAATTACTATATTGATCAAGAAATGGATACTTACATTAAACGAGTTGCATCTGAAGTAATTACTAATGCAAAAAAGAAACTTGCATTTAACAAAATGTCAGAAAATGAACAAATTGAATATTTCCTAAAATGCTCATTACTAAAGATTGTACCTTCCGAACAATGGCAAAAATTCAGCAGAAATAAAGACTATTCTGCTGATGCACTTTACATTACCTTAAAACGCCATTATTTTCTAGTAACAAATAATTTTCCAAGTTAAAAGTTGATTAAGTGGAGCCTGTTGGCTCTACTTTTTTTATAATCCATAGGAAATTATAAACTGTTTTAAATTGTGGATAATTTAAAATATAATTTCCGTAATGGATTTCAACAAAATTTACCTTGAATTTCTTAACTTAAATTACTTAAATCGAAGATTTTGTTCTTTATTGAATAGTTCTAATTCGTTCTTGTATATATTTGCTAGTTCTTAATAGAACTAATATAAATAAAAAAATAAGAGCAGTATAAACTGCCCTTTAAATGCTGTCTATTATGTTAAAAACATCATCTGGAATATCAGTATCTTCAGTAATTTTCTCTTTATTTTTAGTATCTTTAAAAACAATATGAGTTTGATTAAGTACTTCTTCAAAAATATTTCTCAAAGTATCTTTATCTACTGTTACAACGCTGCTTTCTAATTCCTTGTTTTTTAATATTACATCAACTACATATGCAGTTTTATTTCGTTTGCTTTTCAGCAAATTATATACTTCTCTGTCTTCAGATCTTCTCATGTCAAAACACAAATTAATTCGTTTTATTTTACTCATCTTACTCCCCCTTCATAGATAGGGCTTTTCTTGCTAATAATTGATATCCTCTGCAGTTTGCATACTGATCAAGAAATTCTACATAACCTACTTTGTTTGACTGCTCAATAAACCTCTTTAGAAGCATGGCTCCTCCTCCAACAAAAATAATAGGATTAATTCTAGTCTCATACCCAAACTCTCTCAGTTCATCAATAAGATTTTCTGTATATTGTTTCGCCTTGCTATTAATTAAACTAACAATAGTTTCGTCTAGCATTACAGGATTGCTACCTTTCAATACTTCTTCAATCTGTTCTTCTGTGATTCTTATGTCTTGCTTTATTAGTTCTTGTTGAATATTTCTGAAAAGTTTTATAACTCCTCTATTAAGAGAAATAGCAGAGGCAATATCTAGTTTTCCACCTTTATTAACATTAAAGATATCTACTGTGTACCCCCCAATATCACAACACAAAACCTGTATATCCTTAAAATCATTATAAATTGTTAAAAATGCTGAATATCCTTGTGGGAACACTAGACAATCTTTAATATTCACTTTATATTCCTTCCCATTCCAACAAAAATTAATATTGTCACGCAAAAAGTAACGTCTAAACTCTTCTTTTAATTTTCCGAAAGTGGCTATTGGAAGCCCTACTGCAAGTATTATATTAGTGGTATCACTAGTATACTGTTCTCCAAGATAATTACCAACCGCTGGTAATGTTAAAATGAAACTTCTTTCATCTTGAGCCTTATTAAATATTGTACTGAAACGTCCTGTTCCTATAGAATAAAACTTACCGTTGTAAATTAGCAGATTTTCTTTTGAAATAGGCTCAAATTCTGATTCAATATAGCCAGTAGAATAGCAAATATTGCTCTCCTCATTCCTTCCTAATGCTTTATGACATTTGTTTCCATTATCTACACAAATTAAATGTTTCATAACGATTCCTCCTTTATTTTTATTATTGTTATTTCCTTCTTTGGTCTTATCATTAAAACCATTTTCAATGCGGAGGAATTTTATAGTATGTTCTATATAATTTTCAAGTTTTTTTATAAAATTATTTTAATTAATTTTATAAATCATATCTTCTCACTTTACCTCCTCTATATAACATATATAATATGTATTATAGTTAAATCCATATAAGTATTGGATTTACTTATGTACATCATGTTTTGAAGCGACAAAATTGTACTTGAAACGGTTTGTATAGGTTATTTATTATTCTTATGAATAGTAACCAAGGAGGGATTTTATGTATAATTATCAGGTGATTCTAGGCAAGGAATCCAAAACATTATTTTTCATAACAAATGCAAACAAAAGTACCACTAAAAAACTTATATCTTCTTTCTATTTTTTAAAGATATTTCAACTGTATCAGAAAAATATGATTAATTTTTTTAATGAAAATGGATATGAATTAGTCCTTCTGCCTACAAAAGATCTGAAGTTGTCTGATATAATCATAAATTTAGACTATGAAGTTATTGATTTAACTAATATTGATAATGAAATTAGAAATGCTTTTAAGTCTATTCAATAACCTAAAACTACATTACCCCTAATAAAAAAGCAACTGCTTATTAGATCGGCAGTTGTTTTTTTATTTATATGCTTTACTTCATTGTTGGATAATATATTTCTATCTCCTACCCCTTTATACTTGAGGCTATATATAATATATATGTTTATAGTCAATTCTACATTATCCTTGAAATTTACACATCTCTTAACAATTTCATGCGACAAAATGTATAGTAAACTTATTCAAACAGTCTTATGTTTTTATAAAAAATTTTCTCTTGTAATCTTACTCCCTTATTTTTATGTGTTATGTTAAGTACATAAAAAATTAATAACGAAGAAAGGATGATTTACATGAATAAAAATCAATCAATAAATATAAAAGATTTTAGAAATCTAAAAGTTTGGCAAAAAGCAATCGAATTAAGCGATTCTATTTATGAAATCTCAAATGATTTCCCAAAATTTGAACAATATGCAATTAAGTCGCAAATTATAAGGTCTTGCACTAGTATCTCTGCTAACATTGCAGAAGGAAACTCACAATTTTCTTTAAAAAGAGAACTAAATCATATAAACATTGCTATTGGATCTGTAATGGAAACACGCAACTGGTTAATTATTGCTTCTAGAAGGAAATATATTACACAAGAGCAGTTTAATGAGATTGATGCTAAAATTGAAGAAATTGCAAAAATGCTTTATGGATATAGAAAAAAACTTCTTATCTATCTTGAAAATGAAAGTGAAGATGAATAAGGGGTTATCCCTTTCTTCTTCTCTTTTCATGTTATATATTTAAAATAATATATTCTTTATCCCTATACTTATTACTAATTTACATAAGTATCATGCCACCCTCTAGCAGTACCATTTGTATATTTGCTAGGTGGTGATTGAATATGAAATGTTTCTAAAAGTTCATCAGGAGTATAACCATCATCTACTGCTCTAGTAACTTCACCTGTACTTGGATCTTGCCACACCATTGTAGATAACCATTGTTTTGCTTGATCTTTTTGAGTTCTGTAATATATTGATGGACTATCAATTCCATTTCTACTGCTTATAACCCTATCATCTTCCCAAGGTCTATAAATCCAATGCTTATCTTTAGGATGCAAACCACTACTTACATCATTAGGGAAATCAATATTTGAATACGGCTGTCCATTTATATCAAACCCTAAATATCTATATCTATCTTCTCTATAATCATTATTATCAACATCTGTTGGTAATCCATAAACAACTAATCCTCTATCTGCAAGTATAAAACCATTCAATTTAAAAGTTCCTATTCTGTTTGTAATTTGCTCATCAAAATCAAAAGGAGAAATATCAATATATGCCCAATACTTTAAATTAGGATTATCTTTTCTTACTACCTTTACTGGAACTAAGTTATCGCTTGTATCCTTATTTTTATCATACATAGCAACAGCCATTATGTTGTCAGTTGTCGCATTTGTCCAATCAACAACATATTCATTTCCTTGTGCATCTTTTAATACAGGTTTTACATACATACTACTATTTGCTGCCCTTACTTCTATAGGTGAAGTACCTACAAATATTGAAGTTATCAAAATTATAAATATCATAAATAAAGAAAACTTAGCCCTTAACTTCTTAATCCTTAATCCTATATCTCTTGACTTCTTACTCCTTAAAACTTTACCCTTTACCCTACTTCTCATCCCTTCTCACCTCCTTACATTTAATTTTTATATATTATATTTGCTTTCTTCTTGAAATCAAATTTTAATAATAAGTTTTATTTGATGTTTAGTGTTAAGTTCTAAGTTTTAAGGGAAAGAAACAAGTAATAAGTACTTAAAACTTAATACTTAACACTTATTACTTATCACTTATTATTTATCACTTATTACTTATTTCTTAATATTTAAAACTTAACAAATAATTCTTGACTTTGTTTTAATAATTTGTATAATACTTATATCTCCAACTGATGTATTCTTAATTAATTCCTTTTTATTTATTAAAAAGAAGCAGTTGATTCTTCCAACTGCTTCTTTTTTTAGTTATTATTTGTTTTCATCAGTATCTCCAACTGATGTATTTTCATTAATTAATACCTTTTTATTAGATTTTTTTAATTTTTCTAACTCAAGTTTTAACTTTTGCAGTTCAACTCTTTTTTCTTCTATTTTTAATTGAAGTTCTAAATCACTAGGCTCAGATAATTTCTTTATTTCTAGTTTTAATTTTTCCTGCATCAATATACTTTCTTTTTGAACCTCTCCCACCTATAGAGGTGGGAGATTAAAACATTCATCTCCCACTTATAGAAATGGGAGTATTCTGTTTTGTTTTTAGATAAATACTTAAAACTTATCACTTGTTACTTATTACTTAATACTTATTACTTATTACTTATTACTTATTACTTATCACTTAATACTAAATATTTCTTGACTTTAACTAAAAAATCTATATAATATATTCAAGTCCTGAAGGTGTACTATTAATTAGTCCTTATTACCAAAAAAGAGCAGTTGCCCCCACAACTGCTCTTTTTTTATAGGTTATTTTTTATTTTTATTATTATCTTCATTAGTAGTCCATCCTGAAGATGTACTATTGATTAATTCCTTTTTATTTATTTGTTGGAGTTTTAATTCTAATTCTAACTGTTTTGTTTTTAATTTTTCTATTTCTAACTTTAATTGAGAATCTGTTGTTTTTGATAGATTTTCAATTTCCAGTTGTAATTTTTTCTGCCTCAACAAACTTTCTTTATGTTTGTCAATAGTAGGGACAGTAAAAAATAAAATCATCACGATAACTCCAACAATAGATAAAACCGAAATAATAATATCTTTTATTTTCATTATTAAATCTCTCCTCATTGGATATTTTTCTGCTAAACAATTAAATACCTTTGTATATACATCTCGGATGATACTAATGAATTTTTCGAATAAAAAATTCATCAGCATCAGTCCTTTCTTGTTAATTTTGGAGACAAGGTTCATCCCCAAAATTAACAAGACAACCTATAAAACTATAGGAATAGTCTCGAACTTTGGGAATAAACCTTATCTGGATAGTCCGAAACTACCCTATTAATTTTATAGGTTTTCAAACATTAATACCTTTTTTGAAAACCCGATATATTATGTAAAAAAAACAATATATAAGTCAAATAAAATTTACTACATATTTCATAACCTACATTACTTTTCTCTCACTAATTTCTTTCCACTTAACACTTATCACTTAATACTTATTACTTAAAACTTATTACTGAATAAAAAAAAGAGATGCGACAACAAAATCGCATCTTCTTAGTTTTCTAATCGACCTATTTCTATTTCTACACCAGTATATCCTCTGTTATATATTTTATATCTTCTATTTTCTTGTTTCCCTTCTTTTTCTAATCCTGTATTTTCTACTGGTCCATTTTCATATAAATCAACAAAATAATCATATATTGATTTATATGTTTTAGGATATAAAACTTTTAAAGTTTCTTCTAATATTTTTTTTGTATCTTCATTTAGAATTTTTACTGCTATAAAATAAGGATAATTTTTTTCTAATTCATCTTGAGGATTATAATAAACTAATACATTCATGTAATATTCATGCAAATAACTATCCTTTTTAGGTAAGTAATATATATCTATCAAATTATTATTATCTGCTTTATATTCCCTTATATATCCATTAGAATTATTCATAATCTCCATAATCTTATAATAAGGATCAATAACTTCTTTATTTGTAACTGTTAAATTTTCTCCATTAACAACTAACTTTTCATGTTTTTGTACTAATTTTGGTATTTGTCTAAAGTTTTTATCTATTAATCTTCTAATCATTGTTGCTGCTTCTGCTCTGTTTGCATCATTTTGTGGTTTAAATGTTCCATCTGGATAACCTGCCATGATGCCAGTAGCGTAAGATTTTAAGATATAAGTTTTAAGGTTTAAGGGGATAGTATTAAAATCTTTAATTTGATCTTTATATTTTTCTAAATCCTTATCACTTGATACTTGTTCCTCACTACTTAATGCTCTATAAATTATTTTTGCCATTTCTCCTCTGGTTATATTTCTTTCATAAGTGTCAAATTCTCCATCTAATACTAAACCTAATTCTTTAGCCCTATCAACATAAGGCTTGTACCATATTAAAGTACCATTCTTAACACTTTTATCCTTAATCCTTACGACTAAAGTAATAAATTCTGAAACTAAAATACTATCATTTGGTCTAAATGTACCATCTGGATAACCATCTATTAGTCCTTGACTGGTTAATACATCTACTGTTTCATAAAACCAATCTGTAGTTTTTAAATCGTGAAATCTTTTTCCTTTTGCATAAACTGTGGAATCAGTAATTAGGGTTAAGTTTAGAAGTAGTATAAGTGCTAAGGTGAAAGTTAGTATTTTTTTCATAGTGCATTCCTCCTTTATTAAATTCCTTCGTTTTATATTTTAGATTAAAACCAAATAAAGTTTCAATAAATTTTAAAATTCATACTTTTTTTATTTCAAGTTTTTTTTAATTAAGTTGTAAGGGTTAAGTTTTAAGGATTAAGTTTTAAGTTACAAGAAATAAAATTTTATATATTTTTTTATTAATATTTTTTTACATTGTAATCTTTTTTTAAAAAATTGATAGTATAGTATTATTGTAAAAGATTTATATCATCAGCAAGTTGTTTGCAGTTAGTTTTATAAAAATATTCTTTTATTTTTACACTTCCTTCCTTACTACTTAATACTTATTGCTTAATACTTAACACTAAATATTACATATTTTTAATAATTAAATTTAAAATTTTTCGTAAGATTTTACAAAAAAAACACCTGTATATACTATATTGAAAGATAATTTGTTAAAACAATTAACATATAATATTTTTGTAAAGATCAAAACTATATTTTTTATTAAAATTTTAAAAAAATAAGGTGAAAATTTGACATTAATTTTTTTAAGGCTATAATATTAATACTTCAAGTTCTTCAGTACAAACGAAGAACTTGAAGTTAAATGAAGTATATGAAGTATATATAATATTTTACAAAAAAAATATTTTAATTGTTCAACCTTTCTTGTATTGAAGTATATTAAATGTATTGTTTAGAATAATTTATTTAAAAATTAATATATAGCCAAATAAAACATTTAAAATTGTTATACAATATAAAACGACTGCATGTTTTATTCTCCATTGTTTGCAAAAAGACAACATTTTATTATTTGTTTTAAGTTTTGCAAACAATGGGACAATAATTAGAAATTTTATAAAATGTAAACTTGTTTAACTTTGTATTTTACACAAATAGTATAATAAACTTTGACATACTAAATATATGTATATATAATATTTCTACAAATCTTTGGTTCGATATACTTTAATTCGATTGCTTTTTGTTACGAATAATTTAGATTCGCAATCTTTATGTTAAAACAAAGGGCTTACAATTATAAACGTAAGTCCTTTGTTTTTTGTTATTTTTTTAATCATATAACCTTTATTACTTAATACTCAATCACTTATAACTACTTAATACTTTAATACTTATCCCTTAAAACTCATTTACTTCCCCTATATATAATATATATGTTATATAGTAGAACTAGACTTTTACTGTATTTTTCAATGCTTTGAAGTGATTTTTGGGCGACATTTTTAAAGTTTTGACTTGTCTTAATACTTAACCACTTAATTCCTTAACACTAAATATTACATATTTTTAATAATTAAATTTAAAATTTTTTCGTAAGATTTTACAAAAAAACACCTGTATATACTATATTGAAAGATAATTTGTTAAAACAATTAACATATAATATTTTTGTAAAGATCAAAACTATATTTTTTATTAAAATTTTAAAAAAATAAGGTGAAAATTTGACATTAAATTTTTTAAGGCTATAATATTAATACTTCAAGTTCTTCAGTACAAACGAAGAACTTGAAGTTAAATGAAGTATATATAATAAAAATATACTTCAATTGTTTATTTCCTTTCTGTACTGAAGTATATTAAATGTAACATTTTGAAATAATTCATTTTAAAATTAATATATAAGCAAATTGTTGTACAACATAAAACAACTACATGTTTTGTTGCCCATTGTTTGTAAAGAGATAACATTTTATTATTTGTTTTAAAATTTTTTAAGCAATGGGACTATTATTAATTTTAATACTTCTCTTACTTAATATTTATTTCTATCTTATTCAATACTTATCTCTTAAAACTCATTTACTTCCCCTATATAATATGTATTATAGTTAAATCAGAGTTTTACTGTGTTTTTCAATGATTTGAGTTGATTTTTAAGTGACACTTTTGAAGTTTTTATTTGTTTTAATATTTATTTTTGTATAATCTTATACCTACACTTCACAATTTAAATATGTATAGGAAAAATTTAAAAGGCCTGTACAGCATTTTTTACATTGGTAATAAACCCCTTTTACCTTTTTGTGTTTTTAAATGCCTTAAAAACGATTCTAGAGCCTTTTAGACATATTTAATGTTTGGTATATATGTTTTTCTGTTTATAAAATTTGTTTTAAATAATTAAAAATTATAAAAATAAAATTACTAAAATAATTCAAATAAATAATAATAAAAGAAGAAGGGATTTTCCTTCTTCTTAACTGATCAAAATATAATTTTAACTTAGATACTTTTCTAATGTTTCAATATCTTCTATTTCGGTTAGCAGTTTAACAGCCCAATCATAAGCAGAGTCATGAAGTGTAATAGGATGTTTTAATATATATTCTTCCATTTTTGCTTGTTTAACAATTTTCTCTGCTTCTTCTAAAGATTTATTAAATGATACTATCAATTCTTTGACTGTATTAATAGCCAATAAACGTGCATCATTTTTTAAAGTATCATCAAACATTTTATCACCCCCTGTAATTTTAAGTTATTAACCACATTTTTAAATTAAAATTATTTATATTTATTTTATTTTCAATTTCAAACGCTTAATTACTTAATACTTATTACTTAAGTTAAGTTTTAATTTTTTCCCCTATATATATAATATATATGTTATATAGTCAAATCGGAGTTTTATTGTATTTTTCAATACTTTGAAGTGATTTTTAAGCGACATTTTTGAAGTTTTTTTGTTTATTTTAATATTTAAATACTTTGATATTTAATATTTTAATGCTTTAAAACTTGTCTCTTCAAACTTAATACTTATTTATTTACCCTTTTTAAAAAAATCTTGACTTTAAATGAAAAATTTGTATAATACTAATAAACTTGTAATTGGTAATTTGAAATTCATAATAGGGTATGTCTTCGTACTATACTTACTTTACTGATTTTAAATCTTTTAATGTTATTCCTTGTTTTCAACTTTATATGCTAATTTATCTATTTTTTCTTCTATCTCTGTTATTTTTTTCAATACTCTGTTTATATCCATCATAAAGAGTCTTAAAATTTTCATCAGTTTTGTTTGATTTCTGTTATATCTTATTTTGCAGCAATATTTTTTCATTTTTTGTATTTCAACAGGCATTTTTTCTAACAAATCAAATATTTTTTCAGTATTATCATTTAATTTAGTTCAAATTTCCGCACTTCAAGAAAAAGTATTATTTATCGCAATTGCATTTGGCTTTATATGGAAAAGCAGGTATGGCAGCCTAATAAATTGGCTAAGCCTTTTCATCAAGGCATATATATCATACCTGCAAAGACTACATGTTAATTAATTGGTGATATATTATATATTTGTTATTTGCTTGGTTAAAATTTCCAACTGTAAAGCACAACAGGTTTCTACTTGCTTTCCATTCTCCCAATATAAACAAATTATACTATGCATTTTTAATATCTTCTAATAATTCCTTTTCGGAATCAAAATTAAATATACAGATCTTCTGTTTCCCTAAATATTTAATAAAATCTGACTCACTCATTTCTGCTAATTCTGCACATTGACCTAAAGATAATTTTTTATTTTTATAACATTTTACTGCTAATACCTTATTTATTTCATAAGTTGTTTTATCTTTTTTATCAGCCAATTCTTCCCATTGTTTGAATAATTCTATTAAAGATTCAAATTCTTTATTACCTTTTTTATATTTTTCAATTTCTTTAGATAATTTTTGTATAAAGTCTGGTACAGTAGTAACTCTTTCAGAATTTTGTTTCATTTCAATCACCCTTGTCTTCTTATATACTTTCTTCTTATATTCATATCCTATTATAAGTGTTGCTAAAATAACATTTTATCTTTTATAAATTATAAAAATTTAAAATATAAATCAATAATACAACTTTATTTTCTCTTTGATACAACTTGAAAAATCTTCTTATTTAAATCAATTTCAATTTTAGAAACAAAAAATAATGCCATGTTTTTTCAATATGAAAATAAAGTTTTTTTATTTATACCTTTCCCTTTGCCAATTATTTAGAATAAGGTTGCTGGCCTATCTTACAGTATTTCCAATACTTACACTTTATTTCGTTAACTCCTTATCTTCATTAAATCATAAAACTATTTTTTCTTATTGATAAAACTTTTCTGCACTTATTAAAAAATTTGTTTCTATTCTTAAAACTTATCCCTTATTTCTTATTTCTAACTATATATACATCAAAAAAACTCCTTTCATCTCTAAAACAAACTCTTTTCAAAATTATCCCCAAAATCCTCTATTTATCCACATTTATCATTTTTCGATATTTCCCTTTCTTTTTAAAATATTTCCCAAAATCTTATCACTTTTCCCTTATTCCTTAACCTTTAACACTCAAAAATGAAAATAAAGTTTTTTCACTTTCAAGGGTTAAGTATTTAGTTTTAAGTTAATTTTTTATCTAGTTATTTTTCCTTTTTCTTTTCCTTTTAATCTTCGATATCTATTGATTTTACTAAGTTTTAGGAGATAGTTCTAAGAAAAAAGAATTAAGAAATAATATAAAAAAACATGGCTCAAGAAGATATTTAGTCTTCTTTAAACCATGTTTTTTGATACAACTTTATTTTTAGTGAAAGAAGTTTTTTTGTAGTGTACA
>NZ_FQXO01000122.1 GCF_900129995.1 Caloranaerobacter azorensis DSM 13643 | reverse complement strand
GATTCTATTATTTTTTCTTTATCTTTTCTACTTATCTGCATCATATATTATTTATCGGCACTTTTTATCATTATCTTAAATTACGAATTGAAGTTTCAATTATTTTACTAATAGAATATTTTTCTGCAACAATATGTATAATTATGAGTAAAATCAAAGCTATAAATTTTATAATTGAATTTACGCTTAAAATCAATTGTACTCCTAATGTCCATCCTAATGTATTTGCACCTACATCTCCTAACATTACAATCCCTTTTAAATCTTTAGGTAAATATACAATTAAAAATCCTAGAGCAGATATTAAAATAAAAGTATTTACTATCGGCTGACTTAATAATAATATAATCATCAATATAATTGTCATTTTCACAGCCCTACCTGGTCGTAAATCTAATAAATTTATAAAATTTATAGACAAAACTAATATAATTGTATTAATTATTAATTCATTCAAATTATTAGATATAAAATAAGAAATAAAAAAAGAACATATGAAACCTGTTATCGCTTTTAATGCTCCCGTCGTAATATTCCCTCTAATCAAATTTGAAATATGTCCTTTAAAACCCTTAATTTTATAATTGCCAATTATATCGTCTAATAAACTAATAACCGCAATAAACAACATGCATATTAAATAGTAAAATATAATCACATGATTAATTTCTAACAATGTCAAACTTAATAGAGATGTAATAGTCTGCGTAATAACAAAAACTATTCCCATACATGAAGGTATTTTTTTTAATTTATAATTGCTAAATAAGAAATTATTTTTCTTAAATAGTTTATAAAAAATCTTTATTAAAAAATATGATATTAAAAAACTAAATATGAAAATCAGTATTTTTTCTCGAAACATATTTTCACCTTCTAACAAGCAAAACCAATAATGTAAATAAGATATCTAAAAATTGCTTTCCTCTATGAATAAATCCAGATAAATCTCTACCAGTTTCTCTATGAAACATATCAACATCTACTTCTAACAATTTATATCCTTTATTAAGTGCACCTATTGTCATAGCTACTTCTATCCCATAATTGCTGGGTATGTATGAAATGTCATTTATAACTTCTTTTTTATACACTCTTTGTCCTGATAAGGAAGTGTTTATCATTTTACCAGTAAAAAAATAAACTCCAAATTTCGCAAGATTTTTTACTAATCCAAATCCTCCTTTTTTACTATTAACAAACCTTGCTATTGTAAAATCTGCTTTATTCTCAATTACTGGATTTATTAATTTAGAAATCTCAATAGCAGAAAAACCTAAATCTCCATCTACTAATACAAGATAATCAAAATCTACGGCTTGAATGGCTACTTTAATAGCATGCCCTTTACCATAATTTTTATCAAGTATTATAATATCTATATCTAAATCTTTTATTTTCTCAACCGTTCCATCATTTGAACCATCATCGACTACGATAATTTTATTGATTAATGATATTTTTTTTAAACTAACAACAGTATCATGTATCCTATCTGCTTCATTGTAAACTGGTATTACAGCTACTACTCTCTTTTCAATAGACATCTCTAACCCCCATATTCTTTCTTGGAAATTTCAAAATCTTTATTTCTTTATAAAGATTTGTTTATCGTTATCTTGAATCCCTTTTTGAAGAATCAGTAAAGGCAATTCTCTTTCTCTACACATTTGAACTAATATCTCCTCGATTATTTTTTCTATAAACGCTGTTCTATTAACTTCATCATCTTTTATAAATATAATAAAATTTTTATATTTCCCATTATTATCATCAAATAATTCTCTAGATTTAATATTTGATTCATATGATGTAGTACTGAATAAATCTTCTAAACATTTTCTAATATACGCTTTAAACATCTCTCTATTATTTATTTCATTTAAATTAGCCGATTTGCTAATCTCTTTTATCAATATACGCTTTATACTGAAAATATCTATATCATTAACTCCAAGTTCTTTAATATAATTTAAAAAATCACTATAACTTAAATCTTCTTCATAACTTATAAATGTAATTTGTATGTTAATTAACTTTTTTAAATTTATACTAGAAGTTGGACTTTCTATTAAACAATTCACATTATTCTCCTTTAATATTTGCTTTCTTAATAATTCGTTTTCGGATTCTAAATAAGAAATTTGTTTTTCTATCAAGTTAATTAACTTTTCATCATTTTCTAGCATATTACTTTGTAAATCAATTATATATCCTATATATATACCAATGCTTAAAGATATAAATATTGAAATTGCTATTATAATATTGTTTTTTATATTTTGATACAAATTTAACACTCCTTATAATCCTATAAGCATCTTAATACGAATACTTATTTGGTTTAACATCATCTTTATCGGAAAATGTAACATGCTTAATATATAAATTGGCAATAAAGCTGATAAGCCTAAATAAACATAATATTTTATTTCTAACTTTTCATCATATAATTTATTTATCCCTTTAGCATCAACAAGTTTAGATCCTATTTTCGTTCTAACTAGAAAAGTACTTCCCATACCTTTTCTACCTTTTTCTAAAAAATCTATCATGCAATTATGTGTTCCTACTGCAACAATTAACTCTGCTCCATAGTCATAAGCTAATAACATTGCTATATCTTCGCTTGTTCCTACTGAAGAAAATATTTTTGCTTTTAATCCATTCTCTTTTATACGTTTTAACCCCGGTGCATATCCATTAGGATATGCATGAACTATGATTTCTTTACATAATCGTAAACATCTATCACTGACACTATCTAAATCACCAATAACTATATCCGGAATTAATCCAAATTCTAGTAAGGCATCACCACCACCATCGACTCCAATTAGTACCGGCCTTTTATTTTTTATATAATCTAAAATTGCTTTTAAATCTTGTTTGTAGCTTTTCCCCCTTACGACTATTAATACATGCCTATTTTTTATTAATGTCTCTATTTTGGGTAATTTTATTTTATTAGTTATCCAATTCTTTTCTTTTTTGGCATAAAAAATAGTATTATCTATAAAATCATTCAATTTTACATCAAAATTTCTACAACCTAAATCATATAAATTTAACATTTCATCTTTTTTAATCAATTTGCATTTACCTATAAATTTATTTGAATAAAATATTTTATTATTTTTTATCTCTATAATCTTATTATCTTCCACTATGTTAAATATATTTTTATCATCTATTTCATATATAGGTATTCCATTCTCTAATAATTTTAATGGGCCTTTATTGGGATAATACCCTGTCATAGTTTTTTCAGTATTTATAATGCATCTTACTCTTGATTTTATTAATGCTTCAACTGCTATTTCATCAATATCTTCATGAGATAATAATGCTATGTCCCCAGGTTTTAATTTATATATAAGCCTTTTAGTTTTTTTATCTTTTTTTACAATTCCTTTTACACTCATTTTCTACCTCCATTATCCTAATATTATTATCTATCATTTTAAATAAATAATACCAATTTTATTATTTAGAAATATAGCAAATAAAAAAACACCTTCAAAGTATTGTAGTTATAACAATACTTGAAAGTGTATTTATATATATTATACTTATCTATTTATGTGCGCCGGGCATGCGTAACAACTAGGTGGTGAGAGTCCACTGTGGGGGTTGACCGTGCCAACCACTAGCCAAAGGCAAGGGTGTCCAT
>NZ_FQXO01000009.1:21488-67108 GCF_900129995.1 Caloranaerobacter azorensis DSM 13643 | reverse complement strand
GTCTACAGGCTTCCCAGTTATTCAAGTAAATGTTAAAAAATAAAATTTTAGTAAAAACAAATTTTTTACTGGAAATTTGATGCGAAATCTCTGCAGAAATGAGACAATAATAGACATTGAAAAAATTTTTATGATATAATATAGTGGTTCAAGATAGTAGTGTGAGACTGTAATTAAACGATTCTGCCTATATCCATTACGGAAATTATATCTGAAACTATCTATAATAGTTTTTATAGTAATTATTAATAAAAGAAATATAAATTCCTATGGATTATAAAATGGCATTATAAGGCAATAATTACTAATTGAGGACAGAAAATAAAAACTACATAATAATAATTAAAAGGGACGAGGAGGAACGATAATGAATTCAGAAATCATTAAAAAGGAAAATTATAATGTAACTCTAAAAATTGAAATCGATGAGAAAAAATTTAAAGAAGGAGTTCAAAAAGCTTATTTAAAGAACAGACATAAGTTCAATATACCGGGTTTTAGAAAAGGTAAAGCTCCAAGAAAGATTATAGAGGCTAGATACGGAGAAGGAATATTTTATGAAGATGCTATAAACATTGTTTTTCCTGAAGCATATAATGAAGCAATAAAACAGCATAATCTAAAGCCAGTAGATAGACCAGTGATTGATATAGAGCAAATTGAAAGTGGTAAGCCTGTAGTATTTACAGCAGAAGTAATAGTTAAGCCAGAAGTTAAGTTAGGCGATTATAAAGGTATAGAAGTTGAAAAGATAGAGTATAATGTTACAGAAAAAGATGTTGAAGATGAATTAAAATCAATGCAGGAAAGAAATGTTAGATTAGTAGAAGTAACAGACAGACCAGCAAAAGAAGGAGATATATTAACAATCGATTATGAAGGATATGTAGATGGAGAGAAGTTTGAGGGAGGTACTGCATATAATCAGATATTAGAAATCGGTTCAGGCAAATTTATACCTGGTTTCGAAGAACAATTGGTTGGAAAGAATAAAGATGAAGAATTTGAAATAAATGTGAAGTTCCCAGAAGAATATCATGCAAAAGATCTTGCTGGCAAAGATGCTACATTTAAAATAAAGATACATGAAATTAAAGAAAAAGATTTACCTGAATTAGATGATGAATTTGCAAAAGATGTTAGTGAATTTGATACTTTAGATGAATTAAAAGAAGATATTAAGAAGAGATTAGAAAAACAGGCTAAAGATATAGAAAAAGCTGAAAGAGAAAATAAAGTGATAGAAAAAGTTATAGAGGCAGCAGAAGTTGATATACCAGAGGTAATGATTGATAACGAAGTAGATTATCAATTAAGAAATTTTGAGTTTACTTTAAGATATCAAGGATTAGATTTAAATAAATATTTAGAGTTGACAAATACTAAAGTAGAAGATTTAAAAGAAAAATTCAGACCAGAAGCTGAAAAGACAGTAAAAACGGAGTTAGTTTTAGAAGCGATAGCTGAAAAAGAAAATATAAAAGAAACAGAAGAAGATTTAGACGAAGAATTAAAGAAAATTGCTGATGGATACGGACAGGATTTTGAAAAATTTAAGAAAAATATTAGAGAAGAAGAGTTAGAATACATTAAAGAGGGTATAATTAGAAGGAAAACAGTTGAGTTTTTAGTGGAAAATGCTAAATTCCAGTAATCTTTTTAACCGGGAGGGATAATGATGGCATTAGTGCCAATTGTTGTTGAGCAGACTAATAGAGGAGAAAGGTCGTATGATATCTATTCTAGACTATTAAAAGAGAGGATTATCTTTATAACTGATGAAATTAATGATGCAACTGCGAGTTTAGTAGTAGCTCAATTATTATTTTTAGAAGCAGAAGACCCTGATAAAGACATTCAACTTTATATAAATAGCCCGGGGGGTTCTATAACTGCAGGTTTTGCAATTTATGATACAATGCAGTATATTAAGCCTGATGTTTCAACAATATGTATAGGAATGGCAGCCAGCATGGGAGCATTTTTACTTGCGGCTGGAGCTAAAGGTAAGAGATTTGCACTTCCTAATGCTGAAGTTATGATACATCAGCCTTTAGGAGGAACTAGAGGTCAGGCTGAAGATATTAGAATACATGCTGAAAGAATAATTAAAATGAGAGAGAATATAAATAAGATTTTAAGTGAAAGAACAGGGCAATCATATGAAAGAATTTCAAAAGATACAGATAGAGATTTTTTCATGTCAGCATATGAAGCAAAGGAATACGGATTAATAGATGATGTAATAACTTTTAGGAAATAACATTAAGAGAGGTGTCATAATGTCAAGATTTGATCAGAAACAGCTTAAATGTTCTTTTTGCGGAAAAACTCAAGACCAAGTAAGAAGACTAATTGCAGGACCTAATGTATATATTTGTGATGAATGTGTTGAGCTATGCCAAGAAATAATAGATGAAGAATTTGAAGAAATAATGGAGTTCGATTTTAATGAACTTCCTAAGCCAAAAGAAATAAAGGAAATATTAGACCAATATGTAATCAAACAGGATAGGGCAAAAAGAGCATTAGCTGTTGCGGTATATAATCATTACAAACGTATAAATAGGAGAACTGCTGATCAAGATGTTGAATTACAAAAGAGTAATATTGTATTAATTGGTCCTACAGGTTCTGGTAAGACACTGCTTGCTCAGACTCTTGCTAAGATATTAAATGTTCCTTTTGCTATAGCTGACGCTACTTCTTTAACTGAAGCAGGGTATGTTGGAGAAGATGTTGAAAATATTTTGCTTAAACTAATACAAGCAGCAGATTATGATATTGAAAGAGCAGAAAAAGGTATTATTTATATAGATGAAATTGATAAAATAGCAAGAAAATCTGATAATCCATCAATTACTAGAGATGTTAGTGGTGAAGGTGTTCAACAAGCACTTCTTAAAATTTTAGAGGGAACAATTGCTAGTGTGCCTCCTCAAGGGGGAAGAAAACACCCTCATCAAGAGTTTATACAAATAGATACTACTAATATCTTGTTTATAGTTGGTGGAGCATTTGATGGGATAGAAAACATAATACAGAAAAGGATAGGTAAGAAGTCTATGGGCTTTGGAGCCGAAATACAGAGCAAGCAAGTGAAAGATGTAGGAGAACTGTTAAAACAGATTGAGCCTGGGGATTTATTAAAATATGGACTTATTCCAGAATTTGTGGGAAGAATACCAGTTATAGTTACATTGGAGCAGCTTGATAAAGAGGCTTTAAAAGATATTCTTACTAAACCTAAGAATGCTATTGTTAAACAATATAAAGAACTATTTAAAATGGATGATGTTGAGCTTGAATTCGATGATGAGGCGTTAGAAGTAGTGGCTCAAAAAGCTATTGAAAGAAAGACTGGTGCTAGAGGTTTAAGGGGTATTTTGGAAGAAATTATGTTAGATATTATGTATGAAATACCTTCTAGAAGTGATATTAAAAAATGTATTATTACTAAAGATACCATTTTAAATAGATCTAAACCTACTTTTGTTTTAGCAGAAAAGAAAAAGAGAAGGGCTAGGAAAAAACAAGAAAACAAAGAGTCTGTATCATAAAATGTCCGCTTATGCGGACATTTTTCATATTTAAGACTTATTTATAATTGAAAGATATATTATTTTTGATAAAATATTATTGTATACTTCTGGGGGGATTTGTGTGGATGTATTGTCGTATCTGAAGTTTATTTTTTCAATACTTTTAATAATAATTCTTCTAAAACAATATGTCGAAATGTGGATTCTTTTGGACAAATTAAATCGAAAAGTGTTAAAATATATGCTACCTATTTGTGAAATTCTTCTTCTGTTTTTTTATGATGGGCTTTTCTTATTCCCTTCTGTTGTGGTATTCTTAATTTTGATATATAAGTTTAATATATTGGATAATAATATGTTCAAAACTTTTTATCCTATTAATAAGCATAAATTTAGCATAAATATTAGTTCTATTTTACAGATTATATTTTTATCACCATTTTTATTTTTTATATTTCAAGCAATAATTAGTTTTAGTTCGAATAATGGTGGGAATAATTTAATTTATCAAAAACAACTTATTGACTATCTAACGTTTTTTGTATTAACATCTATAATAGCCCCAATAGTAGAAGAGTTTACTTTTAGAGTTTTGATATATGATAATTGGCTTTCAAGTTTATTTAATAAAAAGATTGTTGCCGTATTAATTTCTTCTGTCATTTTTGCATTTACTCATTTTGATTATAAAACATATATTTATACATTTATAACAGGTGCATCGTTATGTTTTATCTATGATATTTATGGGTATTTATGTTCAGTAATTTTACATATGCTTTTTAATACATATTCTTTTCTAGGCATGTTAGGCGTTAATATAGAGTGGAAAAAATTATTTATAGCATCTTTTATTTTGCTAGCTATATCAGCTATAAACTATAATGGGAATTATGGATTAAAAATTTTGCGGAAAAGAAAGAATATAGTTAGATAGATATAAGTTGCGACTATATATTATTCATTTGTATATTTAAAGGAGTTGATATTATGGAAGAAAATAAGGTAGTAAACAGAAAAAGAGTAATACCTCTTATCCCGTTAAGAGGACTTTCTGTATTTCCATATATGGTAATGCATTTTGATGTTGGTAGAGATAAATCTATTAATGCTTTGGAACAGGCTATGGTAAATAATTCACTTATTTTTCTGACATCTCAAAAAGAAGCTAAAGTAGATATGCCGTCATCAGAAGATTTTTACCATGTAGGAACAGTGTGTAAAATTAAGCAGATGCTAAAACTACCAGGAGATGCTATTAGAGTCTTAGTTGAAGGAATTAATAGAGGGAAAATCACAGAAATTTTAAAGGAAGAACCATATTTTGAGGTTGAGATAGAGGAGTTTATTTATGATACTGAAAAGGAAAAAGATATAGAAATAGAAGCTATGATGAGGCTTGTATTAGAAGCCTTTGAGGAGTATGTCAAAGTTGGTAATAAGGTTTCTCCAGATGTAGTGATTACAGTTTCTGAAATTAATGAACCGGGAAGATTAGCAGATGTTATAGCATCTTATATTCAATTAAAACCGGAGGATAAACAGAAAATACTAGAAGCATTCGATCCTTATAAAAGATTAGAAACTCTATACATAATCTTAAAGGAAGAAATAGAAGTATTGGAAATTGAAGAAAAGATATATCAAAGAGTCAGAAAACAGATAAATAAGTTGCAGAAAGAATATTATCTTAAAGAGCAGTTAAAAGCTATACAGAGAGAATTGGGAGAAGACGACGGAATAGAATCCGAAGTTGAGGAGTATAAAAAGAAAATAAATAAAATAAAAATGCCAAAAGAAGTAAAAGAAAAGGCATTAAAGGAAGTGGATAGATTATTGAAATTATCTCCTGCATCAGCGGAAAGTGGTGTTATAAGAAATTATTTAGAATGGATTATTGAGCTTCCTTGGGATAAGAAGACTAAAGATAGAATTGATATTAAAAAGTCTAGAGAAATATTAGATGAAGATCATTATGGGCTTAAAGATGTTAAAGAGAGAATTCTTGAGTACTTGGCTATAAGACAGTTGGCAAAGAATATGAAAGGACCGATTTTATGTTTAGTCGGACCTCCTGGAGTTGGAAAGACTTCAATTGCCAAATCTATAGCTAGGTCTTTAAATAGGAAATTTGTCAGAATGTCTCTTGGTGGAGTAAGAGATGAAGCAGAAATTAGAGGACATAGAAGGACGTATGTAGGAGCTATACCGGGTAGAATAATATCCTCAATGAGAAAAGTAGGTTCAAAAAATCCTGTATTTTTATTTGATGAAATAGATAAATTGAGCAGTGATTTTAGAGGAGATCCAGCATCGGCATTATTAGAAGTTTTAGACCCTGAACAAAATAATACATTTACCGACCATTATTTAGAAGTACCCTTCGATTTATCAAAAGTTATGTTTATAACAACAGCGAATACGACATCTACAATTCCAAGACCATTACTTGACAGAATGGAAGTTATAAGGATATCTGGTTATACAGAAGAAGAAAAGGTACAGATAGCAATGAGGTATTTACTGCCTAAGCAGATGAAAGAACATGGATTGAAAAAAGAGAACTTAGTAATATCAGAAAATACTATAAGAGATATTATAAATAAATATACAAGAGAAGCTGGTGTTAGAAATCTTGAAAGAAATATAGCTAATATATGTAGAAAAGTTGCTAAAAAGATAGTAGAGGATAATGTAAAAACTGTAAGGGTAAATAGCAGCAATTTGCATAAATATTTGGGTATACCTAAATTTAGATATGAAAAGGCAGCTGATGAGCATCAGGTGGGAATAGCAACGGGATTAGCTTGGACTGCATTTGGTGGAGAAACTTTATCTATTGAAGTCAACTGCATGAATGGAACAGGTAAATTGCAGCTTACAGGACAGCTTGGCGATGTGATGAAGGAATCAGCAATGGCGGGCATAAGTTATATCAGATCAAAGGTTAGCGAATTAGGTATAGAAGACGATTTCTATAAAGAAAAGGATATACACATTCACGTTCCAGAAGGAGCTATTCCTAAAGATGGACCATCAGCAGGTATAACAATGGCTACTGCTGTAATATCTGCATTATCGAACATTCCAGTTAGAAGTGATGTAGCCATGACAGGCGAAATTACTTTAAGAGGTAGAGTATTGCCTGTAGGTGGAATAAAAGAGAAGGTTTTAGCAGCACACAGAGCAGGTATTAAAAAGGTTATTTTACCTTTTGATAATAAAAAAGATATGGAAGAAATACCTGATAAGGTTAGGAGAAAATTAAAATTTGTATTAGTTAAGAATATGGATGAAGTATTAGAAAATGCTCTAGTGAAAAAGGATGATGGAAATGAAAATTAAAGATGTGAAACTATTAATTACAGCAGTAAATGAGAATCAATATCCAAGTGAAGGGGTAGCAGAAATAGCTTTAGCCGGAAGGTCTAATGTAGGAAAGTCTTCGCTTATTAATGCTTTGATTAATAGAAGAAACTTTGCGAGGACTAGTTCTCAGCCAGGGAAAACACAGACAATAAACTTTTACAGTATAAATGAAGAACTAAGATTAGTAGATTTACCCGGATATGGATATGCTAAAGTTTCGGTAAAAGAGAGAGAAAAATGGGGAAAAATGATAGAAAATTATTTAGTAAATAGAAAATCATTAAAAGAAGTTTTTCTTCTTTTAGATATCAGACATGCTCCGGGTGAGCACGATAAGATGATGTATAATTGGATAAAATCATTTGGGTATAAAGGAATAATTATAGCTACCAAAGCAGATAAAATTGCTAAAGGTAAGTGGCAAAAGCATATATCGATAATAGCAAAAGAGTTAGGAGTAGAAGATAAAAATTCAATAGTACCATTTTCTGCAACTAAAAAGGTTAATGTAGATAAGGTATGGGAGATTATTGAAAATATTTTGGTAGAGTAAATTATTAAATAATAGTTTTTATGTAAATAAAATCAGACACCTTCTGAGAAAACATTAGAAGGTGTCTGATATAATTTAATCGTTATTTTTTTATCGATATTGTAATTATTTAAAAAATTCAAAACTGATTCTGCTATTGCATATTGTTGTTCAAAGGATACAGGTTCTTTATCGTTTATTATTGTTACTTTAACTAATATATTGCCGTATGAGAAGATATACTCATTTATTTTTTTATATGTAGATGAAGGAATAGGAATAGGAATATCCCCTACACTTTTTATATATACTAGATCTTTTTCCAATTGAGCATTAGTGTTATTAAAATATATTTTTTATACATAATATCACCTATTATCTATTTTACTATAGGGGATTCTGTATAAGTAAATATAAAATACCAATTATTCTTCTGAATTTCATAATTTTGGAAATTAATTTTGAATTCATAGAACCCCCCAATTTGAAATTTATGTATTTTAATATAATATTAAAATAATTTAACGCTGATGTAAATAATAAACAAAACAACATATTTGTGATTGATGTAAAATTAAATATTTTTATTTAGCTTTACTAAACTTTGTTTCGCTAACAATCATTCCTGTAAGAATGAGTATACTGCCTAAAATTGCTCTGGCTGTCATAACTTCGTGAAGAAATATATAAGCAAAAATAGCAGAAAAAATAGGTTCTGCTGTATATATTAAAGCAGCATGTGTGGGAGATGTAAATTTTTGCACAGTATTTTGAACTATGTATGCTACAGATGTAGCTAAAATTCCAGTGATAAATATGGCTATCCATACATCTGTAGATTTAGGAATGATAAAATCTTCTATAGATAGAGAGAAAATTAAACTTAATATCCCGACTATACCTATCTGTGTAATAGCTAAAGCTATTGGGTCAACTTCTATTGTATATTTTCCAACTAGTATTATCTGAAAAGCAAATGCAACAGCACATATTAAAGTATAAAAATCTCCTATATTGAGAGATAAATTTGAGTTAAGAGTCATAAATCCAAGTCCAAGCATTGCTAATAATACACCGATTACGGTCGGCATATTTGGTGTTCTTTTTAGAATAATTGCGGAAAAAATTGGTACTAAAACTACGCAAAATCCAGTTATAAAACCGGATTTAGATGCTGTTGTATATGTTAAACCAACAGTTTGGAATGCATATCCAGCAAAAAGAACTATACCTATAATAGACCCTAAGAATAAAGTTCTTTTATTTAAATTTTTCATATTTTTAAAGAATATCAAAGAAGAAGCGATAAAAGCAACGAAAAATCTAATGGCTAAAAAATTGTATGTAGAAATATCTTTAAGAGCATTTTTAGTTGTTACAAAAGTAAAACCCCAGACAATTGTTACTAATAAAAGAGCTAAATCTGCTTTAAGTTGCTTTGACATATTGACCCCTCCTAAAAGCTTATATGGTACATTATATCATAAAAATTTAGAATTTTATTTTATAATAACCAAATTTTAAAACTTTGATTAACTGCTTGTCTATATGGGTATAATAGTTTTGGCAAAGTTATTAGTAAAAATAATTAGATGGGTGTGGTTATATTGGACCTAATAATTAATAAAACTATTTCAAGTGATTTGTATAGAGTTAAAAATATTTTAGATGAAATAATTAATAAAGTTAATATGGTTATCTATGATGAAAATATAATGTTTGATGTAAAACTTATCTTAAACGAACTTGTAGTAAATAGTATTGTTCATGGGAATAAGCAAGATAAATGTAAGATAGTCAATGTTTATATAAAAATACAGGATGAATTAATTAGGATTGAAGTAACCGATGAAGGTAAAGGTATTAATTATAATATCGATGAGTATGATCCTATGAATTTAAAAATTAATGGAAGAGGACTTGTAATAGTCAATGGATTAAGTGATGAATTTTATATTGAAAAAAATAAAGTTATATCTATTAAATATATTTGAAATAGAACTGAGTGATTAGAGTAGATTGGTTAAAAGGCTAATATAGGCTTAGCATAGATGCTAAGCCGGTTATTTTATTTTTCGACCATTTCAACAGCCCTGTGAGGACAATAATTTACACATTTACCACAGCCGATACAAATATCGGGATCTACTTCGGGAGTAGATGCTTTAAAAAATCCTACTCTTTTTTGTTTAACAGCGTTAACTGGACATACTCTAACTACAGGACAAAATGGTGATTGGTCGCATTTGCTTGGGTTAATTACTGCTTTTTTCATAGGTTATTCCCTCCTTACACATACCCCGTACAGGTATATATTATAACATATGATATAAAAGATTTAAAGAGAGAAATTAGAATATGAATTATTTAAATTTAAGTTTTTCTGATAAAAAGTTTTCTTATACTGTTTTGGAGTAATACCGTATTTATTTTTGAATAATTTTATAAAATGAGAAATGTTTTCATATCCGACACTGTATGCTACTTCTGTAACGTTATGTTCTTTTAAAAGTTCTTTTGCTTTTGATAGCCTAATATTTTTCAAATAGTCTTTTGGTGAAATTCCCATTATTTTTTTGAAATACAAAGAGAAGTTCGACTCGGACATATTTAAGTTCCATGCTATATTTTTTATATTTATAGGTTGATTATAATTTTCTTCCATGTATTTGACAGCTTTGTAAACTGGATTTTTATATTCCGTATTTAATATTAGGCTGGCACCTTTTATTTTAAATAGGTTATAAATAACTTCTTGAGCGTATAAATCGATTAGGAATTTTTTGTTTTTATCGCTACTATTATAGAGGTTTATGATTTTGGATATGCCTTTTTTTATTTCATTGTTATTATTAGAGATAAATAAATTGTTTTGAATTAATTTACCCGTTTCTATTTTAAAATCTATAGATATTTTGTTACTTATATCGTAGATTAGATTATTATTAAGTTCTAAAACTACTGCTTTAGTAGGCGTATCTATTTCCATTTCAACGCTAGAGTATGGAGGCAACAATATAAATTGATTACTGTTGTATTTAAAAGTCTGATTGTTATTAACCTTAACCTTTTTTTCACCTTCGATAATTGTACAGAGCCTGTTGTATTCATATGACTTATATTTGTCTTTATACTTATCGGAAAAATTATAGTAAAAAATTCTCAAGTATTCTGTTTCAAATCCGTCTATGCTTTCTAAGTTCCTATCAAAGCTGGTTAACACTATTTATCACCTCTATTGCTGCAATTTCGGTAGGTTAAATTATATCATAAAATAAATTCTATGTTAATTATTCGCCAATATACGATTATTATGTGTATTTTTAAAAATTTAGATTATTTTTTAAAATTTTGAGTTAGTTTTTTTAATAATGAATATTGTATTATCAAATTATAGAAAATATTTTTAGAATAATAGTTTTCGAGGAGGATAAAGATGGATAAGACATTCAGATTTTTTATGCCACCTGTGAGTTTAATGGGACCTGGTTGTTTAAAAGAAGCAGGAGCAGAAATAAAGTCTTTAGGGCTTAAAAAAGCTCTAATAGTAACTGATAAAGTACTAGTAGAGATTGGATTAGTAAATAAATTAACAGAAGTACTAGATAAAGAGGGAATAGAATACGTTATTTACGATGGTACTCAACCTAATCCAACTGTAAAAAATGTAGAAGATGGATTAAAATTGTTGAGAGAAAATAATTGTGATTTTATTATATCTTTTGGTGGAGGTTCTCCTCATGATTGTGCTAAAGGTATAGGTTTAGTTGCTACAAATGGAGGTTCAATTAAAGATTATGAAGGTGTAAATAAATCAACTAAACCAATGTTGCCTTTAGTGGCAGTAAACACAACTGCTGGAACAGCAAGTGAGATGACAAGATTTTGTATCATAACAGATGAAGAAAGACATATAAAAATGGCTATTGTTGATTGGCGTACGACACCTAATTTAGCAGTAAACGATCCTCTATTAATGTTAGAAATGCCTAAATCATTAACTGCTGCTACAGGAATGGATGCTTTAACACATGCAGTAGAAGCCTATGTGTCAACAGAAGCTACTCCTATAACAGATGCTTGTGCATTAAAGGCGATTGAATTGATTTCTCAGTATTTGAGAAAAGCGGTTGAAAATGGTCAAGATCAAGAAGCGAGAGATAAAATGGCTTATGCTGAATTTTTAGCTGGTATGGCTTTTAATAATGCAAGTTTAGGCTATGTTCATGCTATGGCTCACCAGCTAGGAGGATTTTATGATTTACCACATGGAGTATGTAATGCAGTATTATTACCTCATGTTCAAGAATATAATGCTAAAGTAGTACCTGAAAGATTAGCAGATGTAGCTAAAGCTATGGGAGAGAGTATAGAAGGTTTATCAGCAGAAGAAGCAGCTAAAAAAGCAATAGAAGCAATTAAAAAATTATCTGCTGATGTAGGTATACCATCAGGCTTGAAAGAATTAGGAGCTAAGGAAGAAGATATTAAGACACTTTCAGAAAATGCATTAAAAGATGCATGTGGACTTACAAATCCAAAACAGGCGAGTTTAGAAGAAATTATGGAAATATATAGAAAAGCGATGTAGTAAAAATAAAATTGAGACAATGAACCAAAAAAGATGAATTAGGTTCATTGTCTTATTTTTTTCTAAGTTTAAACAATTAATTTGCATTTTTACGGGTATTATGGGTATTATCTAATATATAAATATGCAATAAGGAGCGATAATTATTATGATTGAGCGAGCTATTGAAGTAGCAGCTAAGGCTCATAAAAATCAAACTAGAAAATGTACAGATATTCCATATATTACACATCCATATACAGTAGGCATGATGCTTTTAAAAGAAGGATTGTCTGAAGAGATAGTTGCTGCTGGAATTTTACATGATACCGTAGAAGATACATCTATTACATTAGAATTTATACAAAAGGAATTTGGCAATAAAGTAGCTAAAATTGTAGAGGGGTGTTCAGAACCTGATAAAACACTATCATGGGAAGATAGAAAAAAGCATACTATTGAATATTTAAAAACAGCTTCATTTGAAGAACAGGTTGTTTCATGTGCAGATAAATTGCATAATATTAGTACCATGTATGAATCATATAAAAAAATGGGCGAAAAAATATGGCAGCGATTTAAAAGAGGGAGAGATAAACAAGAATGGTATTATAGAAGTCTAGTGGACGTATTGTGCACAGAAGAAAATTTAAACAGCTGTATAATTCTTTTTGAGAAGTTTAAGAGGATGGTTGACAAGATGTTTGATAAATAATTTTGAGGGGTGATTTTTTTGATAGAGACTTTACAGATAAAGACAGAAAATCATACAGAATTTGTAGATATAACAGAAAGAATACAAGAGATAGTAATAAATTCAAAAGTCAAAAATGGTGTTTGCTATATTTTTGTACCACACACAACGGCAGGGATAACAATAAACGAAAATGCTGACCCTGATGTAAAGTCTGATATGTTAATGGAGCTTAATAAGATAGTACCATTTGATGACAATTATAAACATATCGAAGGAAATTCTTCAGCACATATAAAAGCTAGTTTGTTGGGTTTTTCAGAGACAGTTTTCATAGAAGATGGGCAGTTATTATTGGGTACATGGCAAGGAATATATTTTTGTGAATTTGATGGTCCGAGGGTTAGAAGGGTTTATGTAAAAATTATTGAAGATTAGTTAATAAAAAACATTAAAAATAGGATAATTAGGATATACTAACTCTGAGGTGATTTAAGTTGAGAAAGACATTAAAGTTTAAAAGAATAATTTTTGTCTTAATACTTATTTTAATAATTTTGCCGGTTAGTATATCCTGTAGCAAACAACAAGAAAAAACGCTGCCTAAGACAAATGATAAAATACCTAATTCACTGAAAGCTATGGTAGAAGATGTAGATAATATATTTAATGAAATAGAAAAGATAAAAGAAGAAAAAGAGAATATGATTAAATATAAAAAAATAGAAGAGAAAAAAGAAGAAGAGGAAAAATATAGACAGCAGAAAGACGAAAAGCAAGATGAGTCAAAAGACAAGATGGGGCAATTGGAGAAAAAAACTGAAGAAGTAAAAAAAGAGACAGATATGGAAGAGAAAATAGAAAAAGCGTGGGAAGGGGTAAACAAAATAATCGTTAATGTCCATAAAAAATGGAATGATTATGAACTAGACGTTGTAAAAGATGGTATAAGAGAAGAAGATATAAGGAAGTTTGAAGAAGCTCTTGATAATTTGACAATATCAGCAAAAGATAAGAATGAAATTAAATCTTTATTTAATGTAAATAGTGTAACTTTGCATATTTCGAATTTTTTAAATGTGTATAAGGGAAATCCTGATGGTGAGATTGTAAAACTGAAATATAATATTAGACAGATACATTTGTATGGAGAAATTAATGAATGGGATAAGGCTATAGATATGTCTAAGTATTTAGAACCTATTTTTGAAAGACTTAGCCAAAAAATAAAATTAGATAAAAAAGATGAAAAACTTAGAGAAAAACTAATAATATCTATACGTGATTTAAAAAGTGTAATAGATAAAAGAAATATTGAATTATTAAAGATTAAGAGAGATATAGCACTTCAAAATTTAGATAATCTAAAAGAGGCAGCTAAATAAATTAGGATATTTTAAAAACGTTTCGCATAGGCGGAACGTTTTCTGTTATTTGCAGTAAGTTATTGGATTGTTTTTTTAAAATTAGACGAATTAGAGACGATAAAATATTATAATAATAACTAAAGATGGATAAGCAAAATCTTAAAGGATTTTGTCTATATTTATTACGATTATATGTAATTTAATAAAGAACTATAAAAAGGAGAGGGTGGGGAAATGGTTAAAGTACCAAGCGATATCGAAATTGCACAGAATGCTAAAATGCAGCCAATCACAGAGGTTGCAAAAAAATGCGATATTTTAGAGGATGAATTAGAACTATACGGAAAGTATAAGGCAAAGGTATCATTAGATGTATTAAAAAGGTTAGAAAATAAACCGGACGGAAAACTTATATTAGTTACAGCAATAAATCCAACTCCAGCAGGAGAAGGAAAAACTACAACAAACATAGGATTAAGCATGGGATTAAACAGGATAGGTAAGAAAGCTATAACAACACTTAGGGAGCCTTCATTAGGTCCTTGTTTTGGTGTTAAAGGAGGAGCAGCAGGTGGAGGATATGCTCAAGTAGTTCCAATGGAAGATATAAACTTACATTTTACAGGAGATATCCATGCAATAACTACAGCACATAATTTATTGGCAGCATTACTTGACAACCATCTACATCAAGGGAACAAATTAAATATAGACCCTAGAAGAATTGTTTGGAAAAGGGTACTTGACATGAATGACCGTGCATTAAGAAATATCGTAGTAGGATTAGGCGGAAGAGCAAACGGAGTTCCTAGGGAAGATGGATTTGATATAACTGTTGCTTCTGAAATTATGGCAATCCTTTGTTTAGCAACCAGTTTAGAAGATTTAAAAGAAAGAATAGGCAATATGATAGTAGCATATACATATGACAATAAACCAGTAACTGCAAACGATTTAGATGCTACAGGAGCATTGACAATATTACTTAAAGATGCAATAAAACCAAATTTAGTACAGACATTAGAAAATACACCAGCATTTATACACGGAGGACCATTTGCAAATATCGCACACGGATGCAACAGTATCATGGCAACAAAACTCGCATTAAAATTGGCTGATTATGTTGTAACAGAAGCAGGATTTGGAGCTGATTTAGGTGCAGAAAAATTCTTCAATATTAAGTGTAGATTTGCAGGATTAAAACCAGATTGTGCTGTAATAGTAGCTACAGTAAGAGCACTTAAGAATCATGGTGGAGTGCCAAAAGATAGATTAAATGAAGAAAACCTTGAGGCTTTAGAAAAAGGTTTTGGAAATCTTGAAAAACATATAGAAAATGTTCAGAAATTTGGCGTTCCAGTTGTAGTAGCTATTAATGAATTCCCATCAGATACTGAAAAAGAGTTAAATCTATTATTCGATAAATGTAAAGAGGCTGGAGCAGAAGTAGTTCTATCAAAAGTATGGGCAAAAGGCGGAGAAGGCGGAATTGAGCTTGCTAAAAAAGTTGTAGAAACTATAGAAAATAAACCTTCTAACTTCAAACCTCTATATGATGTTAATTTACCAATAAAAGAAAAAATAGAAATAATAGCTAAAGAAGTTTATGGTGCAGACGGAGTTGACTTTACTAAGAAGTGTGAAAAACAAATTAAACAGATAGAAGAATTAGGATTGGATAAGATGCCTATATGTATGGCAAAAACTCAGTATTCATTATCAGATGATCCAACATTAAAGGGAAGACCTACAGGCTTTAGAGTAACTGTTAGAGAAATAAAAGTATCCGCTGGAGCTAAATTCTTAGTAGCTTTAACAGGAGATATTATGACAATGCCAGGATTACCTAAAGTACCTGCAGCTAATAATATGGATATATCTAAAGATGGCGAAATAACAGGATTATTCTAATAAGGGAGGGATAAAATGATATCAAATATTGATATTTCCAAGGCAATGACTATTAAATTAGAGGATATGTTTGATGAATTACCAGAAATGCCAAAATTTGTCGAAGGCATAAGAAGAGCACCTAAGAGAGAATTTACGTTAACACAAAAAGAAACAGAATTGGCATTAAAAAATGCATTAAGATATATACCTGAAAAGTGGCATGAAAAACTTGCCCCAGAGTTTTTAGAAGAGCTTTTAACTAGAGGTAGAATTTACGGTTATAGATTTAGACCTGAAGGAAATATAAAAGCAAAACCAATAGATGAATATAAGGGTAACTGTATAGAGGGAAAAGCATTTCAAGTTATGATAGACAATAACCTTGACTTTGATATAGCTCTTTATCCTTATGAGCTTGTTACTTATGGAGAAACAGGTCAGGTTTGTCAGAATTGGATGCAGTATAGACTTATTAAAAGATATCTTGAAGTAATGACTCAAGAACAAACATTAGTAATAGAATCAGGACATCCATTAGGGCTTTTTAAATCATCACCGGAAGCTCCAAGAGTAATAATTACAAATGCTTTAATGATAGGTATGTTTGATGATCAAGAAAACTTTAATAGAGCAGCTGCATTAGGAGTTGCAAACTATGGGCAAATGACTGCTGGTGGATGGATGTATATAGGGCCTCAAGGTATTGTCCATGGTACTTATAATACAATACTTAATGCAGGTAGGATTAAATTTGGATTATCAAATGATGCAGATTTAAGCGGACGTTTGTATGTAACTTCTGGATTAGGTGGTATGAGTGGAGCTCAAGGTAAGGCGGCCCAGATAGCTAATGGTGTAGCAATTATTGCTGAAGTTGACTATTCGAGAATACAGACTAGATATGAGCAAGGATGGGTAAGTAAAGTAGTAGACAATCCAGAAGAAGCATTCAAACTAGCTAAAGAATATATGGATAGAAAAGAAGGTATTGCAATAGCTTTCTATGGTAATATTGTAGATTTATTAGAATATGCGGTTGAAAATAATGTAGATATAGACCTTCTTTCCGACCAAACATCATGCCATGCAGCATATGATGGAGGATACTGTCCACAGGGATTAACATTTGAAGAGAGAACAGAACTTTTAAGAACTAATAAAGCTAAATTTAGAGAATTAGTAGATAAGTCATTAAGACGTCATTTTGAATTAATAAAGACATTAGTTGATAGAGGAGCTTATTTCTTTGACTATGGTAATAGCTTTATGAAAGCCGTATATGATGCAGGAGTTAAAGAAATATGTAAAAATGGTGTAGATGAAAGAGATGGATTTATATTCCCATCATATGTAGAAGATATAATGGGACCGCTTCTATTCGATTATGGATATGGTCCATTTAGATGGGTTTGCTTGAGTGGTAAGCGTGAAGATTTACTTAAAACAGATAAAGCTGCTATGGAATGTATAGACCCAAATAGAAGATTCCAAGATAGAGATAACTATATATGGGTAAGAGATGCAGACAAGAATAATTTGGTTGTAGGTACTCAAGCTAGAATATTATATCAAGATGCAATGGGAAGAACGAGAATAGCTCTTAAATTTAATGAGATGGTGAGAAAAGGTGAAATTGGACCTGTAATGATTGGAAGAGACCATCACGATACAGGAGGAACAGATTCACCATTCAGAGAGACATCTAATATAAAGGATGGCAGCAACATAATGGCTGATATGGCTACACAATGTTTTGCAGGAAATGCAGCAAGAGGTATGAGTCTTGTAGCACTTCATAATGGTGGTGGAGTAGGAATAGGTAAAGCTATTAATGGCGGTTTTGGATTGGTTCTAGATGGAAGTGAAAGAGTAGACAATATAATTAAAAGGGCTATGCCGTGGGATGTTATGGGCGGAGTAGCGAGACGTGCATGGGCTAGAAATGAAAATTCTATTGAAACTTGTATTGAATATAACAGAATGAATGAAGGAACAGATCATATTACAATTCCATATATTCCTGATGAAGATTTAATAAAAGGGCTTGTTGATGAAGCGTTTAAGAAAATGAATAAATAATCTGTATGAGGGGCGTTAAGTCCCTCATACTGCTGATAAGAATTTAAACTTAAGGAGGAATGCAGCGATGAAAAAGATAATAGAATGTGTACCTAATTTTAGTGAAGGTAGAGATTTAGAAAAGATAGAGAAAATAGTAAATCCGTTCAGAGGGAAAGATGGAGTAAAACTTTTAGATTATCAAAGAGATGAGGACCATAATAGATTGGTTGTTACAGTGGTTGGAGAGCCAGAACCTCTTAAAGAAGCAGTTATTGAGGCAATGGGAGTTGCTATTCGTGAAATTGATATGACGAAGCATCAGGGACAGCATCCAAGAATGGGAGCTATAGATGTTGTACCTTTTATACCTATTAAAAATGTAAGCATGACAGAAGCTATTGAATTATCAAAAGAAGTAGCTAAAGAAGCTGCTGAAAAGTATAATTTACCTATATTCTTATACGAAAAATCAGCTACGAGACCAGAAAGGCAAAATCTTGCTAAAATAAGAAAAGGCGAATTTGAGGGTATGGAAGAAAAACTCAAAGATCCAGATTGGAAGCCAGATTTTGGACCAGATAAAGTTCATCCAACAGCTGGAGTAACTGCTGTAGGAGCAAGAATGCCTCTAGTTGCATTTAATGTTAATCTATCTACAGATAATCTAGAAATAGCTAATCAAATAGCGAGAAGAGTTAGACATATAAGTGGTGGACTAAGATACTGCAAGGCCATAGGGATAGAACTTAAAGATAGAGGAATTGTCCAAGTTTCAATGAATATGACAGATTATACTAAAACAGCACTTTACAGAGTTTTTGAACTTATAAGAATAGAGGCGAGAAGATATGGCGTAAATATAGTTGGAAGTGAGATTATTGGTCTTGTACCAATGGAAGCGTTAATTGATACTGCTGTATATTACCTTGGTGTAGAGGATTTCTCGATGGAGCAAATTCTAGAAACTAGAATAATGGAGTGATTACATGAAAGGTAATATTATTATAAAAAATGCCAACGAACTTGTTACTTGTAGTGGTTTTAAAGCTAAACAAGGTAAAGAGATGTCTGATTTAAAGATAATTAATGATGGGGCAGTAGTAATAGAAAATGGAATTATTAAAGCAGTAGGAAAGACGAAAGAGATACTTAAACAGTATAATGAAAAAGATTATAAAGTAATAGATGCAGCTAATAAAGCTGTACTTCCGGGGTTCGTAGATTCTCATACTCATTTTGTATTTGGAGGATACAGAGCGGAGGAGTTTTCTTGGAGGCTTCGTGGAGATAGCTACATGGAAATTATGAAAAGAGGCGGCGGAATTGTAAGTACAGTTAAAGCCACTAGAGAGGCTTCTTTTGAAGAACTATTCAAATCAGGATTAAAGAGGCTAGATTCTATGCTTTTTTTTGGAGTAACAACAGTTGAAGGAAAAAGCGGCTACGGATTAGATTGTGAAACAGAGCTTAAACAGTTAGAAGTAATGGATAAACTTGACAACACACATCCTATTGATATAGCAAAAACTTTTTTAGGTCCTCATGCAGTGCCAAAAGATTATAAAGGAAGAGAAGATGAATTTATAGATTTTATGATAGATGAAGTACTGCCTGTTGTTGCTGAAAGAAAATTAGCCGAATTCTGTGATATATTTTGCGAAAAGAATGTTTTTTCTGTTGAGCAGTCTAGAAGATATCTTAAAAAAGCTAAAGAATATGGATTTAAATTAAAAATTCATGCGGATGAAATTGTGCAGTTAGGAGGGGCTGAATTATCGGCTGAATTAGGGGCTGTTTCAGCAGATCACCTACTGCAGGCATCAGATGAAGGAATAAGACAGATGGCTGAAAAAGGAGTTGTTGCTACGCTTTTGCCTGGTACTGCATTTAGCTTAAAAGAGCCTTATGCTAGAGCTAGATATATGATAGATCAGAATTTAGCGGTTGCATTGGCTACCGATATGAATCCAGGTAGTTGTCATACGGAGTCAATACCACTAATTTTTGCATTAGCTACTCTTTATATGAATATGACTATTGAAGAAGCTATTACAGCACTTACTATTAATGGAGCTGCTGCAATAGACAGGGCTGATAGCATAGGTAGTATAGATGTAGGTAAAAAAGGAGATATTATAATTCTTGAGTTTCCGTCATATAAGTACATACCATATCATATCGGAGTAAGTACTGTTGAAAAAGTAATTAAAGACGGTGTTTTAGTTTTTAATAAGGAAGAGGGGGCAGCATTATGTTACAAGATTTAAACCTTAAGGAATTTTTAGAAAAAACAGCTTCTAAATCACCTGTTCCGGGTGGAGGAAGTGTAGCGGCTTTGAGTGCTTCTTTATCAGCTAGTTTGATTGAAATGGTTGGAAATTTGACTATAGGTAAAAAGGGATACGAAGATGTAGAAGATGAAATGAAAGAGATAGTTAGTATTTGTTCTAAATACAGAGAAAAATTTGTTAACGATATAGACAGAGATTCAGATGCTTTCAACAAAGTAATGGCTGCTTTCAAATTACCTAAGGATACAGAAGAAGAAAAGGCAGCTAGAAAAGAGGCTATACAAGAAAGTTTTAAAACTGCTGCATTAGTGCCTCTTGAAGTAGCTGAAGATGCTTTCAAGTTATTAGAATTTGCAGCAAAGGTTGTAGAAAAGGGTAATAAAAATGCAGTTACGGATGGAGCCGTTGCGGCTATGATGGCAAGGACTGCAGTTCTTTCAGCCTTATATAATGTAAAAATAAATTTAGGCTCTATAAAAGATGAAGAATTTGTATCTAAAGTATCAAAACAGGTTGAAAGTTTAGAATCTCAAGTAAATAATATAGAAAAAGAAATACTCTCAAAAGTTAAGTTGTAAAGATAAACTTCGGGCTATAAGCTCGAAGTTTTTTTACATTTATTATAGGACCTTATAGAACAGCAAAAAAAAGAGATATACACCAAAAGTGTTTATAGTTTTTTTATAAAAATACCCTTATATTATATAAAAATATTAGAATAAAAATAATCAACCATTTTTAAAAATTTATACAACTTTAGTCTGTAGTAATGTTACAATATATGTGTAAAACGAGGTAATAAATAGAATTAAAACTAATGAAAGGAGAAATGCATAAATGAAAAAATATGTTACTTTATTAATGATTTTAGTGTTAGTAATGGGTATAATACCTATTCAAACTTATGCTGCTGATGGAAGTGAACAGGGATTAGACCTACAAAAAATATTCAAAGAAGTTATAAATAAAACTGCTGATTATTTTAAGCAAATAGCTAATAGATTTTCAGACATGGGTAATCATTGGGCTAATGTAACAGTTGGGAAATTAGTAGAGTTAGGTATACTAGATGGTTATGGAGATGGTACATTTAGACCTAATAATACTATAACTAGGGCAGAGTTTGCAAAAGTAGTAAGAACATCATTAAGGTTAGATACAATAAAAGGGAATAGTTTTAATGATACAAAAAAACATTGGGCTAAAGATGAAATACATACATTAGTGAAAAAAGGTATTATTTTACCAAGTGAATATGGAGATAATTATGAGCCAGATAAAAACATTACAAGGATAGAAATGGCAAAAATGATAGTAAGAGCAGTTGGACTTGATGAAAAGGCAAAAGAATTAGCAGGACAAAAGACAAAATTTAATGATGATAATACTATCAAGTCAGAAGATAAAGGATACATAATTATTGCTAGTCAAAATGGAATTATAAATGGTTATCCAGATAATACATTTAAGCCAAATGGTGAGGCTACAAGAGCAGAGGCAAGTCAAATGATTGTAAATATGTTTGATGCTTTAGATAGAGGTATTAATGCAGGAGAGGAAAGCAACTCACAAGAAGATACTTCACAAGAAATAAAATATAGCAAAAACTTATTAAATACTAAATATGTTAATGCTGATGAATTTGAAATTGATGAAAATGGACAAATAATTATACAAGGAAATGAAGTAAAAGGAGCTTTAATAGACAACCTAGATGAAAAAGTTATTAAAGTGGCTAGTGCTTTAGTAGAAAACCCATACAAAGAAAATTATGTTAAAGTGAAATATTTTGAAGATGATGAAGTTCCTGCTGTTATAATAGGATTTGCAGAAAATAAAGCCCAAACTAATATCGGCCTTTATATGTTTAGATTTTCTTTCGCTGAAAAACAATTTAAAGATATAAGTATATACGATAAAAGATTATCATCAAAAGCTACAATTCGATTAACATTAGGCAAATTATTTGATAGAAATACAGAAGATGGTTTTGTTGACCCAGAATATAGAGAGAGATTAGAAAAATCACTTATAGCTTTATTTGGGGAAGTAGGAAAGGATATAACAGATTATGCAGTAGAAAAACTCCTTGAAAAGAGAAAAAAAGGTGATGGTGCTTTAAAAGGAGTATGTGAAACAAAAACATTTGGCAATATACAAGTTGATTATTGGAATCACCCAATTTTATCTGACCCAAATATAAATCTATATTTTACTATTAAGTAATGAAAGATAAAATTTTCAGCTATGTATTATATAACCGATTAGAGAAACTTCTCTAATCGGTTTGTATGTGTGAGGCATACATAACAAAACAAAGTACAAAACGGTTTGAAGGTTTATATAGTAAATGTGGTGGATATATGAGTAAAATGTTTGGTGGGACTATTATTTTAATGGAGAAAAATGTAGAAAAATGTCGGAAAATAATAACATAATTACTATTGATTTCTCAAAGTGTTTTATTATACAATGAATGTGTTATTGTATGTAGTAGATATAGGGCTGTGATTAGGTATTATAAATAAGAATTAGAACTGATAGAGATAAATGAAAGGGGGAGGCGTGTGAAAGCTTCAAAAGGACATGTAACTCCAAAAGTTACAGGGACTGGGGATGTCGTTGCTCCAGAAGGTTTATTTCTTGGTTTAGTTAATGTAGCTGTTGCTTTTAATGCTATTTGGGCAGCAAATGTATATACTCATGCAAATGCAAATGTTGGAGCTAATGCTAATGCAGCTGTTAATGCAAATGCAATTTATAATGTTAATACTATGGGATAATTAAATAAATTTACAGCCCTATATCATTATTAATTGTGTCTATAGTTTTGCAGAAATATAAGAAGGAAGAATATATTATATTTTAAGTTTTTTGGAGGGAGTAATTTTAAATTTAGTATTTTTGAATAAATTGAGATGTTTGACTAAAAAAAGGAATATTAAGGAGGTATAGTGTGGAACAGAATGTTGTTTCTGATTCTATTACAGGATTTAAATACGCACCTAATTTAAAAGATGATTATGAAGGATTAAGACAAGTTAATGGACCTATGATGGTGTCGTTGGACGTTACTAGTAGATGTAATCTTTCTTGTATTCATTGTTTAAATGATAGTAGTAATAGAGGAAACTCAGTATATGAGGAAATGAATGATAGAGATATTCTTATGGTAGTAGATCAAATAATCGAATTAAATCCACACACTGTTTGTATTTGTGGAGGAGAGCCATTGTTAAGAAAAAATTTATTTGATATTATAGATAAATTTTCACAAAAAGGAATATTTGTTAGTATGGTTTCAAATGGATTTTTGATAGACAGCGAATGTGTTAATAAACTTAAAGAATGTGGACTAAAATTTATTCAAATCAGTTTAGATGGTGTAAATAAAAAGCAACATGATTATTTTAGGAGTGTACAAGGTTCTTTTGATAGAGCAGTTTCAGCAATAAAACTATTAGTCAAAGCAGGATTTAATGTAGCCGTATCTTTTGTACCCAATAAATTAAATCATAAAGATTTTTATGAATATGTTGATTTTGTAAATAAATTAGGTGTTATTTCAGTAAGAGTAATGCCATTTCTTCCACTTGGACGAGGAAATAAATTTGGTAAACTACTTATGTTAAATGAAGAGGAATATTTCTATTTTCAACGAAAAATTTTTAGGTGTGCAGAAATATACAGAGGGAAAATGGACGTAGAATGGGGAGATCCATTAGACCATTATATACGAATGAAAAATAATTATAAAGCTGGGTTGAAGACATATTGTGTTGAAATACGTGCTAATGGAGATATATTTTTTTCAACGTATATGCCTATCAAAATTGGCAATTGTTTAAAAAAGTCTTTAAAAGAATATTGGTTAAATGGTCTTGATAATGTTTGGGGAAATCCAACTGTTATTCAATGGGTAAATAAAGTGAAAAATATATATGATTTTGAAAAGTTAGATCCTCAACCATATTTCGATACGCCTATAGAAATAAAATTGGATAATGGAGGGAGAATATGATTCTTCAAAAAAATAAAAATGACTTTTTACATGTAAGAAATGAGAAAAAAGGATACGTTTCTATTTTTAATCATAATACAAGAACAACTACTTTTTTAAATGAAACGGCCTATGAGATTTTAAAACTTGTTAATGAAGGGAAAAATTATGAGGAAATAGTATCTATATATAATAGTAAGTATGGTATGGGAGAAAATTTAGAGGAAGAAGTTCTTAATACATTATATAGTTTAAAATATAGGAAATTGATAGAGTTTGAAATGGAGAATAATAATATTAGTGAAAATGATATACGAGTAGCTGGAGAGAAAGATTATTCAGAAATTTCGAAATTAATCAAAAAGAATTTTATTAAACCAAATAAATATATTTATATGGCTGCTGATAATGAAGTTTATTATAATGAGGAGACTATAAGAATAAGACAATTTAATAATTATGAATATAATATTGTAGCAGTAGAGAATGCACGTATTGAAGCTGTTTTAACTATTGCACCGCCTCGTAGTCAATTTTTTGGAACTAGTTTGATTACTGGGATATTTTTCAGTCCAGATATGTCAGAAGATAAATGCAAGCTATTATTCACAAAATTGCTAGAGAAAGGTAAAGAGTATTTACTAGGCGATATAAATAAAATTAGAATACATATACCAGATACAGAAAATTTAAGAAATAAAAAAGAATTAATTTATCTTTTATTAGAAAATGGTTTTATAAATGAAGCTACACTTAAAAATGAAATTTGTAAAAAATACGACCTTATTTTTTATACACTTTTTATATAAGTTTTAAGTATTATATTTAAAATTATTTGAAAATTAACAAAAAATATAATTTTCTATAGATTATAAAAAGACGGATTTAGTAACGTATTTTAAATGGGGGAATGCAGGATGATAAAAATACAGGATAAATATGTTAATAATTTAAGAGAAATTCTTGAATTAATTGATTATAAGTTTATTATAAGTAATGTTCGTGGTATTTATAATTTTATTGACCCTTGGTTTGCAGATGTAAAAACAGGGGAGAGGGTACTTAAATGTATACCATCTTATTTAAGAAATATATTTGAATTTATGCTTTTGGGTAAATCGATGAATGTAAAAGAGCTAGAGGAGATTATAGGAAAGAAACGAGTTACTCTGCTTTTAGAATCAGGTTTAGCATATTCATTTGAAGATCAGATTAGATTAAATGATTATACTGTGATCGTTTATCAGCAATTATATTTTTTAGTGGATTTAAATTGCAAATATGAAACATGTCAGGATAAATACCCCAATACTTATATTGGTTATGATAGTTATCGTTTAGGAGAAAATATACTATTTAAGCGAAATACTAAAGTTTTAGATTTATGTAGTGGTTCTGGTATTCAAGGAATTTTAGCAGCTAGATCTGCATCGGAAGTATATTGTGTAGAATTAAATCCAGTAGCAGCTAATATGGCTATTTTTAATGTAAAACTTAATGAACTAGAAGATAAAGTAAGGATTATTGAAGGAGACCTTTTTAATGAAGTTAAGGGTCAAAAATTTGATATTATATATAGTAATCCACCATTTATTCCAATGATTAAAGGAGTAAATTATCCAATTTGTGGAGATGGTGGAGAAGATGGTTTATTTATAGTACGTAAAATTATAGGCGGATTACAGGAACATCTTAATGAAAATGGAGAGTTTATAATGTTTTGTCAAATGCTTGGAGATGAGGAGAATATATTCTATTTAGAAGAGTTGAAAAATAATTTTTATGATAAAAAATGGAAAGTCGAAGTAATATCGACTGATCGTATGTATTTGGGTTTTCAAAATAGAAGTGTTACAGAGCTTACAAAAATGATAAATCCTGATATTGATAAAAATATTGTTATTAGTAGATTGGAAAAAATTTATCGCAGTATGAATGCAAAATATCTTTATACAACATTGATTAAGATTAAACAGAATAATAAACTAAATAATATTGATATTAATCTGTTTAAATTATTTAATGATGTTCATTATGAAGATCGTATGATTGTAAAAAATAATTTGTCAATAGAACAGAATAAGGAACAATTTATTGTATGTTCTAATGGAAAGATATTAGCGCAAATAGATAGAGAAACAAAGGATTTATTAATGTTGTCTGATGAATTTAAAGGAAAGAAATCTATAGAAGAGTTAGTTGATATATTGATAGAAAAGAAAAATTTATTAGTTTCAAATGAAAAAATTGATTTGTCAAGAGAAAAAATTATAATGGATACGTTATCAGTTTGTAAGATTCTTCAAGAATCGAATGTAATTGAAATACTAAAATAGCGAGGATTGATCAGCGGTATTTGAGATTATTTTACAGGAGATAGATATTGATGAATGTGTTTATGATGAAATTTTTGAAAAAATATAAGTTGCGCATTTTTGTAGAAATAGTTTTGTCTCTTTTCTTTTTTATTATGTCTTTAATACCAGCATTCCTTATAAAGATTTTGATAGATTTTATTGTAAATGGAGATAAAAATTCTATACAAACTACTCTTTTTCTATTTTTATGTCTGTTTTATATTGTTAACAGCATTTTGAATTATTTTGCGAATGAATATTTTGTTTTAACGCGACAATATCTTTTGTATGATATTAGGATTAGTTTACTTGATAGTATTTCTAAAATAGATTATTTACAGTATCAGAAAATAAAAATAGGAGAATTACTATATAGTATAACGAGTGATGTAGCCAATATAGGTTTGTATATTGATTTTCTGATTTCATTGATTGTAAATATTTTAAAGATAATTGCCTTGATAGTAATATTATCATTCATAAGTGTCAAATTAATTTTGTTTTATTTACTTATAGTTCCGATATACATTTTATTAGTATATTACTTTAAGAAAAAGATAATATTATTTAATTATCAGGTCAAGCAAATGGAAGCTAAAATGACAGAAGAATTTCACGACTATTTTGAGAAAAATATTATTTATAGGGTATTCTCGGTAATCAGGATTAAATTATTAAAAATAAGTGAGTTTTTGCATTCGATAATAATATTTAATAAAAAGGCTATAATGGTAGAACGATCAGCGTCAATAGTTACTGGGAGTATAACAGGACTTTGGTCAATCATTTTACTTTGGATTTCTAGTATACTTATATTAAATAAACAGATTACTTTAGGAGAAATGGTTCTTTATTTTAATCTTTCGAATTATTTATATACACCGATAGATGCATTAGTAAATCTTTTTTATTCATTTCAAAGTATGAATGTGAGTTATAAAAGGATTGCAAATATTATGTTATTGTCAACGGAAGATTATAGTGAGAATAAAATTGAGATATCTGATGTTTGTGATGTAGAATTTGATGATGTTTCTTTAATAGTAGATGATAAAGTTATATTAAAAGATATTAATTTTAAGACATCTAGTAAAAAAATTTTTATAATTGGTTCGAGTGGGTCTGGGAAAACAACCCTTATTAATATGTTAATAAAGCTGATAAAACCAACTAAAGGAAATATAAAAGTAAATGGAATACCTATAGAAAAGATTAAAGATTATACAAAATTTATAGGAGTATGTTTTGATAAAGAATATATTATTAATGATACTGTTTATAATAATATAAAATTTTATCGTAATATATCATCAGGATTTTTAATAGATGAACTTATAAATCTTTTAGAGTTAAATGATTTCTCGGATATATTTAAACAGCAGGATATAGAATCTGTTATTAGTAAAAATTTTTCTAAAGGGCAAAGACAAAGAATTGCACTTGCTAGAGCTTTGTATAGTAAGCCTAAAATTTTGGTACTGGATGAAGCGTTATCAGGAGTAGAGTATTCAATGGAAAAGAGAATATTAGATAAAATTGATCAATATTTGCCTAATAGTTTGAAGATTATTTCTACTCACAGAATTAATCTTATTAATGATGATGATATAGTAATTTATTTAGAAAATGGAAGATTAATATATTACGGCAAATTTTCTGAAATTAAAAAAGTAGATATGAGCATAAGTTATAAAAGTCGGAGGGGAGGGGGAGATTAGCTTGTTTTTATACTATTTAAATATCATTATAAGTTTTATCTATGCTTTAGCTGGATTGTTGCTCATAAGAACAATAGCGAATAAATCGCCAAATCTTTGGTTTGGTATTCGTAATAAATATACATTGTCAAACAAAGAAATATGGAGAAAAACGAATAGATCAGGTGGTATAATACTTATAATTTCAGGGTTGATATTATTGATACCTAATTTATTTATAGGACCAAGTAATGAAAAATTCTATTTATGGTTTACGTTAATTTCGCCGATAGCAGTTATAGCTATTTTAGGGATAGCAACGTGGATTATTTCTAAAAGATTGTCTGAAGAATAAAAACTTCGGGCTATAGGCTCGAAGTTTTTTTACATTTAAAGGTCGAAATATGGAAGATTGTGTTGGGAAAATATGATTGACGTTTCAAAAAAATACTGCTATGCTGAATATAAATTTATATAAATTGGGAGGGGATTTTGTGGGATTAGAAAATAGAAAATATTTCAGAATTATGAATTCTTTTTTATTATTAATATTAATTCTAACTTTAGTTTTAACTGGTTGTAATAAAAGAGGAAATAATTTTACTAATAATGCTATAAGAGATAAAAATGTAAATAGCGAAAATAGATTACCAAAAAAGATAGATAAAGATAAAAAAGATGAATTAGAAAATATTAAGACAGAATGGAAAGAAATAAATAAGAAAATAGATAGAATGAAAAAAGAAGTTACTAATAAAAAGGGGAATTTGGGAGAAGATGCTATTAATAATGAAAATATAAAGAATTTAATAGAACAATATGAGAAAGAAGCAAAAACAATGGAGGAAATAAGTGATAAGTTAAACAAAGAAATAGAGAAAAATTTAAATAGTAAAGAATAGGTAATATTTTTTAATAAAGATAGATATTTAGGAGATATGGATTTGATGAAAAAGTTTTTTATTTATTAATTATAATAGTATTAGTTTTAAGTATGATAGTGCCAGCTTATGCAGATAGTAATCATAAATTACAAAAAGATGATATTATTAAGCCTAAGCCAATGTATATTGCACATATCTGTCATACTGAACCGTCACATGATTTTTGTGAATTGGAAGTATTATCAGACCCTCCATGTCAATGTCGAATATATGTTATTAAATGTTGTTGTGGAACAATCATGACCCGGATACAAAATTACTGTGAAGAACATCAACCATAAATAAATTTTCATTTATAGCATTAAAATAATTCTTAACTATTATATTTAAATTATAACCTTGTTATATACATTTAGAAATTAGCTGTATGTTTTTATTAGAAATGATAGTATAAACATAATAATATATATAATTAGAGCATATAAAATGGATGATAAAACTTTTCAATCTATTAGATGAAATGTTCTAAATGAAAGAGCAATATTATTATGCACTTATTAAACGCCTTTTTTTTAAAATATGAGAATTATATTTTTAGTAGGCATTTTTGGTAAGTGCATTATTTTTTTTGAAAAAAATAATGCTGGAAATTACCATTCCAACATTTATTATAGAACAGCAAAAAAAAGAGATATACACCAAAAGTGTTTATAGTTTTTTTTATAAAAATACCCTTATATTATATGAAAATATTAGAATAAAAATAATCAACCATTTTTAAAAATTTATACAACTTTAGTCTGTAGTAATGTTACAATATATGTGTAAAACGAGGTAATAAATAGAATTAAAACTAATGAAAGGAGAAATGCATAAATGAAAAAATATGTTACTTTATTAATGATTTTAGTGTTAGTAATGGGTATAATACCTATTCAAACTTATGCTGCTGATGGAAGTGAACAGGGATTAGACCTACAAAAAATATTCAAAGAAGTTATAAATAAAACTGCTGATTATTTTAAGCAAATAGCTAATAGATTTTCAGATATGGGTAATCATTGGGCTAATGTAACAGTTGGGAAATTAGTAGAGTTAGGTATACTAGATGGTTATGGAGATGGTACATTTAGACCTAATAATACTATAACTAGGGCAGAGTTTGCAAAAGTAGTAAGAACATCATTAAGGTTAGATACAATAAAAGGGAATAGTTTTAATGATACAAAAAAACATTGGGCTAAAGATGAAATACATACATTAGTGAAAAAAGGTATTATTTTACCAAGTGAATATGGAGATAATTATGAGCCAGATAAAAACATTACAAGGATAGAAATGGCAAAAATGATAGTAAGAGCAGTTGGACTTGATGAAAAGGCAAAAGAATTAGCAGGACAAAAGACAAAATTTAATGATGATAATACTATCAAGTCAGAAGATAAAGGATACATAATTATTGCTAGTCAAAATGGAATTATAAATGGTTATCCAGATAATACATTTAAGCCATGTGGTGAGGCTACAAGAGCCGAGGCAAGTCAAATGATTGTAAATATGTTTGATGCTTTAGATAGAGGTATTGATACAGGAGAAGAAGGCAACTCACAAAAAGATACTTCACAAGAAATAAAATATAGCAAAAACTTATTAAATACTAAATATGTTAATGCTGATGAATTTGAAATTGATGAAAATGGTGAAATAACTATACAAGGAAATGAAGTAAAAGGAACTTTAATAGACAACTTAGATGAAAAAGTTATTAAAGTGGCTAGTGCTTTAGTAGAAAAACCATATAAAGAAAATTATGTTGAGGTGAGATATTATGAAAGTGATAATGCTCCTGCTGTTATAATAGGATTTACAGAGAAGGAAGTTTTCGCTAATATCGGTCTTTATATGTTTAGCTATGCTTTTACTGAAAAAAAGTTTATGGATAATAGTATATATGATAAAAAATTATCTTCAAAAGCTACAATTCGTTTAAGTTTAAAAAGTTTATCTGGTGAAACTGCTAAAAATGGATTTGTTAAACCAGAGTATAGAGAGAGATTAGAAAAATCACTTGTAGCTTTATTCGGAGAAGTAGGAAGGGATATAACAGATTATGCAGTAGAAAAACTCCTTGAAAAGAGAGAAAAAGGTATGACTGCTTTAATAGGAGTATGCGAAACAAAAACATTTGGTAACATACAAGTTGATTATTGGAATCATCCTATTTTAACAGAACCAGATATAGTTTTATATTTTACTATTAAGTAATGTTAGATTAAATTTTCAGTTATGTATTATATAACCGATTAGAGAAATTTCTCTAATCGGTTTATATGGTGTGCTGGGCATGCATAACAAAACAAAGCACAAAACGGTTTGAAGGTTTATATAGTAAATGTGGTGGATATATGAGTAAAATGTTTGGTGGACTATTATTTTAATGGAGAAAAATGTAGAAAAATATCGGAAAATAATAACATAATTACTATTGATTTCTCAAAGTGTTTTATTATACAATGAATGTGTTATTGTATGTAGTAGATATAGGGCTGTGATTAGGTATTATAAATAAGAATTAGAACTGATAGAGATGAATGAAATTTGGAGATTAGCTTGTTTTTCTACTATTTAAATATCATTATAAGTTTCATTTATGCTTTAGCTGGATTGTTGCTCATAAGAACAATAGCGAATAAATCGCCAAATCTTTGGTTTGGTATTCGTAATAAATATACATTGTCAAACAAAGAAATATGGAGAAAAACGAATAGATCAGGTGGTATAATACTTAAATTTCGGGGTTGATATTATTGATACCTAATTTATTTATAGGACCAAGTAATGAAAAATTCTATTTATGGTTTACGTTAATTTCGCCGGTAGCAGTTATAGCTATTTTAGGGATAGCAACGTGTATTATTTCTAAAAGATTGTCTGAAGAATAAAAACTTCGGGCTATAGGCTCGAAGTTTTTTTGCATTTAAAAGTCGAAATATAGGAAATTGTGTTGGAAAAATGTGATTGACATCTCAAAAAAAACCTTTTACAATGAATTTAGATTTATGAAGTATAAGAAATAGATTTGATAATAGTAGAATAAAAAGTAGCAATTGGGATTTTTATACTATGTAAAGATATAATATATAGAGGGGTTTATAAAAGGAGGATAACTAAAATGGCATATTTTAAAAGTGATAAAATAATAGAAAAACCGATAGAAAATTATATTGCTGTATTAGATGTTGATTCGGAACAATGTTACAAGTTGGAGGATGTTGCTAAATTTATATGGGAAAACATAGAAAATAATGAATTTGAAAATATTTTACAATTAGTATCGAAAGAATTTTCTTGTGATAAAGAAAGTATAAGAGGGGATATTGAGGAATTTATAGAACAATTGTTAGAAAAAAAGTTGATAGTAGAATTGTAGTTTGGCTACCTAATTTGATAAAAGGTTATATAAAGAGAGGTGCCGATGGTGGGTTTTAAAAGAACTCTTTTATGGGATATTACACCAGAATGTAATTTAAGATGTAAACATTGCTATAATGCTGAAAAGTATTTCGGTGAAAATAGGAAAAATGATGTATTAAGTTATAGTCAATGTATAGATGTGATAAATAAATTAGTTAAAGGTGGTTTCGATCATATACATCTTTTAGGTGGCGAGCCCCTAATGAGAAAAGATATCTTTGATATTATTTCTTATGCAAACTTGAAAGGGGTTACAGTAACAATAAATACTAATGGAGCTTTATTAGATGAACAAAATATTGAAAAATTGATAGAAAGTGGAATTAAGCAAATAAGTATAAGTTTAGATTCTACAGATCCTCAGATTAATGATAATATTAGAGGTGTTGGAACGTTTAGGAAAGTTATCGAGAATATTGCACTTTTAAAAAGCAAATTGAAAAAAAGTAATAAATATGTATTAATTCAAATATCGACAGTTATAATTAAAAATAATGCAGAAGATATTATTAATTTTCCTAAAATACTCAAGGAATTAGGTATTAATGTATTAAATGTATTATCGTTGTATAAATGTGGAAATGCAAATAGAAATAAAGAACTTTTATATGATTTAAATATCGAACTTAGAGCTATTAAGAGGCTAATAGAAGTGAAAAATAGAGTTTATCCGGATTTGTTTTTACAGTTAGATTGTAAACCTATAGTAGCAAGATATTTGAACAGGGTTTTTGGTAAAAAATATATAGAAGAGAATAAATCGGTATGTAGAGCTGGAGAAAGTATTTGGTTATTAGAACCAAATGGAGACATCTATCCTTGTGGTTCTTGTAATTTATCAACAGCAGAAGCTTGTAAGAGAGAAGGGAAACTTAAAGGTAAACCTGTAAATATATTAGAGTTAGAATATTTTGAAAATATTGAAAATCATATTTTTTACAAAAGTTTTAGAAAATTAAAAGAAGAAAATAAACATAATAAAAGATTATGCAAAGTATGTGAATTCAATTCTATATGTGATGGTGCATGTCCTCTAAAGCTTGAAGATGAATATAGTATATGTGATGTTATAAGTCAAGAAGAACAAAGATATTATGATAAGTTGAAATTTAATAGATATAAAATATGTGAGAACGTATTAACTAAAATTGATGATAAAGAGAGTGTTTTATTTCGAATGGACGAAGGTGTTGTGAAGAGATTCAACAACTGGAAATCTTTAGTACTTAAATATATTGAGAATAATGAGGGAATAAAAGATATTTATTCTGAATTATTAAGGAGTGGATATAATATTTCTGAAATTGAATTGTCTAGATTTTTATTAGATTTAAAATGTTTTGGTTATATAAAAAGATTGTAGATTTAGTAGAAAGTATTAAAGATTTAAGTTAACTTTAAATTAAAGATAAAGAGAAAATAAAAGATTAAAGAGGGAGGTGAGCAAATGTATAAACCACCAAAACTTAAAGTTATAAGAGTTGGACTTACACATATAGTAATTGGCGCTAGATCAGGAATGGGAATGTGTAAAGTTACTTATGTAGAAAAATAACAAAAATTTTTAATCGGCATGCAGTAATTAATTTTGCATGCCGATTAAAAGATAAAAAGTAACTTAAGATTAGGATTAAATATAAAGGGGATATGATTCATGAGTTCTTCAAGTACACTTAGTAAAGTATTGAAAATTTTTAAGTTATGTAGAGAATTCTGGGGCAAGGCTATAGTATTAGCTATTACTTTAGTATTGACTAGTTTTTTATCTGCTTATCCCATTAAATACATAGAGAAAATAATAAATATTGCTACGAGTTCAGCCCAAGATAAAGTTAAAGCTTTTTTCTTGGCGGGTTGTGTTTATCTATTATTACATGTGTTAAATATAATATTTAGAGCTTTATTTGAATATTTAAATGTTTATTTAGAAACGCAAATTGGACATAAAATAAGAATTGAATTATTTTCAAAACTTCAAAAAATTCCATATAGAGTTTATGTTGAGAATAATACTAGTGATTTAATGGTTAGATTGATAGAAGATAGTAAAATAACAGTAAGTGGGATGTTGAAACCATTGACTTTTATAATCAGGGATATTTTAATTTTCATTTTTGGATTTTATTATATGTCAAGAATTGATTTGCAAATCACTTTAATAATGGTTCCAATAGGAATTGTTTTATCTTTGCAGGCAATTAAAACGGGGCCTAAGATAAATAAATTGGCCGAAGATGAAAGACAAGCGAATTCTTTATTGTGGGGAAAATTTTCTGAAGGAATAAAAGGGATTAAAGAAATAAAATCTTATTGTCAGGAAAAGAGATTTAGTGAAGAAGTGTCTAAAAAAAGTATAAATATGAACAAAAAGATATTGAGTCTTCAGAAATTTGTAATAATTACTAGTAATATTAATAGTGCATTTTTTATGGGAATAATTGCTTTTATTATGATATTTGGAGGATATAAGGTAAGTATTGGGACTCTATCTATTGGAGGACTTACTGCTATTATGATGTATAATGGACTTCTTATAGATCCTATGATTAATTTTTTTTCGTTTTATCAACAAATGCAGCAAGTGTTTGTAAGTTCAGATAAAATTTTTTCTATTTTAGAAGAAAAGGAAGAAAACAGTGGAGAAATTCACTATAAATATACTTTTGAAAATAAATTAGAAATAAAAGAATTGACTTTCAAATATAATGATAAAATTGCTTTAAAGAATATTTCATTAAATATATTTAAAGGAGAAAAGGTTGCTTTTGTAGGATATAGTGGTTCGGGGAAAAGTACGCTGTGTAAGTTACTAATAAGGTTTTATGAACCTGACAAAGGGCAAATAATTATCGATGGTTATGACATAAAGAATATAAGTTTAAATAATTTAAGAAAAATATTTGGGATAGTTTTTCAAGATACTTTTTTATTTACAGGAACTTTAAGAGAAAACATACTGTTTAGTAATCCACAAGCTACAGAGGAGGAGTTAAATGAGGCTTTAAGGATTGCAGGAGTAGATTCGTTTCTTGAAAAACTTCCATTTGGACTTGATACTCCTGTAGGCGAAAACGGATTTAATTTATCTGGAGGAGAGAGGCAAAGAGTTTCTATTGCAAGGACAATATTAAGAAATCCTGATATAATTATTTTGGATGAATCGACATCTTCATTAGATCCGATTACAACATCAAAGGTTATAAAACGTATTGTAAAAAAATATGAGAACAGAACAATAATATTTACTGCTCATAAATTAACGACTATTTCTAAGCTGTGTGACAAAATATATGTATTTAAAGATGGTGAAATTGTAGAAGAGGGAATACATGACGAACTAATTAATAGAGATACATTATATAGAAAGATATATAATGCTCAGTTTTTAAAATCTTCATAAATATATAAGGTGGGGTGGGGAAGTATTATGTCTAAAATATTAGTTTGGGATATTACGGATAAGTGTAACTTAAGATGTACTCATTGTTATAATGCTGATATGTATTTTAGTAAAAAGGTTAATTCATTAACTTTGTCAGATAAAATAGAGGTTATAAAAAAAATAGCCGATAATGGTTTTGATAAATTAATGTTATTAGGAGGAGAACCACTTATTTGTGAAAATCTCGATCATATTTTAAAAGCAGCAAATAAAAATTCTATAAAAGTATTTATAACGACGAATTAGAAATTTAGCACTTGAAAATTTTTTAGGGCGATAGCCCGTTGTTTTGTAATTGCTTTTGTTGACTAATAGGTCAAAGTGATTTAATATTGTTTTATAACATATTTTTTAAAAGGGGTGTCAAAATGAGTATTTATGACAGCAGGCGATTATCTTTTATTGTTGTATTGTTGACTGTATTTATTCTGATATTTAATACAGCAAGTGTCTTTGCTGATGGCAATGACGGTAATTTCGAAAACGAAATGCAAGACATTAGTCAAGAACAATTAAAACCTGTGCATGGAAAAGTGGTTGAGATATTGTCAGATGAAATTGAGGAAACTGAAGGTTATGATCAAAACTATGAAATGCGCCATCAGAGAGTAAAAGTAAAAATCACGAGCGGAAAGCATAAAGGAGAAACTATTATTGTAGATAATTATATTGATGAAAGAATAGTTTACAATATTATTGTAAATAAGGGCGATAACGTACTTTTATTTTTAGAAGAAGATGAAAATGGGAATATTTTGGTCGGATATATAGGTGAAATTGCAAGAGATAAATATTTACTTTATTTAGTTATAGTTTTTATACTTCTTTTAATATTAGTTGGTGGGTTTAAAGGCTTTAAAACTGTAATAACATTAGCTTTAACAATTTTAGCAGTTGTTAAAATACTACTACCTTTGATATTAAAAGGGTATAGCCCTGTGTTAGTATCTATAATTGTTAGTATAGGTGTAATCATTATAACTCTATTAATTATAAGTGGAATAAATAAAAAGACATTATGTGCTATAATAGGTACTGCAGGAGGAGTATTAATTGCCGGTCTAATAGCATTAGGTATCGGTACAATGGCTAAACTTACTGGATTAGGTAATGAAGAAGCGCAAATGCTTATGTTCATTCCTCAAAATATAAGTTTTAATTTTAAAGGGTTACTTTTTGCAGGAATTATATTAGGTGCATTAGGAGCTGTAATGGATGTAAGTATGTCCATTTCATCAGCTATGTACGAAATGCAATCTGTTAATCCAGAAATTAGTACAAAAGATTTAATTAAATCTGGTATGAATATGGGACGAGATATTATGGGAACTATGTCAAATACTTTAATATTGGCATATGCAGGTGGAGCAATCCATTTAATGCTTCTATTTTTAGCATATAATTTTTCATTTGTTGAAATAATAAATAGAGATATGATTGCTTCGGAAGTTGTTAGGGCATTAGCAGGAAGTATAGGACTTATTTTAACTATACCGCTGACAGTTTTAGTGTCGGGGACAATAGGAAGGGACAAAAATTATAAATCGATTTAATAGTTAAATGTAAATCAAAATGAGGTAGATGATTAATCATCTACCTCATTTTGATTTATTGTGTTATTTTTTTATTTCTCCAAATGCATTTATATACATTTGTTTAATTTCGCTAATTAAAGGATATCTTGGGTTAGATACAGTACATTGATCGTCAAATGCCTTTTCGCTCATTTCATCTAATGTTGCAAAGAATTTTTGTTTAGAAACTCCAGCTTCTCTTATAGTCTTTGGTATATTTAATTTAGCTTTTAAATCATCAATAGCCTTAATCAATAGTTCTACTTTTTCATCATCTGTATTTCCACCTAATTGTAAATAGTCAGCAATCCTAGCATATCTCCATTTAGCATTTGGATATTTATATTGTGGGAATGTAGCTTGTTTTCTAGGATTATCTACTGCATTGTATCTAATAACTTCATTGATTAATAGAGCATTTGCTATACCATGAGGTATATGATGCATAGAACCTAGTTTATGAGCCATTGAATGGCATACGCCTAAGAAAGCATTAGCAAATGCCATACCTGCCATAGTTGAAGCATGAGCCATTTTTTCTCTAGCTTTTATGTTATTTGGACCATCATTATATGCTTGAGGTAAATATTTAAATATAAGTCTAATAGCTTCTAAAGCCATTCCATTAGTATATTCTGAAGCACATACAGAAACATATGCCTCTATAGCATGAGTTAATGCATCAATACCAGAAGCTGCTGTTAATCCTTTTGGCATATTCATCATAAGCTCTGCATCTACTATAGCCATATCTGGAGTAAGCTCATAATCGGCTAATGGATATTTAATTTGAGTTCTTTCATCTGTTATAACTGCAAAAGGAGTTACTTCAGAACCTGTACCTGCTGAAGTTGGTATTGCTACCATCATAGCTTTTTCACCCATTTTTGGGAACCTGAATACTCTTTTTCTTATATCCATAAATCTCATTGCTAAGTCTTCAAATCTAACTTCTGGATGCTCGTACATTACCCACATTATTTTAGCAGCATCCATTGGTGAACCTCCACCTAAGGCTATAATTGTATCAGGTTCAAAACTTCTCATTTCTTCAGCACCTTTTTTAGCAATAGCTAAAGTTGGGTCTGGTTCTACATCGAAGAATACTTTGAAATCTATTTGTATTTCTTCTAACACTTTTGTAATCTTATCAACAAAACCTAAATTATAAAGAACTTTGTCAGTTACAATAAAGGCTTTCTTTTTATTCATATCTTTTAATTCTTTTAATGCCATTGCTAAACAGCCATATTTAAAGTATATTTTTTCTGGCACTCTAAACCAAAGCATATTTTCTCTCCTCTCGGCTACGTTCTTTATATTTAAAAGGTGTTTTACCCCAACATTTTCTGATACTGAGTTTCCACCCCAAGAACCGCAGCCTAGAGTTAAAGAAGGAGCAAGTTTGAAATTGTATATATCTCCTATAGCACCTTGAGAAGAAGGCATATTTATTATTGTTCTTCCAGTTTTCATTACTTCGCTGAACTTTGCAATTCTGTCTTTTGATTTAACCTGATCAGTATACAATACTGAAGTATGTCCAAAACCTCCAAGTTCAACAAGTTTTTCAGCTTTATCAAGAGCTTCTGAAAAACTTTTTACTTTGTATAGAGCAAGGATTGGAGATAGTTTTTCGTGTGCAAAAGGTTCGCTAGCTTCTACAGATTCAACTTCTCCAATAAGGACTTTAGTGTTTTCTGGAACTTTAATTCCTGCCATTTCAGCTATTTTATATGCTGATTGACCAACTATATTTGGATTTATAGAGCCGTTAACTAAAATAATTTTTCTGATCTTATCTATTTCATTTTTCTTTAATAGGTAAGCTCCTCTTTCTGAAAATTCCTTTTTAACTTCATCATAAACATCTTCTATAACTATTACAGATTGTTCAGAAGCACAGATAACTCCATTATCAAAGCTTTTTGAAAGGAGTATTGAGTTTACTGCCATTTTTATATGTGCAGTTTCGTCTATTATAGCAGGAGTATTTCCTGCACCTACACCTATAGCTGGTTTACCTGATGAATAAGCGGCTTTAACCATACCTGGTCCACCAGTAGCAAGGATTAAATCAGATTCTCTCATGGCACATTGAGAAAGTTCTATAGAAGGTTCATCTATCCAGCCTATAATTCCTTCTGGAGCTCCTGCTTTAACTGCTGCTTCTAATATTATTTTTGCAGCGGCTATTGTTGATTTTTTTGCTCTTGGATGAGGTGAAAATATTATACCATTTCTAGTTTTTAATGCGATAAGAGCTTTAAATATTGTAGTTGAAGTTGGATTTGTAGTTGGTACAATTGCAGCTATAACACCTATTGGTTCTGCAATCTTCACAATACCAAAAGAGTTGTCTCTTTCAATGATACCACAAGTTTTTTCATCTTTATATTTGTTGTAAATATATTCAGATGAAAAATGGTTTTTTATAACTTTATCTTCAACAATTCCCATACCAGTTTCTTCAACTGCCATTTTTGCAAGTTCAATCCTAGCATTAGTTGCAGCTATTGCAGCTTGTCTAAAAATTTCGTCTACTTGTTCTTGAGTATAAGTAGCGTATTTTTTTTGAGCTTTTCTTATTTCTTTTAATTTTTTCATTAAATCTTCTACATTTTTAACAGACATAATTGCCACCTCTCTCTTGAATTTTAAATATATAATTATAGTTAAAAAATTAACAATAATATACTAAAAAAATAATATGATGCTTTTATATATTTAACAGGTATAAATACACTCCTTTCTTACTAGAAATCTAAACCATAAAGATATGGTTAAAAAATTAACAATAGAACGCCAAAAAAATAATCCATATTGTAATTCACAGATATTCTATAATAAAAATCTAAAAGAACAATATAGTTAAAAAATTAACAATAAATCATTAAAAAAACAATATGTTTTCACATATTCGACAGCGAAAATATAAAAGTTTTAAAAAAGAATCACCCATATATATAATATCATAAACTTTTATAGATTCAAGTATTTTTTAAAAAAATTTTTTAGATTAAAAAATATAAGTTTGATTGCAGCTTTAAAGAGGATTTTAATATGTTTAGTCGAAATATATTCATAACCTAAATAAAATCAAGAGATATAATTTGTTGGATTATTAAAAAAGTGGAAGTGGGATTTATGACTCCGATATGTGTAAAGTTATTTGATATTCCTACTGTAATAAAAGATGGTAAAAAAATAACATTTCCTTTAAGAAAAGCAGAAGCTTTATTTTACTATTTAGTAGTAAATAAAAAAGCAACTAGGGATGAACTAGCTTCTCTTTTGTGGGGAGAACTTTCAGAGAGGAAAGCAAAGAAGAATTTGAGAAATACAATGTATAAGATAAGGAAATCTTTTGAAATGGATATTATTATATCTCCGCAAAAGCATATTGTAATGTTAAATCCTGATATAGATTTAAATATAGATTTAGATATTTTTTTATCTGATAGTGATAATGATATTGAAGCGTACTCAGGAGAATTTTTAAAGGGATTCTTAGTTAAGGATGCTCAAAAATTTGACGAATGGTTGATAAATACAAGAGAGAAATTTAAAGAAATATATATATCGAAACTTTATAAAAGGATAAACGAAAGTCAATTAAAACAAGAATATGATTTAGTTGAAAAGTATGCGAAATTATTGATTGAAGCTGATGAATTTGATGAAAAGGCACATAGAATTTTAATTAAGCTTTATAGCAGTAAAGGAGCTTATAATAAGGCAATTGATATTTATAATAAGTTATTAAAAAGGTTAGCCAGTGAATTAGGAATAACGCCTGAATCAGAAACTAAACGGCTTTACGAAAATATTTTACTTATGAGAGATTCAAAGGAGAAGGAGGATTTAAGTAATAAAGAATTTTTTTATGGAAGAAATGAGGAACTTCAATTTTTAGAGAAAAATTATAAAGAATTTGTATACGGTAAAAGTTCGAAGTCAGTCCTTATAATAGGAGAAGCTGGAATAGGTAAAACTAGGCTTAAAGATAAGTTCTTAAGTATGATAGATAAGGAAGATGTATATATAATTGAAGCTAACTGCTATCAAGTGGAAGAAGACTATCTGCTTAAACCATGGAATACTATACTTGATAAACTTATTAATATTATCAAAATTGAAAATATAGATGTTCCAGCCCTATGGAAAAATATTATTTCTTGTATATTTCCTGTATTTGCAGATGAATCAGTTCAGCTCAATATAAATCCAGTAGAAAAAATAGACAGTTTAAAGTATCAAGTTGTTGAAGATGTAATTTTAAGCATTTTCAAAAAGGTTTCCAGAAAAAAGAAAATACTGCTTATATTTGAAGATTTACATTGGATGGATGATATGAGTTTATCTTTACTCAGTAAGCTAATTTTACATGATGAAAATAATAATATAAATTTATTAGGGACTTTAAGAAATGTATGCAGTTATAAGATTGAGAGGTTTACAGCGCTTTTGATTAAATATAATAAATTGGAGAAAATTTTTCTAAGTAGATTTACAAAAAGTGAAGTAGAAGATTTTTTAAGTAAGGCTCTTCCGGGGCATAGATTTACTGAAGAATTAAAAAACAGGATTTATGAGGAGACGGAAGGAAACACTTTTTTCCTAGTAGAATTTTTAAATACGGTAAAAGAAAAAGGAAATATAAATTTTATGACTTCAAAAATTCAAGATATATTAAAAAGCAGATTATTGGGTATTTCTGATGATGGTAGAAAAATAATAAATATTATTTCGCTATTTTTTGATGAGGCAAGTTTAGATATTATAAAAGAAGTAAGTGGAAAAAGTGAATTTGAAATCATTGAAATTATTGAAGAATTAAAAAATAAATATATAATCAAGGAGATAGTTCAGGAAGATAAGATAAGTTATAAATTTACTCACCAGAAATTAAGGGAATTTGTATATTTTGAACAATCTCAGACTATGAGAAGACTGCTTCACAATAGGATTGGGTCTATATTAGAACGTAATTTAAAGAATAATAACAGTGATATGCTTTTATATCCGAAAATTATATATCATTTTTCTAATGGAGGCAATAAGTTAGCTACTTTAAAGTATAGTATAAAGAATGTTGATAGATATTTAGATTTTAGCCATGAGCTTTTCCCTGAATTAACAAATGTACCAATTAAGGATAAAGGATATTTATATATAACAAAAGATAAGGCTATTAAGTATTTAAATGATATTGAAAAGTTACTTGATGAAGTAAAGAAAAAGGAAGGTTTAACTGAAGATATTATAAAACTAGAGATAGCGTTTTTTCATATGAAGGGTAGATATTTAATAAGAGAAGGTGAGTATGACAGAGGAATTGATTATATAAAGAGAGTTATAAATAAGTCTATTGAGGTTGGAGAATATAGGTATGCTCTGAAAGGTTATAGACAGATGATATATTATTCTATTCAAACTCATAATAGCGATACTATGAAAAAATATCTAGATTTAGGATTAAAACTTGCTAGACAGTTAGAATATAAAAAGGATATAGCTATTTTATTAAGGCTTAAAGGTGTAAATAAAATTATGTCTGGTGAATATAAAAAGGCTGAGGAGTTTTTGAAGGAATCTATAAGGATGTTTACAATACTTAATCAAGATGAAGATAGATATTCACTAAATATAGCGGCTGCCTATAATTATATAGGTGAGATAAGAAGACATAATATGAGCTTTTCAACGGCTCTTACGTTTTATGATAAAGCTATTAAAATTTGTGAGGATAAAAAAGTTATAAGAGGACTTACAATATTCACAACAAATGCGGGGCAAGCGGCTTATGATATGGGGGATTATCATAGAGCTAGACAGTATTTGAGAAAGGCGTTAGATGTATATAACCATATTGATACACTTTGGGGACGTTCAACGGCTGAAGGCTATATGGCACTTTTATATATACAAGAAGGTAAATATAAAGAGGCGTTAGAAAGTCTGAAAAGAGCTGATTATTTTTCTAAAAAGTTAAAAAGTCCTTATGAATTAGGACTTATATATAGAGTTAAAGCTGAGATTAGAAGTAAAATGGGGAAAAACCAGTTTTTAAACGATATATTTAAGGACTATTTGAATAAAGATTTAAAATACTATTGCGATTGCGGTATAGAGCTTTTAAAAAAAGTCAGGGAGAGTTATGAAGTCGATATTTTAAAGGCTTTAAGGAAAGAATTAAGATTTGATGAGAAAGTATATGATTAAGATGAAAAAATGTGAGGTGTTAGATATGTTAAATGAATTATATTTAGATTTTTGTATTGTTAATGGTAAAGTTTGTTCGGTTAAAGAAGTCAATACTGATTTAATAAATTCACCATCTATATATGAGGTTATTAGAGTTATAGATGGTGTTCCTTTGTATGTGGAGGAGCATTTGATGAGAATGAGAAAATCGGCTCAATTACTTGGATTTAAAATAAAAAAATCAGATGATGAAATATTATATGAAATTAAAAAACTGATTGCTGCAAATAATTTTCCCAATTTAAATATAAAATTGGTATTTAGCGATCTTGATAAAAGTAATCATATGTTTTTAGCATATTTTATAAAGAGTTATTATCCAGAAAAAGAAGTATATGAAAATGGTATACATACAATTCTTTTTAACATTGTAAGAGAAAATCCTAATGCTAAAGTAGTAAATATTGAGTTTAAAGAAAAAATAAAAAAAGAGTTAGAAGACAGAAATGCATTTGAAGCTCTTTTGGTTAATGAAGATGGGTATATTACCGAAGGCAGTCGTTCTAATATATTTTTTGTTATAGATGATAAAGTATATACTGCACCTGAAGGTGATGTTTTGCAGGGAATAACTAGAGAAAAAGTATTAAAAATTTCAAAAGAGCTTGGAATAGAAATTATAGAGAAGAATATACATATTGATGAATTGAAAAATTTAGATGGGGCTTTTATGACAGGGACATCTGTAAATGTTTTGCCTATAAAAACTATTGATGAAATAAAGCTGAATTCTGTTAATAATAAGATAATAAAAGAAATCGGTTTAAGTTATATTAAGGATATGGAGAATTATATTGAATCTAAGAAAAATTTGTTCTAGGAGTGATTTCATTTATGAAAGCTATATTTTTAGATAGAGATGGAGTTATAAATGATAATAGTAAGCATGTAAATAGGCCAGAGGATTTAATAATTTATGAATCGGCTAAAAGAGGGTTAAAAAAATTATATGATGCTGGATTCACACTATTTATAGTTACTAATCAGGGTGGTGTTGAATTAGGTTATATAACAGAAGAAGATTTAAATAAAATACATAAAAAACTTATAGAAAAGCTTAAACCGTACTGTCAGATTAAAGAGATTAAATTCTGTCCTGATTTCTATAGAAAATCAGAATGCAGGAAGCCTAAACCGGGAATGATTTTAGAACTTGCTGAAAAGTATAATATAGATTTGAGCCAGAGTTGGATGATAGGGGATATGGATACAGATATTATTGCAGGGTTGAAAGCAGGTTGTAAAACTGCGAAAATAGGAGATGCATATGAAAAAGCGCATATAAATGGCAGAGATTTAGACGATGTAGCTGAAAAAATATTATCTGGAGTATAAAAGAAAGAGGATAGATTATCTATGTAAGCAGGTTTAATAAAAATCTTTACAAAATAGAGTCAAGGAGTTATTCCTTGAATCAGACTGCTTATAAACTTATATTTTTCAATATTTATGAAAATGAAAGCGAATGCTTGAAAGAATTTAGTTAAAAAACTAGATGAAAATTTTGAAGAAAATCCGTAGGTTTGACAGGAGGTCAAACCAGCATCCTACAAGACAGGATGTCTTGATTAGGTGCGTTAGGATTTTCTAAAAATTTGAGCCT